>NZ_QJHD01000025.1:0-69827 GCF_003184505.1 Blautia sp. BCRC 81119 | reverse complement strand
GGAACAGTATAAATATAGCTTGTGGACACTGTGTAAGACATTGCAGTACCGTAAGGTGTTTGCCAATGCAGTAGTGGGAGAAGCAAGAATCCCCCTGCTTTAGCTGTGGGGAGTGTCAAGTTTTCTTTGTGTGGTATAATTTATATATCAGTAGGAGTGTTAATGAATAACAATACTATATTTGACGATGTTTTCCGGACAATGGTGGAGAGGATGACTTACCTGCTCGTTCCGCTTATCAATGAGGTGTTTCATACTTCGTATCCGGAGAATGTAAAGATTGTGCATCTTCGGAATGAGCATCAGCTGGAGGATGGGGAATTGATCACGGATGCCCGGCTGTTGATCGGGGATAAGGTGTATCATATTGAGTGTTAGAGTGCGGATGATACTATGATGGCGATCAGGATGTTTGAGTATGATTTTGCGATTGCTTTGGAGAGTAGGCGGAGATTAGGACGGAAGTTTTATGTGGAGTTTCCGAGATCATGTGTAATTTATTTAAGATCTACGAAGAATACGCCGGATGTTGAGGAAGTGGAGCTGCTGCTTCCGGATGGGCAGGTGTGTGCATATCGTGTTCCGACGGTGAAGGTGGAGCGTTATACAAAGGATAGCATTTTTGAGAAAAATTTACTGCTGTTGCTTCCGTTTTATGTAATGAGATACGAGGAGTCGGCGCATATAATAGGTGAGGATTCTGAGAAACTACGAAGATTATTGAAAACCTGTGCGTCGCATTCTCGTTACTTCAGTGATGAGTTAGGCGCACTATTTTTTTGAGAATAAGCAGAACAAATGTTTGTGAATTCTATTTGCATATGGTATAATAAAAACATGGATAAAAATATGTTTAATATCAATAACAATGAACTTTCATATGGTAGAGGATATGTGTATTCCCTGCAGTACCATCTGGTATGGTGTACAAAATATCGGAAAAAAGTTTTAAAAGATGGTATTGATGCAGAATGCAAAGAAATGCTCTGTGACCTTGCAGAAGAATATAAATTTCAGATCCTGGCAATGGAGGTTATGCCGGATCATATCCATCTTCTTGTAGACTGCAGACCACAGTTTTATATCTCGGATATGATCAAGATCATGAAGGGGAACATTGCCAGGCAGATGTTTCTTGCGCATCCGGAACTGAAGAAGGAACTTTGGGGAGGGCATCTGTGGAATCCATCTTATTGTGCAGTAACTGTGAGTGACAGGAGCAGGGAACAGGTATGTTCTTATATCGAAGGGCAAAAAGAAAAACAGTAATCTGAAAGAACTCGTTTTTTATATTTGTAAGAAAGAGGAAAAAAGATGAGGACAGTATCCAGTTATGGCGTAGAACTGCGAAAACAGAATATCCCGATCCGCCAGACACTGGATATTTATCGTTCTGCGGTCAGTTGTCTGATTGAGATCTATGCCCAGGCATGGGATGAACTGGCAGTGATCACGGAACCTAAAAAACGTTTCAATACTGCAGAACATCTGGTGCATACCACAAAAAAGAATCAGGCAAGGTTTGATTTTGACCTGCGATTTCCAAAGATGCCTTCTTATCTCAGAAGGGCAGCTATCCAGCATGCCCTGGGAAGCGTATCCTCATATAAGACGAGGCTGGAACTGTGGAAAAAAATGGATAAGAAAGGCGGCACGCCGAAGCTGGTGTGTGGTAATCATGCTATGCCGGTATTTTACCGTGATGTGATGTACCGTGAAGATACTGAGGAAAAAGATGGAGCGTACCTGAAACTTTATGACGGCCATGACTGGAAATGGTTCCGTGTCGGTTTCAGCCATACAGATATGGAATATCTGAGGAAATACTGGGCGGGAAAAAGAACAGCAGCTCCCGTGCTGGAAAAAAGGCATCGTAAATACTTCCTGCGTTTTTCTTATACAGAAGAGGTGCCGCTTACAAAGGCACCTGTAAAAGAACAGATTATCTGCAGTGTGGATTTAGGAATCAATACGGATGCAGTCTGCACTATTATGCGGTCAGATGGAACTGTCCTGGGAAGAAAATTTATTGATTTTCCCAGTGAAAAAGACCGGATGTACCGTGTGCTGGGACGGATACGCAGGTTCCAGCGGGAACATGGTTCTGTACAGGTGAAAAGCAGATGGGCTTATGCGAAGCGTCTTAACACAGAACTTGGAAGAAAGATCGCAGGAGCAGTTGCAGGATATGCGGAAGAAAACCATGCGGATGTGATCGTGTTTGAGTATCTGGAAACAAAAGGAAAGATATCCGGAAGAAAGAAACAGAAGCTGCATTTGTGGAGAAAAAGGGATATCCAGATAAGATGTGAACATCAGGCGCATCGCAGAGGGATGCGGATATCCAGGATCTGTGCATGGAATACCAGCAGGCTTGCCTGGGATGGGTCGGGAACAGTTGTCCGTGATCCAGGCAATCATAGTTTATGTACATTCCAGAATGGAAAAAGATATAACTGTGATCTTTCGGCGTCCTATAATATTGGAGCAAGATATTTTATCCGGGAACTCTTAAAACCCCTTCCGGCAACGGAAAGGTCTTTGCTGGAGGCAAAAGTCCCTTCAGTAAAGCGTAGGATCTCATGTGTATATGCGGACTTAAGAGAACTATTTTCAGAAATGGAACTCTTAAGAGTAGCATAAACACAGGCAGATATACAGCGGATTACCTGCAGTGTGGGAACCTGCCATATCTGGCATGGAAAAAGCGCATGACTGCGCATATCCTAAGTTACAGGCGTATCCGTCGATATTTAGCCTTGTCGCTTAAAGCGACTGAGGAGCATGTGACTTTAGTCGTGTGAGATCCACTAGATTAATTGTAAGGATATCAGATTACATTTTCCGAAAAGAAGAAAAAATCAAGTAGAAAGGAGTAGATGAAATTATAGGTGGAAAGGTTTTACAGTTGGAATCGGAACGCTTGTTTGAGCTGGGAGAAGCACGTGGGAAAATTATTGGAAAAGCAGAAGGAAAAGCAGAAGGAAAAGCAGAGGGAAAAGCAGAGGGCGAGGCTATTGGAGAAACGAGGATGAGGATGTTGATCAATCGTTTGATCGCGGATGGTCGAATGGATGAGATTGGGAAAATCATAGACAGTGCGGAGGCTTGCAGGGAGTTGTATAAAGAGTATGGTTTGTGAGAAATAAAGAGGATATTTTGTTACTGGTGACAAATGTCAGATTTTTACAGAAGAGAGGATATAAACATGGGTGTTTACAGGCGTAAGGCACAGTATCATGAGACGGATCAGATGGGGATCATCCATCATTCCAATTATGTGAAATGGATGGAAGAGGCCCGGATCGATTTCATGAAGGAGTTGGGCTTTGGTTATGGTGAGGTGGAGAAGAGGGGGATTGTTTCTCCGGTTGCAGGGGTTTCAGTTTCTTATAAGAAGCCGGTGCTTTTTGATGATGTAGTTGGGATTTCGGTTTCGGTGAAGAAGTACAGTGGTGTGGTTCTGGAGCTGGCTTATGAGTTTTTTAATGTGACCAGAAGTGAGGTTTGTACAGAGGCTTCCTCGAAGCATTGTTTTACCAGGAATGGGGAGCTGGTTTCTCTGAAAAAAGAGATTCCGGAACTGGATGTGCTGTTCAGAAGCTGTGTGAAGGGGGATTGAGTCTGATGGAAGTTGTGGAGATGCTTGATAATCTGAAGGAAAAGGCCCGCAGGGACCCGGCGCTTCGGGAGATGTTGCTTGCTACCCGCAGGGAGAAAGCGCCGCTGGCTGCTTTCTGTAAGAAGTGCCGGGAGCTTGGGGTTCCGGTTTATGAGATGGATCTGATCGCAGCTGGTGAGGAATTTTATGCAGCGATGAAGAGGAGTACCAATGGCGGCGGAGAGAATTCTCCGATGCTTGAGGGTGAGGATGATTTTTATGAACTGTTTTTTGCTGGGTTGGAGTGAAAAAATAGTTTCAAAATTCCGCATCAATATACTTCTCCAGCACCGGGAACTGTACACCACCAATCTTCAGTATCTGGCTGTGGAAAGCTTTCAGATCAAAGTCCTGGCCAAGGCGGTTCTGTTCGGAAGTGCGTAAGTCCAGAAGGCTTAAGTAGCCCCAGTAGTATTTCAGATAATTTCCCGGGGTTTCCAGGATATACTGGTAGATCTCGGAGACAACGGCGCTGTCTTCGATACCAAAGGCTTTTAGAAAGCTGGCGACTTCGGCCTGAGTCCAGCCGTTGTAATGGATCTCAATGTCCAGAAGGGAGTACATGCATAAATTGATGCTTCGGTTCAGCCAGGAGATCCTGGCAAGCTCTGTGGCAGAAGGATCCTGAATATAATCGGCGGCGTACTGGTAGGCATAGGGTTCGATGTAGGTGGCCCATCCTTCTGCAAAGCCGGAGGTGCAGAGAAGATTTCGGATGTTGGAGGATTTTTGGCGTTGGAAGGTGACAGTCTGGTAAAGATGCCCCGGGAATCCTTCATGTGCCAGTGTGGTAAAAAGCTCCAGGCCCTGGTAGCTGGCAGCCGGATTTATGTAGATCACATTGGGGGTTCCGGTATCCATAGGTGGGGTGAGATAAAAGGCGGGGCTTAGATATTCTTTCATGGAATCGTGGACTGTGCGGAGCTCAAAGGTGACATCTGTGAGAGGTGGGAAGTCTGTTTGGATCTTCTGCTGCAAGGCATTCAGCATCTGGGCAGGTTTCATTTCTCTGAAAGTGATTCCCCGGCTGAGAGTAGTCAGAAGCTCCGGGTTTTGTCGAAGTATGGTTCCTGCGATGCCGATCTCGTCGGAAAGCTGTCCGGAGAGTCGTTTTTCCATTTGCTTTACAGGAACGTAAGAGCCGGTCTGACTCTGAAGAAGATAGAGATAGTAGGCTTTTCCTCCCTTGAAATAAGTCAGGCCACGAGTGTTTTTTCCTGTGCCACGCAAAGCTTCCAGACCGGTCATAAGTTCCTGATAGGCTGGGATGACTTCTGTTTTCATAAGATTTTGGTGGGTCAGGACCAGAGCGTTCTGCTCTGAGGAAGGAAGTTTTCCATATTCGGATAGCTTTTTCTGGAAAATTTCCAGCATATAATTGTTGTCGGGATTCTGGATAAAAGCACTGCATTGTGCAAGGATCCGGTCCAGGGTAGTATCGCTCATAAAGAAGCCAGCTTCGGATTTCTTTTTCTCAAATTCCAGGATGCTCCGAAAGTATGGGCGGATGGTGGTGAGAAGAGTGAGATAGTCGGTGATATCACGATCTTCATAAAAGGCATATTCCGCCAGAAGAACCGGAAGCTGAGCCTGAATACCAAGACTTGGGCCAAGAGGCTCCTGAAGCAGATAATTGTCGCCCAGTGATTTTTCCGTGTGGTAATAGAGGAGCATGGAGTCCAGCGTCAGCTGATTTTCCGTGGAAAGGCGGCTGTAGCGGAAGGATTTCAGCTTTTTTTCGTACTGGCTGCAGATCTGGTATGTATTTTTCATATCTGTGGGGACAGTGCCAAGAGAAGCTTTTTTTCGCCGGATACCCTGTTTTTCCGGATGTGCCAGGGTATAATGGAGGGTAAGGGTGCTGCCGGAAACTTCATTTTGAAAAACTTTTCCGGAAAAGGCTTCGAATTTTCCGTTTTCTGTGATCCCGTGAGTGGAAAAATAACCGGCAGTAAGGCCGGTGAGAAGTGCCAGGATAAGAAGCAGAGTGATGATAATAGGAGATTTATTTTTCCTGATTTTAAGAGACATAAGACAGTCTTTCATTACTGTTTACAGACATATACCATGTGGAGAGTGCTGATGGTCTCGAAGCAAACAGTAACGTCCTTTCAGAGTGGCGCTTTGTTCTATCATATTGGAAAATTACGGAATCTATGATATTATGTGAGCGGAAATATACAAAAATGGAGAAATAACATGAGTGATATTTATGATCTTGCAATTTTAGGCGGAGGTCCGGCAGGGATCACGGCAGCGATCTATGCGTCCAGGGCCAGGTTAAATACCATATGGATCGATAAAAACTTTGCACCGGGCGGTCAGGTCACAGCTACCTATGCGGTGGATAATTATCCGGGAATGCCGGGGATATCGGGCATGGATCTCGGAGAAGCCTTTGGGGCACATGCCCGGAAGCTGGGCTTGGAACCGCAGCGAGAGAAGATTCTTTCCCTGGAAAATATTTCCGGAGAGATCAAGACGATCCGTACAAAAAAGCATGAATATCAGGCGAAATCTCTGATCCTTGCATTTGGGGCAGAGCACCGGAAACTTGATATCCCGGGAGAGGATGATCTGAGCGGCCTTGGTGTTTCCTACTGCGCTACCTGTGACGGAGCTTTTTATAAGGATCGGACCGCAGTGGTAGTGGGGGGAGGAAACGTGGCAGCAGAGGATGCAGTTTTTCTTTCCGGCCTCTGTGAAAGGGTATATCTTGTTCATCGCCGTGATGCGCTTCGAGCAGATCAGACACTTCAGGAGAAAATTTTTGCCTGTGAGAATATAGAAATGGTGTGGGACAGTGTTCCCCTTGAGATCCTGGGACAGGACGAAGTGACCGGTCTTAAGATCCGTAATATAAAAACAAATGAAGAGAGGGAGCTGACCGCAGATGGTGTTTTCATTGCTGTGGGGATTGTTCCTAATACGACACTTGTAAAGGATCAGCTCAAGCTGGATGAAAATGGATATATCTGTGCAGGAGAAGAGGGGGTTACCAGCGCACCTGGGGTTTTTGCAGCGGGGGATATTCGTACCAAGGCACTTCGCCAGATAGTAACTGCTGTTTCAGATGGAGCCAATGCAGTGGCTTCCGCACAGAAATATCTCTGGAGGAAAGATAATGGCAACGATTAAGGAAATCGCACAAAGAGCAGGCGTGAGTACAACAACTGTTTCCAATGTCATACATGGAAAAACAAAAAAAGTATCTCCTGCCAATATTCAGAAGATCGAGAATCTTATCCGGGAAATGGGATATGTCCAGAAAATGGGACTGAGAGTTCTGAATAAAGAAAAATCCCAGCTGATCGCAGTTGTGATCAATTATCATAAAGACTTCAGGGATTCTATCATCGGAGATCCTTTTTATGGAAAGATCATCGGTTTTATCGAGAAATACGTGCAGGAGCTGGGATATTATCTGATGCTGTATTTCGCAAAGGATACAGATAAGATATTCCAGATGGTCATGGGCTGGGATGTAGATGGCGTTATTGCCATCTCCTTCAGCAAAAGCAACTGTGAAAAGATCTATCAGCTGATCAACAAACCGATCGTTTCCATTGATGCATACGGTGAGCTTGATGCAGGCCAGGAAAAACATGTCCTGAATATCGGACTGGACGACGAAAGCGGCGGCTATCTTATGACAAAATATCTTCTGGAATGCGGCTATGAGCATATCCAGGTTTGTGCAGGCCGTGATAATGGTGTGGACCATCTTCGTTACATGGGCGCTCAGCGGGCGGCGAAGGATTTTGCAAAGAAAAAGCAGAAGGTGCAGTTTACTGCTCTTGGAATGAACTACGCCAAACGAAAAGAAAGCTATGCGTGGCTGCTCCAGCGGAAAAAACCAAAGGCCGCACTGTTTTTCCTGTCGGACCTCTATGCATTGGAGGCTATCAGCTTTTTCAGCAGTCGTGGAGTAAAGATTCCGGAGGAGATTGGAATTGCAGGATACGATAACATCAGCTATGCGGAATTTTCCGTGCCTCGTCTGACTACTATCAGCCAGAATGTGGAGCAGAAGGCGTCTCTTGCAGTGGAAATTCTGATGGAACGGATCAATGGAGTGGAAAAAGAGCGTGAAAATGAGATCATGCTTCCGGTCACGCTGATCCCCAGGAGATCTGTACAGCCGCAGCATGAGGAAAAGTAAGTCTGCAGAGAATGTACCTGATCTGATCAGGGGGGTAGATACGAGAAGTCACTGCAGAACTGTGAAAAACAGAAAATCGGGACTTTCAATATAGTAAGAGTACAGAGAAAGAGTACAGAGAATCTGAGATATAAAGATATCAAAAGCCGAAATATACGGGAACTGTCAGTGTCTGACAGTCAGAGTATTTTCGGCTTTTTGTAAATTTACCTGAAATCGTAAAAGAGTTATCATGTGTGGGTTCGTGCTGAAGATGTGGATAATAAGCATTTGCTGTTCTATGTGAAACCTGCACAAAACCATGATTTTGAACTTGTTACAATGATAGGTTATGTACATAACCTATTTACACAGCCTAATTTTGATGCTATAGTGTGAACATAAAGGTTAGGTACATAACCAAAGGGAAAGAGTACAGAAGGAGTGAATACCAGATGAAACAGATTCTGATCGCCACACATGGAAAAATGGCCTCCGGCATTCGTTATACAGCAGAGCTGATCGTTGGAAAAATGGATGAGATCACAACCATCGACGCTTATGTGACACCGGAAGACAATGTGGAGAAAAAGTTTGAAGAATATTTCGCACAGCATGAAAACGACAGGATTTTCGTTTTCACAGATCTGATGGGAGGAAGCGTAAATCAGAAGCTTCTGAGATACAGCCAGAAAGAAAATGTCACACTGATCACAGGAACCAACCTTCCGGTCCTGATGCAGGTCATGATGGCAGATGACGATGTGACAGAGGAGGAGATCCAGGAGTTCATCGATGATGCCAGAGAAGAGCTTCAGATGGTAGACCTTGGCGGTGGAAAGAAATCCACATCTGAAAAAAACGCTGAAGAAGATACTGCACAGGGTATCGAAAATACTGCGCAGATTTCAGAAGGTGCTGCATCGTATGCAAAAAAATCCGCACCGAAAAAAGCTCTGGCTCCCCAGTCCTATGACAATTCCACAGCAAAGATCACCGCACTTCGTGTAGATGACCGTCTGATCCACGGACAGGTTGCCATGACCTGGACCAAACAGCTGGCTGTACAGGGAATCGTGGTAGCTAATGACGAGGCAGCTAACGATAACACCCAGAAGATGGCATTGAAAATGGCCGTACCGGGCGGAATCAAATCGCTGATCAAACCGGTGGATGAAGCCATTCGTATCTTAAACAATCCGAAGGCATCCAGGATGCGTATTCTGGTTCTGACAAGAACGGTAAAGGATGCTCTGAAGATAAGACAAAATGTTGGTGAGATCGGATTCCTCAATGTAGGAAATACGGGACGTTTTGATGGAATCGATGTTTCCGAGAAGCTTGTCCTGGCCCCGACTATCATGTTGACAAAAGTAGAACAGCAGGCACTGAAAGAGCTGGTGGCTCTTGATCCGAAGGCCTGTATGCAGCAGGTACCCAATGATGAGCAGAAGCTTGTGAAGGATATACTGGACAAGCTTGACTGACATCCACTGAATAAATAAAACGTAGCACAAAAAAGGGAGGAAAGAAAAAATGTTAAACGCATTTCTTGTAGCACTTGCCGTATTTATCTGTGTCGGCGGTGCAGAGCTGGTCGGATTTACCATGCTGAACCGTCCGATCGTCATCGGGCCACTGGTAGGTCTGTTCCTTGGAGATCTTCACACAGGAGTTATCATCGGAGCTTCATTGGAAGCTGTATTCATGGGAGTTGTAAATATCGGCGGAGCTTCTGCAGCAGAACCCGGAATTGCCACAGCTGTAGGAACTGCCTTTGCCATCATGCTTGGCAAAGGCTCTGAGGTTGCCCTGACACTTGCACTTCCAATCGGTATCCTTGGTCTTCAGATCAAGACCGTTCTCTATATTTTTATTGTAGGTATGTTTGCAAAAACCTTCGACCGTCTGGCGGCAGAAGGAAAAGAAAAACAGATCGTTGCTCTTCACTATGGGCTCTGGGCTGTAAACTGGTTTTTATATTCCCTGTTCGCATTTTTCGGGATCCTGTTCGGATCTGATGCAGTCAGTGCACTTCTGGATGCCATCCCGGATGTTGTTATGAATGGTCTGACAGTTTGCGGCGGACTTCTTCCGGCAGTAGGTATGGCAATGTTGATGAAGATGCTCTGGGATAACAAGATCTGTATGTTTTATTTCCTGGGCTTTGTCCTTGCAGCATACTTAAAGCTTCCACTGATCGCTCTTGCCGTGATCGGTGTGATCATTGCCATTTCTATTGGTATGAATGATTACAAGCTGAACCAGCTTGCGGCGCAGAGAGTGACAGCTTCACCGGCCGGTGGTTCTGACGAATATCTTGATGAAGAAGAGGAGGAATTTTTCTCATGAGTAATTTAACGAAATCCATTCCAGCAGATGAAAGAAAAATGCTGAGAAAAGCGTTCTGGCGTTCCTTCACTCTGTATGCGGCAGTAAGCCCGGCAAAACAGGGAGCTTCCGGTTTCTGCTATTCCCTGATGCCATTTATCAACAAATTTTACAAAAACGATGAGAAAGGCAAAAAAGCTGCCCTCACAAGAAGTATGTCCTACTTCAATACAACCATCACCTGTTCCACTTTCATCATGGGTCTTGTAGCTTCCATGGAGAAGAAAAACAGCGAGCAGAAGGATTTTGACGCGAGCTCTATCAATGCAGTTAAATCCTCTCTGATGGGACCTCTGGCCGGTATCGGTGATTCCATTTTCTGGGGCGTTCTCCGTGTGATCGCAGCCGGGATCGCAGTAGGTCTTGGTGCATCCGGAAATGTTCTGGCACCGATCGTGTTCCTGCTTCTTTTCAACATTCCGTCTATTCTTGTGAAATATTATGGAACATTCCTGGGCTACAAGCTTGGTTCCGAATATATTCAGAAGGTTTATGCAAGCGGTCTTATGAACATCCTGACAAAAGCTGCCAGCATTGTAGGTCTGATCATGGTCGGCGGCATGACTGCCAGCATGGTAACCTTTAATTCCACTTATGAGCTCACCATGAAGGGTGAATCTGTTCTGAACCTCCAGAACATGCTGGACCAGATTTTTGTCGGTATTGTTCCTCTTGGACTGACTCTTCTGTGCTACTATCTGCTGAAAAAGAAAAATATCAGCATCACAGTTCTGATCATCGGTGTTATCATCCTGAGCATCCTTCTCTCTCTTCTTGGAATTGCATAAACCTTAAGGATAAAGATCAGAACTATGAAAAGGCGGACCTCAGGTGGTCCGCCTATAAAAAACCTGAAAAAAAGTTATATTGAAATAACTGACTGCAAAAGGGCAGTTGAAGAATACCTGACCGGATATAAATAAGCGGCAAATACGGATTATAAATATCTGCTCAATGCAAAATAAAGGAGACATAAGAAATGAAAGATTGGTGGAAGAATTCCGTTGTATATCAGATTTATCCAAGAAGCTTTAAGGACTCCAACGGGGACGGCTTCGGCGATCTCAAGGGTATTATTGAAAAGCTCCCTTACCTTCAGAATCTTGGAATCGATGTGATCTGGCTCAGCCCTGTTTTTGACTCCCCACAGGACGACAACGGTTACGATATCAGTGATTACCGGAAGATCTACGCGGGCTTCGGAAGTAACGAGGACATGGATGAGCTGATCGGAAAAGCTCATGAGCATGGTATCAAGATCATTCTGGATCTTGTTGTCAACCATACTTCCGATGAGCATGCATGGTTTGTGGAAAGCCGGAAATCAAAAGACAGCAAATACAGTGATTATTATATCTGGAAGGATCCGAAAGCAGACGGCAGTGAGCCAAACAACTGGGGCTCCAGCTTCTGTGGAAGTGCCTGGGAATATGATGAAGAGCGCGGCCAATATTACCTTCATTTTTACAGCAGAAAACAGCCGGATCTCAATTGGGAAAATGAAACCGTCCGTAAGGAAATCTATGATCTGATGAAATTCTGGATGGATAAAGGAGCTGACGGATGGCGTATGGACGTAATCGCATCCATCTCCAAAGACCAGTCTTTCCCGGATTACCCGAAAACGGATGGCCGCAAGTATTATACAGGAAAATATCACAGCAACGGACCAAGACTTCATGAGTTTATCCATGAGATGAACCGGGAGGTGCTTTCAAAATATGACTGTATGACGGTAGGTGAGGCGCCGGGCTCCACACCGGAGGTTGCAAGACTGTTTACAGATCCGGAGCGTGAGGAGCTGAATATGATCTTCACATTTGAGCATATGAACATCGACCGTATTCCGGGCTCTGTAAACCGCAAGTGGGAATTGAAGCCTTTTGATCTCCGTGATCTGAAACGTGTTATGAGTGAGTGGCAGAACAAGCTTTATAACAAGGGCTGGAATGCTCTGTATTTTGAAAATCATGACCAGCCACGTGTGATCTCCAGATGGGGAAATGACACTACTTACCGCGAGGAATGTGCAAAGGCTTATGCTACCGTTCTCCATGGTATGCAGGGAACTCCTTATGTATATCAGGGAGAGGAAATCGGTATGACAAACGTGCAGTTCCCGCTGGAGGAGTACGAGGATATCGAGGTTCGTAATGCATATCAGGATCTTGTCGTTAAGAACAAAACCATTTCTGAGGATGATTTCCGCAAGGCAGTATGGAACAAGAGTCGTGACAATGCCAGGGTTCCTATGCAGTGGGATGACAGCGAAAATGCAGGATTTACAACCGGTAAGCCATGGTTCCGCCTTTCTGATCGTTACCAGGAGATCAATGTAAAAAAAGCTCTGGAAAAAAATGATTCCGTGTTTTATTATTATAAGGATCTGATCTGTCTTCGTCATGAGGAAGAGCTTCTCACAGAAGGTGACTATCAGCTCCTTCTTCCGGAAGACGAGAAGATCTTTGCATATTTAAGAACTTCCGACAAAGAGCAGTGGATCGTGGTGGCAAACCTTTCTGAGGATACGGTAAGTACAGAAGGTCTTGCGAAATATGTGTCCGATAAAGAGGATATTAAGATTGCAAACTATAAGGACAGAACAGGAATCAAAGCGGACTTAAGACCGTACGAGGCGTTTATGATGAGGATCCGGTAATTCCTGAGCTGTTGTATATGTAGTAGTAAAGTGGAAGAAAAGTCTCCGCTTTACAGAGAGCAGGTATGAGTATTTGTGCGTATCTGTACTGCCAAAGGATATCCGGGTGCAGTGCAGATGCGCTTTTTGCCTGTGAGGAAAAGACAAACAGGAGGAATTTATGGAAAAATATATCATTGCAGTGGATATGGATGGAACTCTTCTGAACAGTGAGAATAAGATTTCTGAAAGGAACAGAAATGTTCTGCAGCGTCTGATCGATGACGGACATTATGTGGTGCCGGCAACCGGAAGGACCAGAGAACTGATCCCCCGGGAGTTTTCTGTGCTCCGGGGTGTGAAATGGGGAATCGTGGAAAACGGCTGTGTTGTCTGGGATTACGATAAAAATGAGATGATCTGGCGAAAAACCATGCCAAAAGGAATGGTAAGTAAAATCCTGAAGGATGTGGAAAACAGCGACGCAAAAGGCTGGATCGCAGAGGCTTATGCAAACGGAATCGCCTATTCTGATGCGGATGCCAGAGATTATGTGGCATCTGTAGCGGATAAAGATCTGCTGGAAAAAACTTTTGTAGATTATTTTCTCAGCAGACATGTATATATTAAGGATTTTTATCATCAGAAAGATATTCTGGATCAGGCAGAGAAGATCAATATTTATTTTGATGATATGGAGACCAGCAGGGCACTTCGTGAGAAATGGAAGGATCTGGATGATGTGGCAGTGACTACTTCCATCAGCGGCAATGCGGAGTTTAATGCAGCAGGCGTGGACAAGGGTGTGGGTCTTGCCATGCTTCGCACAAAGCTTGGTATTGACCGGATGCATGTGATCGCTTTCGGAGATAATGAGAATGATCTGGAAATGCTGGAGGGTGCAGGTATCGGTGTTGCTATGGGCAATTCCAAACAGTATGTAAAGGATGCCGCCAATGAGGTGACCGGAGATAACGATCATGCTGGTGTGGCGGAATTTCTGGAGAGGTTTTTCGGACTGTAAGCTGTGGTTGATCGTGCTCGTTGATATAAGGGACAGGGAAATGTATTTTTCTCTGTCTTTTTTTATTTGCATTTTTGGTGATATAAGGTATGATAAACGAAGAGGATGCGGGGATTGCTGGTTTTGACCGGTAGTTACCGGTGAAAATTATTTGAGGAGATCAGGAGGATATTTTTTAATGAAAAATCTGATACCAAAGCGTGTGATGGAGTATATCATTATCACATTTGCCGTTGTTCTGATGGATGTGGGAATTTATGTATTTAAGTTTCCGAATAATTTTTCCTTTGGTGGTGTTTCGGGTATGGCGGTTGTGTTTTCGCATTTTATTCCGATGACGTCTGCGCAGATCAACCTGGTGATCAATCTGATTTTGCTGGTGATCGGGTTTATTGTTCTTGGCCGGGATTTTGGAGTGAAGACGGCTTATGTTACGGTTGTTTCTTCTTTGCTTCTGAATGTGTTTGAGAAGGTTTTTCCTATGAACAGGGCGCTGACGGGGAATATTATGCTGGAGCTTTGCTTTGCGATCATTTTGCCGGCGCTGGCTGCGGCGCTGCTGTTTTTTGAGAATGCTTCGGGTGGTGGCACGGATATTGTGGCGATGATCATTAAGAAGTATTCTACGATGAATATTTCGGGTGCATTGTTTGCGGTGGATTGTGTGATCGTTGTTGTTTCGTTTATGGTGTTTGATCTTACTACGGGGCTTTGTTCTGTGCTGGGGCTTATGGCTAAGACGTTGCTGATCGATAAGTCTATTGAGAGAATGAAGCTGAATAAGTATTTTACGATCATTTCCAGTAAGCCGGATGAGATCTGTGAGTTTATTATGAATGGTTTGGAGCGGAGTGCTACGGTTTATCATGGGGAGGGGGGTTATTCGCATAAGGATAAGAAGATTATTCTGACGGTTGTTGATGTTAGGCAGGCGGTGTTGCTGCAGAGGTTTATTGATGAGGTGGATCCGCAGGCGTTTTTGATGGTTACTAAGAGTAGTGAGGTTGTTGGGAAGGGGTTTATGAGTTATATTTGATGCGATCGTATGGGATTATTGTATGCTGATCGTAGGTGATTGTGTATGATTGTAAGCTGATGGAATTAGGAGAGCGTTCTTTGTGGTCTGGATGGGCTGCGGGGCGCTCTTTTTTTGTGGTGGAGGGTGGAGGGCGGATGGCGGATGACGGACGCCGGGGAGACGGGTGCCGGTTGGCTCCGGGCTTCGTCGGGGGCTGCTTCTAGGCTGCCGGAATTCTGCTAAAACCGTTTTTAAAAAGTCCGAACTCGCGGCTTGCTGCCGCTCAGACAGCGGACTTTTTAAAAACAACGCAGATTTCCGCCAGCCAAGAATCAGCTCCCCTCCTGCAGAGTCGTAGCCAACCGGCACCCGTCTCCCCGGCTGTTCGATTCCGGGCAGGAGGTAGTGGTGGCTGTGTGGGGCTTCTGGCGGAAGTGTGGGGTTGATGAGGGATGGAGGATTGAGTGGATTCCCGGGAGTTGGATGAGCCATCAGCGCTGCGCTGGATGGTTGGGAGGAAAGGCTGAGTTTCTTGTGGTCTGAAGGTGAGGGATGTGCCATCGTCGCTGTGCTGGATGGCTGATTGGTGTGTGAAGGTTTTGTGAAAGGGTTTGACAGGTGGGGATTTTTATGGTAGGATACACACTTGCGTAACAAATTTAATAAAATTGTAACAAATTAGTGAGCGAGGAGCGTGGCGAAGTGGATTGTGAATCTCTGTCTGAATGGATGGATTGTGTTGCTGCGTGGTTTTCTGAGAGGAGTTTTATTGTTTATGTTTTATAAGAAATTTGCTGCTGTTGTTCTGAGTGCTGTTCTTGTGGGTGTGGTTCCTTCTGTTGTTTTTGCGGATGTGGATGGTGTCAGTGCTGTGTCTGATGGAGATGTGGAGGAGCTTTCTATTGAGGATGATTTTTCGGATGGTGCGGATTCTATTTCTGCTTTTGCCAGTGCTCTGGCGGATAAGACGGTTTCTGAGGTTCAGGGGTATCAGGAGGCGAAGGCTGAGGCTGAGGTGATCGCGCAGGAGAGGCTTGAGGCTGAAGCGGCTGCTGAGGCTGCGCGTAAGGCGGAAGAGGAGCGTAAGGCTGCTGAGGCTGCGCGTCTGGAGATGCGGCAGGGGATTGTGGATTTTGCGCTGCAGTTTGTGGGGAATCCTTATGTTTATGGTGGTACGAGTCTGACTAACGGGGCGGATTGTTCGGGGTTTGTGATGTCTGTGTTTGCGGAGTTTGGGTATGAGCTTCCTCGGGTTGCTGCAGCTCAGTGTTCGGCTTCTGAGAAGAAGAGTGTTGCGGATATTGAGGCTGGTGATCTGGTTTTTTATGGTGAGGGTTGTATTGATCATGTGGCTCTTTATATTGGTGATGGTAAGATCGTTCACGCCAGTACAGCGGCTACAGGGATCAAGGTTTCTGACTATGATTACCGGGCTCCGGCTGCGGTTGGTTCGTTTGTGGCTTAGGATATGGATATAAATGATTTACTGATATGAAATATAAACTGTCTGCGGAGATTTTTTGGCCGGGTAGGCTGAAAAATAGCTGCAGGCAGTTTTTTTGCTGAAAAATAGTGTATAATTTAACCGAATCAAGTAAGTCTCCTGCGGGTTGCGAAAAGCGATAAGCAGTGGATGGGGACTTGGAAAAAATTCAGAAAGGTTGTGGGGTTATGAATACGAAGGAAATCAGCGGCAGGCGGCAGATGGAGTTTCTGGCCGGGTTTGATTTTGTCAGAGAAGCGGGTACTGCGGGGGAAGTGAAGGCGGCGAAGATGATCCGGGATACTTTGGACAGCTTCGGAGTGAAGAATCGGATGGAGGAGTTTGATTTTTGGGGTTTTCGGATCAACAGAGCGGTGCTTAAGGTTGTGGAGCCTTATCAGAAGGAGTATGTGGTGACCGGGTATGGAAGATGTGGAAATACTGGGGCAGAAGGTCTGAAAGCGGATTTTTTGTATGTGGAGAATGGGGATGCTGTCAGTCTTTCCCGGGCGAAGGGTAAGATCGTTATGGTGAATGGCCGGGTGAGTGGTGATGTGTATCAGAGACTGGTGAGCGCCGGAGCTGTTGGTTTTATCAGTGTGGAGGGTTCTCCGCTGGATGAAGGAGTGGACAGGGTTCCCTGTCAGCGCAGCCTGCCGATGATCTTTCCGGGGGATGCAGCAGAAGAGACAGAAGGATTGTCGGAGTCTGCAGAGGATATTCACAAGATGCAGGAAAAATATAGTGGCAGGATTCCGGGGGCGAATCTTCATTATAAGGATGCAGTGGAGCTGGTGACGGAGGGTGCGTCTGAGGTGTGCTTGGTTGTGGAACAGGATGTGACGGCGTGCAGATCCCGTAATGTAGTGGCGAGGATCGAAGGTACGGATAAGAAAGATGAGATCTTGACGATTACGGCGCATTATGATTCGGTGCCGGAGGGACCGGGAGCCTATGATAATATGGCTGGGGCAGCGATCATCATGGAGCTTTGCAGATATTTTCAGCAGTATAGACCGCGCAGGACTATGGAATTTGTGTGGTTTGGTGCTGAGGAGAAGGGTTTGCTGGGCAGCCGGGATTATATCAGAGTTCATGAGAGTGAGCTTGGAGCGCATCGTTTTAATATGAATGTAGATCTGGCCGGGCAGCTGATCGGAGGAAATGTTCTGGGAGTGACGGGAGAGGCTTCTGTTTGTGATAAGCTTCTTGAGATCGCTGACGGAACAGGGATCGGAGCGTCTGCGAAGAATCAGATCTGGGGAAGTGATTCCAATTCTTTTGCATGGAAGGGAATTCCGGCCATGACTCTGAACCGGGATGGTTTTGGCATGCATACTCGTTATGATACGATTGATCTGCTGTCTGCCTGGTCGCTGGAGAGAAGTGCGATCCTTCTGGGATGTATTGCAGATGAACTGGGGAATGCGGAGGTTTTCCCGTTTGAGAGAAAGATGCCGGAGAAATTTATCGGAGAGCTGGATGAATATATGTGCAGATAGTAAAAATCTGATTTTATCTGCTCATAACTGGATATTTGTTATGGAACTGTGGGGACTTGTCTGTTTCGGGAAGAGTACAGACAAGTCCTCATAATTTATTCAATATTTTCAATGTTTATTGACCTTTATAATTCCGCAAGGGAACATGTGGCTTTGAGTCAGGGGGATATTTGCAGCTTTGTAAGGGATTCCCGGAACAGGGGGCAAGCGGAGGTTCGCAATTGAACCAGTGGAATTACTTGATTTGATTAAAATACGATAAAACAATAAAAAATAATACAAAATAATTGACAGTAAGATATCGAACTGTTATACTGAAATCACAGGCTTTCCAGGGATCAATGCGCCGGATATTGTTTTGCGGAGTATTGATTTCTGGAACTTTTATCACAGAAAAATCAGGAATGAGGAGATAGGACCATGTTTACAGAAGAACGACAGAATGCAATAGAGAAATGTCTCCGCGAAAAAGGAAAAGTCAGGGTCAAAGAATTAAGCGAGATGTTTCAGGTTACGGAGGACTGTATCCGCAAGGATCTCAAGATCCTTGAAAATGCAGGCAGATTAAAGAGGACTTACGGCGGAGCGATCCTGTCACAGGAGTATCCTCTGGAGAGAAATGTAGTAGACAGGCGTATGTACAATCTTGATAAGAAGAAAGTGATCGCTGCGAAAGCCTTCAAGCTGATCAAAAATAACGAAACGATCTTTCTGGATGTTTCCACTACAAATATAGAGCTGGCAAGGCTTATCGCTTCGTCGGGTATGCATGTTGTGGTTGTCAGCAATATGATCGATATCCTGCAGATCCTTGCTGCGAATCCGTCCATTACGGCCATAGGCACAGGGGGAACTATGTACCGTTCGGTGAATGGATTTATGGGAGCTGCGGCCATTGAGGTGATCAAGCAGTACAGCTTTGACCGGGCATTTTTGGGAAGCTGTGGCGTGGATATGACAGATTTTGCAGTTACTACATCCGGAGTGGAGGATGGATTGACCAAGAAGGCGGCAGTGCAGAGTAGCAGACATAAATATGTGGTTATGGAGAGAGAGAAGTTTTATTTTAACGAATCTTATAAATATACACATTTTGATGATATCAGCGGGATCATTACCGATGAATTTCCGGATGATACCATTGTGAACATACTGAGGAATACCGGAGTGAAATTACTCTGAGCAGACAGTAATAAAGGGGGATTTTTACATGAAAGACTATATTCTGGAAACCTGTGTGGATTCTGTGGAATCCGCCATGGCAGCAGCCGAGGGTGGTGCGGACAGATTGGAGCTTTGCAGCAATCTGATCATCGGGGGGACAACTCCCGGTCCATGGCTTTTTGAGGAAATAAGGAAGCGTTCAGATATCCGGATCCATGCGCTGATCCGTCCGCGGTTTGGAGATTTCTGTTATACAGATGCGGAATTTTCTATGATAAGGAATGCCGTAAAGGATTTCCGCAAAATGGGAGCGGAGGGTGTTGTGGTAGGTATCCTGAAACCGGATGGCACCTTGAATATGGAACAGATGAAAGAACTGATGGATGCGGCGGGAGATATGTCTGTTACGCTGCACAGGGCTTTTGATGTGTGCGCAGATCCGATCGAGGCTATGGAACAGGCAATCTCGCTGGGAATCGATACGATCCTTACCTCCGGACAGAAGAATACCTGCCTTCAGGGTGCGGAGCTTTTGAAGGAACTGGAAACCAGGAGTCAGGGACGTATCACCATCCAGGCGGGGAGTGGCGTCGGTGCGGAAGTGATCCGCCAGCTTTATCCCCTTACCGGGATCAAGGCTTATCATATGAGCGGCAAGGTTGTAACGGACAGTGCGATGCAGTTTCGCAAGGAAGGTGTCAATATGGGACTTCCGACATTCAGTGAATATGAGATATGGCGTACAGATATTGAAAATGTTCGTGCTGCAAAGAAAGTTCTGGAGGAATTATAATGGCTGAGGGGAAGATTTTTCTGAAAGAAAACCGTGATCGGATCGAAAAAAAATATCGGGAGCAGATGATGGGGTTACCGCAGGTTTTTGCGGAGATTGATAAAAAGCTTGCGGAATGCACAGACGAAGTGGCTCTGGCGTGCAAATATTTATATGCGTTCATGCCGTACAGTGATATCGGAAATTACGCGTTTGAAGTATTCCTGGATTATGCGGAGAATGGCGTATATTTATGGAAGGAAAACTCCGGGGTGGCAGAGCTGCCGGAGGAAATCTTTTTGAATTATGTGCTGTTTCATAGAGTAAATGAGGAGGAGATCGCACCCTGCCGTACATTTTTCCGCAGGGAGATCGGAGAGAGAACTGAGGGAATGAGTTTCCGGGAAGCTGCCCTGGAGGTGAACTACTGGTGTGCACAGGAGGCTACCTATCATTGTACAGATGATCGTACCCTGTCTGCACTTGCCGTATACCGCAGAGGAAACGGAAGATGCGGAGAGGAATCTGTATTTACCGTTAATGCACTGAGAAGTGTTGGTGTACCTGCCCGTCAGGTATATGCACCAAAGTGGTCTCATTGTGATGACAATCATGCCTGGGTGGAAATCTGGTGCGATGGAAGCTGGTATTTTCTGGGAGCCTGTGAGCCGGAGGAGATCCTGAATAAGGGATGGTTTACCAACGCTTCCTCAAGGGCCATGATGGTCCATTCAAGAGTTTTTGATACCATGATCCCGGAGGGAGAAGTGATCGGCAAAGATGGTATGGTGACTATGCTCAACGAGCTGAAACGATATGCACTGACAAAAGAGATCACTGTGTCCGTAAAGGATTCACATGGAAAACCGGCAGAAGGTGCAGAAGTTTCTTTTGAGGTGCTGAATTATTCGGAATATGCCCCGATCGCAGAACTGAAAACCGACAGTCTGGGAAAAGTCAGCCTGACAACAGGGCTTGGAAGTATCCATATTTCTGCAAGGATGTATGCAGAGGGAGAATGGCTGCATGCAGAAAACAGCCTGGATACAAAAACAGAGGATTGTTGTGAGATCTGTCTGATGCCCGTAGGAAAGGAAAAGGGTATTTTTTATGAGGAGTGGACGGAGATCGATATGATCGCACCTCATGATGCACCTGTAAATAAAGATATGCCAACACCGGAGCAGAAGGAAAGAGGTAGCAGACGTCTGGCAGAGGCAAACGCTTACAGGGAACAGAAGGTAAGAAACCTGAGCAATCTGGAGTGTCGGAAATTCCTGGAAAAAGAAACCGGAGATTCTTCAATGAGAAAAAAACTCCTTGAAGTCCTCACAGAGAAAGACAGAACAGACTGTATCAGCCAGGTTCTGGAGGAGCACCTGAAATTTGCATTACCGTATGAAAAAAACATGGATGCAGATATTTTTGTACCATATGTACTGAACCCGAGAGTTGACGATGAAGTTTTGCAGAAATACAGAAAAGCGATCCTTGAGCAGCTGTCGGAAGAAGAGAAAAATATGCTGCAAAAGGAGCCGGCGAAGATCTGGAAGTGGATTGAGGATAAGATCGTTTCCAGCCCGGAGAAAGAACGCAGCAGTGTGATCACCACGCCGTCCGGATGTCTGAAAACGGGAACAGGAAGTCTTCTGTCAAAGAAGATCCTTTTTGTGGCAATGGCGAGAACACTGGGGATTCCGGCACGCCTGAACCCTCATGACCGTTCCATGGAGTATATGAAAAACGGAAAATTCATCCCGGTATCTGCGGAAACGGAGAAAAAGGCATCGATCCTTCTGAAGGCAAGTGCGGATACACATTGGAAATATTTCCAGAACTGGAGCATCGCAAAACTGGAAGCCGGAAAATATATCACACGGAAGCTGGAAGCCGAAAATTTCAGAGATCAGGTGATGAAGCTGCCGCTGGAAGCGGGAAATTATAGGATCCTTACCTCAAACAGACTGCCAAATGGAAATATATTTGCAGCGGAGTATTATTTTGAGGTTCAGATCGGAGAAATGAAGAGGGTGGAGCTGGCATTTCGGAATGCAAACCTGGAAGACATGCTGGAGAATATCTCCATACCGGAATTTACTCTCAGAAAAGAAGATGGAAGCACCGTGAAGGCGTCAGAACTGACGGCAGATGGGAAGCATATCCTGGCGTTTCTGGAAGAGGAGAAAGAACCGACGGAGCATATCTTAAATGAGATGATGGAGCAGGAAGAAGCTTTTTCCCGATATGCGAAGAGGATCATTTTTGTAGTAAAAAGCAAAAAAGCGCTGGAGACCCCTACCCTTTCAAGAGCACTGGGCAAGCTTGGAAATATTCAGATCTTATATGATGATTTTTCAGAGCTCATCAATACACTGGGAAGAAGAATGTACGTAGATCCGGATAAGCTTCCGCTGATCATTGTGACAAACGGAAGCCTGAATGGGATCTATGCAACCAGCGGATACAATGTGGGAACCGGAGATATGCTGCTGAGACTGCTGTGACAGATATAACGGATATATACAGAAGGAACACAGACCGTATCATCGACTGTGTCGGTGACGGTCTGTGCCCTTTGTAAAAGCTGTGAAATTATTGCAGTGGTTCAGATGCTCAGAATATGCGGGTAGATCGGAATGAAAATGCCTGTTGTGCTTCCCGAAATTGCCGTAATAAAAGTTGCTTTGCATTACTTAGCGTCAGAAAAGAGATCACGCACGGAATCCCGGTAGATACATTCTGGCTTCAGGCGTATCGTCCTTGGAAAATCACTGTAGTCTCCGTTCATTCTGCGAAGCAGCAGATCACAGGCCTGCTCTGCCAGACCGGTCAGCGGCTGACGGACAGCGGTCAGCTGAGGAGAAAGCAGCATGGACAGTTCAAAATCATCAAAGGAGACAACAGACAGGTCTTCCGGGATCCGGATGCCAAGGCTGTAGATCGCTTCATAAATACCGAGGCATAGTGTATAGTTCGCAGAAAATACGGCAGTCGGACGTTCCGGAAGATTCCATAATTTCTGCATTGCCTGATATCCAAAGTCGTTTGTGTAATTTTCAGCGATGATATAATCGGGGTTAACCGGAATATCGTAGTCTTCCAGTGCCCGGAGATAGCCTTTTTTTCGTTCACATGCAGTATAGGATGCAGGAGAACCGGTGACAAGGGCGATCTTCTGATGCCCCATTTTTATCAGATGCTCCACGATCTCGTAGGCTCCGGAGGTACAGCTGGTCTGTACACAGTCTGTACGGTGGAAATGGCTGTGTTCTTCCAGCTCCACAACAGGAATTTTGGCGTGTTCCACAGCAGAACAGATGTCCTGGTTCAGACTGAAAGAGGTAATGATAAGGCCGTCGATCCCGGAGCGGAGCATGTGAGGGACGAATTTATTGACATGATCCTTATACTTGTCGCCGCTCATAAATGTGAGAGAATAACCGTGAGCGCGCATGGTGTTTTCTATTTTGCTCAGAAGAAAAGCATTATGCGGAGTATTGGGAGGACCGGATACCAGACCGATACGGTAAGTCTTGGAGGAACGAAGTCCCCGGGCCGTGTTTCGTGGAACGTAATTCAGTTTCCGGATCGCTTCGTCGATCTGCTTTTTGTTTTGCGGCCGTACAGTTCCGCCGTTGATATATTTTGAAATGGTGGCCAATGCCAGACCGGTTTCTCTGGCAATGTCCTTGATGGTTGCACTCATAAATCAATCCTTTCCGGATGCTGTACTGTTGTGTTCGGACAGGTCTTTTACGGAGCGCCGCGGGTGGAATACAACATCCAGCATGTCTATTTTGGGAAAATCCGTATAGTCTCCATGGATCCTTTTTAAAAGTAATTCCACAGCATGTTTCCCCATGCTTGTCAGATCCTGTGAGACGCAGGTCATAGTCGCGCTCATGGTCTTGAAAAGCGGATCATCATCAAAGCACACAAAGGAAATATCCTGAGGAACGGAAATCCGTGCCTGGCTGGCAGCGCTTAAACCGCCCATTGCGGAGAGATAGCAGTCAAAAAAAACAGCAGTAGGGGGATCGAAAGAATCAATAAGCTTCTGGAAATGCAGGTTGCTCTGGATGATCGTTTCTGCAGTGGAACCAAAAGAAACAGGGGGAAAAGAATCCGGCTGTTTCAGAAGGCCAATGCCATTTTTCTGATATACATCCACAAAGCCCTGGATCCGCTGCTCGATGGTGTAGGCGTCCAGATACTGTTCCATGATCCAGACCTTTGTGTGGCCTTTTTCCAAAAGGTGCTCTGCCAGCAGTGCACCGCCTTTGTAATTATCAGAAATAACACAGTCTACAGGAAAATGTCTCATGGAAGCAGGAATCTGATCGAGCATTACAACCGGTATGCCGGCATTCTGTAAAAGCTGGTACAGGTCATCATGCCAGCAGGATGGGAGCATGATAACTCCGTCAAAGTGCTGGGAGATAATATCCTGTATCGTATCGATCTCCTTCTGATGTTCAAAAAAGAAGGAACAGACAATAACTGTATAGCCATGATCTGTGAAATGCTTGATAATGGAGTTAACAAGCTCGCCCCAGAAATAATTACCAAGATCTGAGATCAGGATACCGATGGTATGTGTGTTTTTGGCACGGAGAAGCTGGGCATTCCGGTTTGGGGTATATCCAAGCTCCTGAATTGCCTTTTCTATAAGGATACGATTTTCTTCCCGTATTTTTTTGTGGTTTATATATTTGGAGATCGTTGCGGTGGACAGGCCTGTCGCACGGGCGATATCATTGATCGTAACGTTCATGTAAAACCTCCGGTTCTGATACATTTACAGATAATAGAGTATTTTCATATTATATCATGAAAAAGAAAATGCCTCAATACACATGGCATTTTTTACACATAAAGTATCAGAAAAAACGAGCGTATTGTACAGAAAATTGATAAAAATGAAACGTTTAACAAAACCTGATACGAAAAAGTACACAAAAACAAGACGAAATAATTGTAAAAAATAGGAAAAATGATTTTTGCCCTATGATTTTACTTGAAAAGCTGCTTCGGATGCGGTAAGATAGTCTTAACAAAAAACGAAACGTTTTATGCAACAAGAAAATCAGCTATACGAAACAAGGAGAAGGTTATGGCAGACACAAAGCAGCAGTGGTATAAAGATGCCAAATACGGATTATTCATCCATTGGGGACTTTATTCCATCCTTGCAGGAGAATGGAAAGATCCGAAGACCGGCGAGGTCACCAAGACAGACCGTATCGCAGAGTGGATCGAGAACAATCTCAACATTGACAAGGAAGATTACAGAAAGCTGAAAGATGAGTTCCATCCGGACAAATTTGACGCGGACATGTTTGTGAAAAGAGCGAAAGAGCAGTGGGGTGTTAAATATATCGTTCTTACTTCCAAGCATCACGAGGGATTCGCAATGTACGATTCCAAGGTCAGTGATTTTAATGTAGTGAAGGCTGCAGGAAGAGATATCTTAAGAGAGCTTTCCGATGCTTGTAAGAAATATGACATGACAATGGGTATCTATTATTCACAGGCTCAGGACTGGGATGATGACAATGCCTATAAGAAGGATTACGAAGACAAGAACGAATGGAAGCCGGAATTCCGTACATACTTCGATGAGAAATGCAAACCGCAGTTAAAAGAGCTTCTTGAGAATTACGATAATATTTCCCTGATCTGGTTTGATACTCCGATGGGAATGACCGCAGACGAAGCTCAGGAATTAAGAGACTGGGTTAAGGGTATTAAGCCTGACTGCATCATCAGCGGACGTATCGGACACCAGAAGGGCGATTACATGACCACCGGTGATAACTTTATTCCACGTCTTCCATACGACGGTGACTGGGAAGTACCGGCAACTGTAAATGATACATGGGGTTATAATAAATACGATACAAACTGGAAGAATCCGGATGATATCCTGAACCTTCTTCTCAAGATCGTCGGCAGAGGCGGAAATTACCTGCTGAACGTAGGACCAATGGCAGACGGAACTGTTCCGGAAGCTTGTGTTGAGGTTATGAATGAGGTTGGTAAATACGTGACTGAGAATGCGGAAGCAATTTACGGAACCAAGAATGTTGGTATCTATCCGTATGAGATCCCGAGCATTGAATTTACAAAGAGACCACATAAGCTTTACGTACACGTCCTTGCACCGAGATATCGAGTTGAACTGCTGAACATCGGTAATCAGTTAAAGGGTGCATATGTGGTAAGCACAGGAGAAAAGCTTCCGTGCCGCGCATTAAAGTGCTGCGAAGGAAACTCGATGATAGAGGTAGAGCTTCCGGAGAAGCTTCAGGGGGCAAAGAACTACTGTGTATGCCTGGAGCTTGAGGAAGAAGAGCCGATCTTTGAGGCGATCATCGATTGATCAATTTATGAACATCAATGGGAAAACTATATAATAAAAAATCATATTAAGGGAGGATTTATTCATGAAGAAACGAATGAAAAAAGTTGCAACACTGTGTCTCGCCGGTGTAACAGCAATGTCAACAGTAGGCGTAACAGGAAGCGCCGTATTTGCAAAGGGTGACACAAACTACGATGTAGACAATATGGATTTTGAAAACGTTGAGCTTCGTGTAGCATTCAGATTTAACAACGGATCTGATACAGACGGACAGGCTAAATGGTATTACAAAGCACTTGAAGAGTTCAATAAAGAGAACGAAGGAAAGATCCATGTAACAGATGAGAGTATTTCTACAGAGTCTGATTACGAAGAGAAGCTTACAACAGATTTCGCTTCCGGTAATGTACCGAACGCATTCCTTCAGTATGGCGGAAGCCGTACAAGAGAGTATGTAGATGCAGGATATATACTGGATCTGACACCATACTTTGAACAGTATCCGGAATGGAAAGAGGGAGTTCAGGATTTTGCATGGGAGACAACACAGTTTGACGGCATTGAAGGAACCTATGGTATTCCGTGGTCCGCTTATCAGCTCTGTCTCTACTACAACAAAGATTACCTTGATCAGGTTGGCGTAGATGTTCCGGAGTCCTGGGATGATCTTGTTGATGCCTGCGCAAAATTAAAAGATGCAGGAATCCAGCCATTCAACTACTCTGACAAAGATAACTATCACTTCGAGCATCTGATGAGTGCTCTTGCTCTGAAA
Source organism: Blautia sp. BCRC 81119 (assembly GCF_003184505.1). Lineage (NCBI taxonomy): Bacteria > Bacillati > Bacillota > Clostridia > Lachnospirales > Lachnospiraceae > Blautia > Blautia sp. BCRC 81119. Next base: position 42,894 of record NZ_QJHD01000025.1, on the reverse strand, counting down.
GCTTACGGAACAAGCATCGCAGATGATCTTGCAAGCGACAAAGAGGCTTACAACGGCGAGAAGATGGTTGCAATCTATCAGAAGATGAAAGATATGATTGATGCAGGATACTGGGGAGACGGAATCCTCAGCACAGACTTCAACACAGAGAGAAATATGTTCGAGGCAGGAAAAGCTGCATTCACAGTTGACGGAACATGGAACTGCGGTAACTTCCAGAATGACTCCGATACAACTCTCTTCGATGCTCAGAAGATCGGTGTTACAAGAATTCCTTATATCGACGAAGCAAACAAGACTGTAGAGATGGGCGGCGGTTCTGATACATACTACATCACTACATTAAACAAGAGCGATGAGGAAATCGCAGCAACTGTTAAATTCATCAAATACCTTACAAGTGTAGATTCCATCAACGAAATGTGCAAATCCAGCCCGACAACATATGCTGAGAAGGTTACGATTGATACAGGTAACTATCTGCTTGACGATGTAAATGCGATCATGGCTGAGAATACAGAGTCTAAACTTGAGATTCCTACATATGACAGCAACACAGCAGCTATGGATACAATCCGTAATTCTCTTCAGGCATTAGCGACAGGCGCAAGTGCACAGGAAGTTGGAGACGATATCGTTGACAAAATGTCTGCTTACGAATAAAGAGAATTTTGACTGAACGCATGATGTGTGGATAAGAGAAACAGGGGGAAGCATCATCTGCTTCCCCTTGTTTATTACGGAGGTATACATATGGCAGGTAAATCTGTACCAAAGGTAAAACAGAAGCTGGATAAAAAAGATCTTACGCTTTCTTTAGCGTTCCTTCTTCCGGCAATTTTAATAACTGTTATTTTTGTCATCTACCCTGTTTTTGATACCGTAGGCTTATCATTCCGTAAATGGAACGGTATGTTTGGTGCGGCAAAGCAATGGGTAGGACTTGAGAACTATCAGAAGATTTTTTCAGATAAGCTGTTCTGGAATGCAATGCTCAACAGTGTGTACTTTATGATCGGTGGTTTCGTTATCCTGATGCCGCTTTCATTTGGTCTCGCAATGCTGGTAACTGCAAAGATCAAGGGAACCGGATTCTTCAGAACCTGCTACTTCCTTCCGAATATGTTAGGAACAACAGCAGTAGCCCTGATGTGGACATTTATGTTAAATCCGAACTTTGGTATCTTTAATACCATTGAAAATATTTTCGGCCTTCATGGTACGATCCCTGATGTGCTGACGATAAAGACTGTAAACGTCTGGATCGTTGTTCTGGTAAACGAATGGATGTATGCCGGATATAACATGCTGATCTTTGCAGCTGGTCTGGTGGCGATCCCTGATGAGTTAAATGAGGCTGCAGCGCTGGATGGTGCTACAGGATGGCAGAGGATCCGCTATATCATCCTTCCTCTGATGAAAAACTCCTTCAAGGTATTCTCTATTTTGTGTATTACAGGATGTCTGAAAGTATTCGATATCATCTGGGCAATGACAAGAGGAGGCCCGAACGATATCAGCTCCACACCTTCAATCATGCTTTATACACAGGGATTCTCCTATAAGCTGTTCGGACGAAGCAGTGCATACGGCGTTATTCTGTTAGTGCTGGGTGTTGTGCTGAGTCTTGTGACCAATCATTTGTTCCGTGAAGATAAAGATCTTGCAATGTAGGCGGAAGGAGAAGAGACGATATGGAAAAAACAGCTAATAAACAGAAAATGCATGGAGGAAAGATAGCGCTGTACATTATCGCGATCCTGTGGACAGTTGTTACACTGTTTCCGGTAGTAGTGACCGTAATGGCTTCCTTCAAAACAAACTCAGAGATTTACCTGAACCTGTTAAGCTTCCCTAAGAAGATTATGTTCCAGAACTATATCAGCGCAAACAAAACAGCGGATGCATTGAATACCATCAAGAACTCCCTGGTTGTAGCGACTCTGACAACTGTATTTAATACTGTAGTCGGAATGATGGCAGCATACATCTTATCAAGAAAAGATTACAAATTCCTGAAATGGGTATATGTATTCTTCATGATCGGAGTAATGGTTCCGGTTCACTGTACACTGATCCCGATCAACAACATTGCAACAGCATTAAATGCAAAGAACAACCTGTTCTTCCTGATCCTGATCTATGTTGCGTTTGGTATGTCCCAGGCGATATTCCTTTATACAGGATTCATGGATGGAATCTCCAGGAACCTGGATGAGGCGGCGATCATTGATGGATGTAACAACTGGCAGCTGCTGTGGAAGATCCTTTTCCCTGTTTGCAAGCCGATCATCGCAACAGAGGCGATCTTCGTATTCATCTATGGATACAGTGAACTTGTATTCTCCATGATCCTGATGACAGATACCAAATATTTCACAGTTTCACGTGCGATGCTGAACTTCTCTTCTGCACATACACAGGAGATCGGAAGTCAGTTTGCATATGTAGTAATGTCCGTAATTCCGATGCTTATCATTTACATCGTGTTCCATAAACAGATTGAAAAAGGTATGCTTTCCGGAGCTATCAAAGGCTGATGCTTTTAATCTAAACAGGAGGAAAAAATCATGTATCAGTTTGACAGAAAAGAATATGAAAAACGTATGGAGTGGTACCAGGATGCCCGTTTTGGAATGTTTATCCACTGGGGATTATATTCTATCCCTGCAAGAGGCGAGTGGGTACGAAGCGTAGAGGAAATACCTGAGGAAGAATATCTTCCGTTTATGAAAGAATTTGATGCAAGAGACTACAACCCGAAGCAGTGGGCAAAAGAGGCCAAGGCTGCAGGTATGAAATATGTAGTCCTGACAGCAAAACATCACGACGGATTCTGCCTCTTTGACAGCAAATACACAGACTACAAGGTAACAAACACACCGGCAGGAAGAGACCTGATCAAGGAGTATGTAGAGGCACTTCGTGAGGAAGGCCTTAAGGTTGGAATCTATTTCACACTGCTTGACTGGCATCATCCGGATTATCCGCATTACGGAGACCGTATCCATCCGATGAGAAACCACAAAGAGTGCGGAAATGAGAACCGTGATTTCTCACGTTATACAGAATATCTGTATAATCAGGTAGAAGAGATCTGTACAAACTACGGACAGATCGATATCATCTGGTTTGATTTCTCCTACGACGATATGAGAGGGGAAAAATGGGGCGCAACAAAGCTGATCAACATGGTGCGCAGCTTACAGCCGCAGGTTATCATCGATAACCGTCTGGAAGCCAGCGGAGAGGGAAGAGGATCCCTGTATGAGTGTGATCCGACACCGTACCATGGCGATTTTGTAAGCCCTGAGCAGATCATCCCGCCGGAAGGAATCTGCGATAAGGAAGGCAACCCGATGGTCTGGGAAGCATGCTTCACCATGAACAACAACTGGGGATACTGTGCAAACGACCATTATTACAAACCGGCTTCCATGCTGATCAAGAAGCTGGTAGAGTGTGTTTCCAAGGGTGGAAATATGATCTTGAACGTAGGACCGGATGCCAAAGGTAAATTCCCGAAGGAATCTTCTGCGATCCTGGCTGAGATCGGCCGCTGGATGGATAAGAATCATGACAGTATCTACGGCTGTGTACCGGCTGAAAACATTCCGAAGCCGGATTACGGACGTATCACCAGAAACGGAAACAAATACTATGTGCATATTTATGAGAATACACTGGGACCACTTCCGCTTCTGGGATTTGATAAGGATAAGATCGTGAAGGTGCGTGCGCTGGATGACGGACATGAGGTGCCGATCTCCAACGCATGGATGCACAGCGATTACCCGGATATCGCATTCGTTGATCTGGGACCTGACCCGGTACTTCCTGACCCGGTAGACTATGTTCTCGAAGTAGAGATGGCTGAGTAAAAAAACGAATCAATAATAAAAAAGAACAACAGGAAAATCAGGAGATATGTGAATCTCAGTTATCCGGTTGTTCTTTTTTACCATAAGGAGAAGGAAAAAGATTATGATCATTTATACAGGAAAAGATTACTATGACGTAAGCAGAAAAGCGGCAAACATCATGTCTGCACAGATCATCATGAAGCCAAATGCTGTTCTTGGACTTGCTACAGGCTCCACACCGGTGGGAATGTACAAGCAGCTGATCGAGTGGTACAAAAAAGGAGATCTGGACTTTTCGCAGATCACATCCGTAAATCTTGATGAATACAAAGGACTTTCCGGAGATAACGATCAGAGCTATCGTTATTTTATGAACACAAATCTGTTTGACCATGTAAATATCGATAAGGCAAGAACCTATGTGCCAAACGGACTGGAAGAGGACAGTGAGAAAGCCTGTGCGGATTACAATGAGATCATCCGCAGCGTGGGTGGTATCGATATGCAGCTGCTTGGAATCGGCGGAAATGGCCACATCGGCTTCAACGAGCCGGGTGCAGCATTTGAGAAGGAGACTCACTGCGTAGACCTTACGGAGAGCACCATCAAGGCAAATGCAAGATTCTTTGAGACTATGGATGATGTGCCGAAGCAGGCATATACCATGGGTATCAAAAACATCATGACTGCAAAGAAAATCCTTCTGGTCGCTACCGGAGAGGCAAAGGCAGATGCTCTTTACAAATCTCTCTACGGACCGATCACGCCCAACGTGCCGGCATCTATCCTGCAGCTTCACCCGGATGTGACGGTAGTGGCCGATGAAGGCGCTTTAAAGCTGATCCGTGAGAAGGGACTGCTGTAAGAGATACAGAGGAAATTTCCACGAATTAAATGAATGCAGATTACGGATATCCGTTTGAGTCAAGAGGATATCAGCGATCACTCATGGGATTTTCCTGATTTGGTTAATAAAGAAAGCTTCGATCTAACTCTCATCGATGAGCGATGTGCTCAGAGAGTGGATCGAAGCTTTTTGTGCTTTCGGGACGTAAACCTGCAGGTGGCTGCAAACAGGCCGGTGGGCCGGACATTTGCATTCTTAGGCTTTTTTCAACGTTTTGTGATAAATCATGACAGAAACGATGGCTGTAAACACCTCTGTGATCCAGAATGCGTTCCACACACCATCAGGACCCATAAAATGGGACAGAAGATATGCGGTGGGCATGATAACGACCACATAGCGGAAAAGGGAAATTACAAGGGACTGCGTGCCTTTTCCAAGGCCTTCCATGGCACCGGAAGTGGTAACGGATACAGCAGAAACAAGAAAGCCGGCGCTGATGATCTTCAGTGCTCTGGAGCCAGCGGCAATGGTTTCCGGGGTAGTTGTGAAAAGTCCCATAAGCTGTCCGGAAGCCAGGAGGCAGATAACGGTTCCAAAGAGCATGATCACACAGCTGGATTCCAGGGTGAGCCGGAAGATTTTTTTCACACGCTTCATCTCACGGGCACCGAAGTTATAACCGATCAGCGGGCGCATTCCCTGGATGATTCCGTTGGCCGGGAGATACAGGAAGGTCTGCAGTTTGTAATAAATGCCAAGGATCACCACATAGCTGTCCGAGTAAGCGGCCAGCACGGAGTTCAGAAAAGAGATCAGAAATGATGGCAGTGCCAGGTTCAGGATCGCGGGAACACCGATGGCATACAGGCTCAGATCCGTTACTTTGCTTGTTTTCAGGGTTTTGGGCGTTACACGTACAGGAATAGGCTTCAGGATATAAAAGACCATATAGACCGCAATGGTGAGCACCTGGCCGATGCCAGTAGCCAGAGCTGCGCCCCGGATACCCAGCTTCGGGAAAAAGCCGATTCCCCAGATCAGGAACGGGTCCAGGATGATGTTGCTGATACATCCCACAAGCAGGGCGAGCATGGATACTTTCATCCGTCCTACAGCCTGGAAAAGTTTTTCGAAGAAAAGGCTGATGGCAATTACTGTGGAAAACAGGAAAACGATGGTAGAATACTCCAGCCCCATCCGGATCACGGTTTCATCCTGGGTGAACATCTGAAGGAATACGGGCATAACAGCGATGCTGATCACGGTCATCAGGATCCCGTGGATCACAGACAGAAAAAATCCGTGGGTTGCGGCAGTGTCTGCCATTTTTTTGTCCCCTGCGCCAAGGTGATAGGAAACTCTGGCGTTGATTCCGATCCCGAAGCCGATGGCAACGGCGTTGATCATGTTCTGGACCGGATAGACAAGGGACAGGGCGGTCATGGCCTGCTCGCTGATCTGTGCCACGAAGAAGCTGTCCACAATGTTGTATAGTGAGTTTACAAGCATGGAAAAGACCATAGGCAGCGCCATGGACGCCAGCAGCGGGCCGACAGGCTTCTCCTTCATAAATGTGTCGTTCATGAAAAATCCTCCTTTATATCAGAATTCACAATGTAGATCATGGGAAAAAAGGTGTGCTTTTTGTGCATAATAAAAGCCACACAATCTGTCTTACTGGTGAAGGCAGATTGTGTGGCGAAAAAAGTCGGAACTGAAAAATCCACACGTTGTTTTAGCGTTTTCACCTTAACAAAAAACAGTGCTGATGTCAAGACTGCACGCAGGAAAATACCATTCTGGCAATATGCACAAAACCTGTCGAACTATGGTGGATAAGTGAAAAACTTTGCAAAAAGTTTTCCACATGACAAAAATCCGCAAATCCGCTAATAATCAAGTTATGCACAAATTTATCCACATTATCCACAAGGATAACCATGTGGATGAGCTGATTTACATAAATAAATTTAAACATATGTTTTGTGTAAAATGATAAAATTGTAAAAAGTGGGAAAAAAGTTCTTAAAACTATTGACATTTTTAAATTCTAAATATCATAAAATTTATTGCAAAAAAGACATAATATAAAAGAATAAAAACAAATAATCAGATAATAGTGAGTAAATTCTTGAAAAACTAATCTATTTAAAAGTGGGATTATCGGATGTATGGAAATGAGGATAAAAAAGAACAGTGCCCAGTTAAAACGGTCACTGCAAGGTGTTGAAAAGTTATTTTCAGATGTGGATAAGTGTGGATAACCCAAAAATCCTCCGCAGAACCGGAAAGATCTGCGGAGGATTTTTTTAACTGTTTTGTTTCATACGTTTGATCACCTTCAGACGTGTAAACTCTTCGCGCTCTTTTTCCTCCAGAGCATTAGTGATATCTCTGGTGAGGGTTTCATATCTGGGGATGGTGATGTTTTTCAGCGCATTGGCACGCTTCTGGGTTTTCTTGATGTTGGTAGCAAGACGGATGGCGGCGTTTTCGATCATGGAGAGCTGGATGGACAGCTCCTTTACACGCTCGAAGGCTGCCTTGGCCTCGTCCAGGGACAGCTTGGTGCTGTAGTAGGCGTAGGTCGGCGTGTTGCCTGCTTTTTTGTCATATTCCACAAGAGGGATCTCGGTTCCCATGACACTCCTGGTTTTGATCCGGATGGAATCTTCCACAGGAACGGTATGAGAGATCTGGTCTACGAAAGCGATTCCAATTTCCATATTTGCCTTTTGAAGAGCCGCGTAAGCGGTACGGAAGGTCTCATCGATCTGGGACTGGATATCCTTTGCCTGATCGATCAGCTCCATCATTTCACGGATCAGGATATTACGCTTTTTGTCCATAAGCTCATAGCCCTGTTTGGAAAGAGCCAGAGAGTTTTTTGCAAGTATGAGATTTCCCTTGGTGGGAAAGGTATTCGGATCCATAAAATCACCTCACTAACGGACGGTTTCTCTGTAATACTGATCCAGAACTTTGGTATCGATACGGTCGAGCTCTTCTCTTGGAAGAAGGCCAAGAAGCTCCCAGCCCTTATCCAGAGTTTCGATGATGCTTCGATTCTCTGTTTCTGACTGTCCTACAAACTCTGCCTCGAAGGCTTTTCCGAATACAAGGTACTGCTTATCCAGCGGAGAAAGCTCATCCTCACCGATAACGGATGCCAGAGCTCTTGCATCGCCTACCTTTGCGTAGCAGGAGAAGAGCTGGTTGGCAACATCCTGATGATCAGCACGTGTGAAGCCTTCACCGATACCGTCCTTCATCAGACGGGACAGAGATGGCAGAACATTGATCGGCGGATAGATCGCCTGACCGTGAAGCTGGCGGTCCAGTACGATCTGGCCTTCTGTGATATATCCGGTAAGGTCTGGGATCGGGTGTGTGATGTCGTCGTTTGGCATGGTCAGGATCGGGATCTGGGTTACAGAACCGGTGCCGCCACGGACGATTCCCGCACGCTCGTAAAGAGTTGCAAGCTCACTGTACAGATATCCGGGATAACCTTTTCGGGAAGGAATTTCACCTTTGGAGGAGGAAACCTCTCGCATGGCCTCGCAGAAGGAGGTGATATCTGTAAGGATTACCAGGATGTGCATGCCTTTTTCAAAAGCAAGATACTCAGCGGCAGTGAGGGCGATCTTCGGTGTCAGAAGACGCTCTACAACCGGATCGTTTGCAAGGTTCAAAAACATCACAACGTGATCGGAGGCACCGCTTTCCTCAAAGGTTCTGCGGAAGAATTCGGCTACGTCATATTTGACGCCCATTGCCGCAAAAACAATGGCGAATTTTTCATCGGAATCTGCTCCCAGGGAAGCCTGCTGAACGATCTGTGCAGCCAGCTTATCATGTGGAAGACCGTTACCGGAAAAGATCGGCAGCTTCTGGCCGCGGATCAGTGTGGTCAGTCCGTCGATAGCGGAGATACCGGTGTTGATATAGTTTCGTGGATATTCACGGGTTACCGGATTCAGCGGAAGCCCGTTAATGTTCAGGCTGACTTCCGGTGTGATCTCGCCAAGCCCGTCAATGGGCTGGCCGATACCGTTAAAGGTACGTCCCAGGATCTCAGGGGAAAGCCCGATCTCCATAGGATGTCCGGTAAGACGTGTGTGTGTATTGCCGAGGGACATATTGTCAGTTCCCTCAAAAACCTGGATAACGGCCTTGTCCTCATAGATTTCCACGATACGGCCGATCTTCTGAGTGCCGTCCTCCATGTGGAATTCCACGATCTCCTCGTAAGATGCATTTTTTACACCCTCAAGGACAACAAGAGGGCCGTTTATTTCACTCAGGCCAAGATATTCGATTGCCATAAACTGATCCCTCCTTTAACCGTTTCTTTCCAGTACATTGTCGTAGAAGCGGTCGATATCTTTATGATATTCATCAAAACGCTCCGGCTCTTTATTTGGAACCTCGTATTTGATGGCGATGATACGTTCAAAGATCTTATCCTCCTTCAGCACGGAAACCGGCATGCCACGGTTTACAAGGGCACGGCATTTTTCGTAGAGATAGAGGATGGTTTCCATCATCAGGAACTGCTTTTCCATAGGAACACTGGTGTCCTCCTGGTGAAAAGCGTTCTGCTGCAGGAAGCCCAGACGGATAACCCTGGCGATCTCCAGCGTCAGCTTCTGATCATCCGGAAGAACATCGCTTCCGATCAGCTTGACGATCTCCATAAGAGAGCTTTCCTGGTTGAGGATAGCCATGATCTGGTTTCTGTCATAAACGAATTTCGGGGAGACATGCTCTCTGTACCAGGGAGTCAGGTCCTCCAGATATTCGCTGTAGCTGGTCAGCCATTGGATGGCAGGAAAGTGACGGGCATAGGCAAGAGCCTTGTCCAGTCCCCAGAAACAGCGGACAAAACGTTTGGTATTCTGTGTGACCGGCTCGGAGAAATCACCGCCCTGAGGGGAAACTGCACCGATAATGGATACGGAACCTTCTGTTCCGTTCAGGTTCTGCATCATTCCCGCGCGCTCATAGAAGGCGGAAAGCTTACTTGCCAGATACGCAGGGAAGCCTTCCTCTGCAGGCATCTCCTCCAGACGTCCGGAAAGCTCACGGAGAGCCTCGGCCCATCGGGATGTGGAGTCTGCCATGATTGCTACGTCATAACCCATATCACGGTAATATTCCGCAAGTGTAACACCTGTGTAGATGGAAGCCTCACGGGCTGCAACCGGCATGTTGGAAGTGTTGGCGATCAGTGTGGTACGGTCCATCATCAGGTTTCCGGATTTCGGGTCGATCAGCTTGCTGAAGTCCTCAAGAACCTGTGTCATTTCGTTTCCGCGCTCGCCACAGCCGATGTAGATGATGATATCTGCGTCAGACCACTTGGCGATCTGGTGCTGTGTCATGGTTTTTCCTGTTCCGAATCCGCCTGGAACTGCAGCAGTGCCTCCCTTGGCAATAGGGAAAAGAGTATCCAGGATTCGCTGTCCAGTAAGGAGCGGAACGCTGGCCGGGAAACGCTTGTAGGTCGGACGTGGAACACGGATCGGCCATTTCTGGGCAAGTGCCAGTTCTTTTTCGGTTCCGTCATCAAGACGGACGGTAACGATGGGCTCCAGAACGTTATAAGCACCGTCAGGAACCGCATGGATAACGGTTCCGTGTGTGATCGTGGGCGGAACCATGGATTTGTGAAGGATGGAGGCGGTTTCCTGTGTTTCAGCGATAACCGTGCCTGCACCGATGACGTCACCTTCCTTTACGGTAATGTGGGTTTCCCATTTTTTTTCTGTGTCAAGAGAGTCAACGCTGACACCACGGGAAATATATTTTCCAGAGGCCTGGGCAATCTCTGCCAGAGGTCTCTGGATACCATCAAAAATATTGTGGATGATTCCCGGACCAAGGAGAACGGAAATGGCGTCTCCTGTTCCGATAACAGTTTCTCCGGGTTTCAGTCCTGTAGTTTCCTCAAAAACCTGTATGGTCGTCATATGTTTCTTGAGACCGATAACTTCTCCAACCAGTTTTTCGGGGCCTACATAGACCATCTCGGAGATCTTGAAGCCGGTGTCGCCCTTGAGGTAGATAACAGGACCGTTAACACCGTAGATAATACCTGTTTTACTCATGTGCTGGACCTCCGTCAAATTTGAATTCTCTGTAAGCTGCCTGATAGCCTTCCTCAAAGGAATTGTCGATGAGGATATTTTTTTCAGGGATTATCGCCTTGATTCCGCCGATAAAGGATTCATCGGAAAGCTTCAGCGGGAAACCGGTCTTTACAGTGAGAGACTTCAGACGGGGTTCATCTTCTTTTGAAAGATAGATCTGGATCTCATCGTGTTCCGCGAAGCAGACAGCTTCCTCGATCTTTGTACAAAGATATTCTTCATAGCGGGGAGATTCCATGAATTTTAGGATCTGTACCCGAACATCTGCAAAAAGTTTTTCTTTTAAGCGGCTCTGCCTGGCAGTCCAGTTTCGCCGGATGTGAAGCTGCTCTGCGGAAAGTGCCTTGTTGATCTCGCGCTTTGCGTTTGCAATCTCGGCTTTGCGGGAACTGGCAGCATTTCCCAGAGACATTTTTTTATGTTCCTCCAGTGCGGCATCCAGGGCTTCCTTGTGTTCCCGGACATCTTTTTCCGCCTGACGGCGGGCTTCTTCCACGGAGGTGTCATAGAAGTGTGTAAGCTTCTCTTCGATTGTCATAATATCACCTGCCTATAATTTTAATCCGATGGCCTCATTTACATAAGAAGTAATGAAATCAGGCCTGCGGCCGGTACCATGTCTGTCAGGAATTTCAATGATGAGAGGTGTTTTGTGATGAAGCTTGACATCATCAATGATCTCAGGAAACTCCCGGCCGAATTTTTCGGTCAGGAGTATGATTCCGATCTCTTTGTCTGCGATGGTGCGCTCTAGAGCTTCCTTCAGCTCGTCGTGCTCATGAACGATCACACCCTCTACACCGGCCAGTCTCATTCCTGTCAGAGTATCAATATTGTCACTGATCAGATACATTTTCATATCAAAGTTTACCCAGGATCATGAAAGAGATGATCAGTCCATAAAGAGCAACACCTTCGGCAAGACCTACGAAGATAAGAGATTTACCAAGGATGCTCTGATCTTCACTGATCGCTCCAAGTGCTGCGCTTGCCGCACTGGCAACGGCAATACCACCACCGATACAGGAAAGTCCGGTAACAAGTGCTGCTGCGATGTAACCCATACCTGTTGCAAGGCCTGCGTCAGCGCCTGTAGCAGCCTGTACGGAAGCTCCGCCTGCAAATGTTACTGCAATGGCAACAAGCATGATCCCGAAGAAGAAAAAGGCGTTGACACCAAGAGCTGTTTTGTAGCGGCCGCGGCTTTTTTCGCCGAGAAGATAATAACCAAATGGAAGAATGATGCTGAGTACAAGTGCAACTGCGATTGTGATCTGTGTAATGACTGTCATGATGATGACCTCCTTAATATTCGTTAAATTGAATGCCCGGATCAGAATGCGTTCCGACTCTGGCATTTTATTTGTTTTTTGAGCAGAACGGCTCGAATTTACGTCCGCTGCCTTTGTAGAAACGGCTGAACATTTCGTAATATTCCAGACGGAGTACCTGGATACCTACGATCAGGCCCTCCATAGCGCATACGAAAAGGTTTCCGAGGATAATGACGATCCAGTTCGGACTGCCGTTCTCTGCGCCTGCAAGCATAAGCACAACCTCCATCATAGCTGCGTGGCTGACTGCAAAAGCACCGATACGCACGAAGGAGAGTGTATTGGAAAAGTAGCTCAGGATAACCTCGAACAGTTCAAAGATACCCTGTACGATAAACATGCCTTTTTCTTTTGGCATAACCTCGGCTTTTTTTTCTACCAGGTTTGTAAGAGGCTCCTTGAAGAAAATAAGAAGCAGCGGTAAACCAAACATAATGGCGAGGACTGCACCACCCGGAACAGCATGCCCGGATACAAAAAGTCCGATGCAGAGAACTGCGGAGCCATAAAATACAAGTCCTGCCACAGCGTTGGTGTCAAACCAGGTTTTTTCAACGTCATGCATCTTAAAGGAATTGATGATGTTGAAAACCATACACAGGAGGATGATTCCCATGCCGAAGCCGATGGCAACGATAAATACGGTATTCAGTTTTCCGATAAAAGGTATGGTCGTCATACTGTTCACAGGCCGCAGCCACAGAGCAGGTATGACATCCTCAAATCCAAAGATACTTCCGAACATCAGACCGAAAAATGTGGAAAAGACTCCGGCGCAGCTGATGATTCCGGCAAGATCGATATGCTTTAGTTTGTACAGGAGCAATCCTCCGATAAAAAGCAGGAGTCCCTGTCCTGCATCACCGAACATGGCTCCGAAAATAAAGGAGTAGGTGATGGCGACAAACCAGGTGGGGTCCATCTCGCCATAGGCGGGAAGTCCGTACATTTTTACATACATTTCAAAGGGCTTGAAAAGCTTCGGGTTTTTCAGTTTGGTCGGTGGCTGATGGTTCTGGTCGTGCTCCGGCGTATTGGTATCTTCTCCGTCTACCAGGCAGAAGATTTTTTCGTCGGATGAGATTTCGGCTTGAAAGGCTCTGGTGTCGGCTTCTGTCATCCAGCCGCAGAGAATATAGAAATTTTCATGCTTTCCGGTGCAGGCAGCCGCTTTACGGACATCGAAATTTCTGGAAAACTGAAGAAGGGTGTTTCTGGCGGTAACGATGGTTTCTGCCTGATCCGCAAGAAATCTCTGGTATTTCTGTTTCTGTGCTTCCAGATGCTTCAGAGCATCCTCGTATTGTTTGCTTACGCTTGAAAATGCCTGCTGGGCAGTTCCGGTATAATTATCCGGCACAAAGATCTTCTCAAAGTGCATAGAAGAGTAGGCGGCATCGATTTTGTGCGCTTCATGCTTCGGTACGAAGTAAACGCCCCAGACGTATTGGTCATCTTCGTCGCATTTAAGGAAGATCGTGTTCAGATTGTCGTAAATATATTTCTTGAATTTCTCATAATACTGTTTCTCGATACGTCCGAAATGAAAATGGATATACTTCAGATGAAGTATGGATGAAATATCATAATCAATATTTCGGAAGGGACGTATGATCCGCAGTGACTCTTCCAGAGAGGAACATTTTTCTTCCAGTTCGGACTGTTCCTTCTGGAGCTGATCCGCCTGGGAGCGGATCTCCTTTACTGTGGAAAGTGCTGTTTCAATACCCGGGCTTCTGTTGGAAGTGGACGGAGGAGTTTTCAGCTCCTCATAAATGGTATTGATGGAATTTAAGGCATCTCTGTAAGGGTTGACATCCAGGAAAGGCGTCAGACTTTCTACTGTGGTCAGCTCTGAGAGAGCGTTTTCCAGATGGATCTCGTACTTGCACAGGTAGGTGTTTACAACCCGGTCGATATCTGCCTTGGGACCGGTGATGCTCAGAAAATTCATTTTTTCAATCACGTTGCTACCTCCTGGTTATTAACCGTTGCGTATATAACGCAGGGATTGTTCTGGGTCCACGCCATAGCGCACGCATTCAAGGGCAATGGTCAGACGGTTGACTTCATGTTCTTTGTGATATAAATAGGAATAGATGACTGCTACGGAATAGGGATCCTTGCGTGCTTCCTGTTCCAGTATGCTACGAAGAATATAGTTATAAAATTCTTCCAGACTGGCGACGGTCAGCTGTTCGTATTTTTTACCATAATAAGTTCCATTGAAGATACGACGGAACTCTTCTGGTGTAGGGGCCTCCACAAGGGTGGTGATCTCCTCTTTGCGGAGCTTGTAGTTCATGGGGACCAGCAGTGCGTAAATAGCAGCCGGTTCCATCTGAAAGCAGCGTTTGGAGCGCTGGATGAACTGCAGGTTTAGCATATCGAATTTTTCACCGTAAGCCCTGGTGATCTGTTTCAGATCGTTACCTTTGAAAAGCTTCTTCCGCACATTCCAGATCTGTGAAAAATACGAAAGGTCAAGTGCCATGCCGAAGTCAAAAAGCGTGGCATTTCCACGTTCATTGACCTGAGACAGCGGAATAAAAAAATCATTTCCCTTCAGTGCCGCAATGAATTCATCCATATTGGTGCAGGCGGCAAGCCTGTCAATGTCCAGCTTGGAATGATGTCTGAAAAAATCGCGGTAGGGAGAAATATCCACGGGATCGGTGTCCCGGTGGTCAAAGAGATTCGTCATGATTTCTTTCAGGACGCGGATCTCATAACGCCTCGAGTAAAGCGACAGGAACGTTTGCTGTTCCTGATTTGCAAAGTGGTAAAGCCTTGAAAAATTCAGGAAGATGGATTTCTTCAGGAGTTTTTCTATCTGTCCGCGGTGAAGATCATTTTCATCGAGACCGGACCAGACATTCTGATATTCAGGAGTCCGTTTCAGGTAGGCTGTTACCTGGGGGACATTGGGAAGCTGAACGATTTCTTCCAGCTGCTCATCTGTCACAAGCCTGCTCTGCATGGCGCGGATCTTGGTGGAGAGTCCGCTGTATGAGAGGACAGAGCCCATTGAATCACTTCCTTTCCCTTCAGGTTTCGGTGATGCCTGTTATTTTCTGAAACAGCTCACTGCAAAGACTTTCGTGATGGGCTTCGTAATAGGCGTCCAGCCTGGAAAGCTGGTTTTCGGTTTCTGCACGAAGCTCATTGATCCGGGCGTCTTTCTCACGGGCCAGATCTTCACGGATCTTCTGGATCTCGTCGCTGGTTTCTTTTTCAAGTGAAGCGTCGAATTCCTTCGTCTGTTTTTCTGCTTCTTCCGAGAGAGCCTGTTTCTGTCGCGCAGCGTCCTGCATGATGGCATTGGCTGTAGCTTCGATTTCCGAAAGCTTATTTAGGATTTGTTCCATAGCGCCCTCCTTGTTTGTTTATAGTTTATAATTGATTTTTATATGATACACCTTTTTTATGGTAAAAACAACTAAAAAATTGTTAAATTTTTTGCAATTATTGAATAAATATGTTCAAAAAGAGACGAAAAAAAGAAATTTGTTTATTAGACGATGATTGAGTTTTGGGAAAAAATGAAAACCGCAAAGGGGCCGTAAAGCCACGGCCCCTCTGCACACCCCTCGGGCTTTTTTTAGGAGTTCTTGGTTGTGGCGGTGTGAGGTTGTTGACTTGTGTATGTATGCTGCGGTGTTGGATGTGTGAGGTTGAGCCGATGTATGTGGATGCGGACGGCGAGGCGCGTTGCTGTCGCCTGGTTGAGAGGGTTTGAGTGGATGCGGATGGTGTTGGAAGTGGACGGCGAGGCGCGTTGCTGTCGCCTGGTTGGTTGGGTTTGAGAGGATGCGGTGGTGTTGGGGTGGACGGCGAGGCGTTTTTGTTGTTGCTTGGTTGAGGATTTTTTTTATTTTTTGCTTGCGGCGGGGTGGGGGTTACATGTATAGTTGAGTATTGGAATGTTGTTTGATAAGAATCATTGAGACATTATTATGGAAAGATTATTGGAGGTTATTTATGAGATTACGAAATATTCCGGGTGCTAAGGATGCTATTTTGGATTGTGAGTGGGTAATTGATGAGCCGGAGAGGTTTAAAGGAAAGTGGAATGAGGTTTTTGGAGTGAAGAGACCGCTTTTTCTGGAAGTTGGTATGGGGAAGGGGCGTTTTCTGATGGATATGGCAAGACTTCATCCGGAGAGAAATTTTGTGGGAATTGAGATGTATGACAGTGTGCTTCTTCGGGCGCTGCAGAAGAGAGAGGAACTGGAAGCGGCAGGAGAGGAGTTTTCCAATCTTGTTTTTATCAGGGTGGATGCAAGATTGCTGCCGGAGATTTTTGAGAAGGATGAGGTTGATGGGATCTATCTGAATTTTTCGGATCCGTGGCCGAAGGCGCGTCATGCAAAGAGAAGACTTACGTCCAAGGAATTTCTGGCAAGATATGAGAAGATTTTGAAAAAAGAAGGAACTGTAGAGTTTAAGACAGATAACCGTGGTCTGTTTGAGTTTTCCCTGGAAGAGGTTAGGGATTCCGATTGGAATCTGGAGGTGTGTACCTTTGATCTTCATCATGATGAGGAGCTGGTGAAGGGAAATGTCATGACGGAATATGAGGAGAAGTTTTCTTCTATGGGAAATCCGATCTGTAAAATGGTGATCAGACAGAAATAGAGGGAATAAGATGCAGGAAGAAATTTTTGAAAAGTATCCTATACCAAAGGCATATTTTAAGCTGGCACTTCCGGTTGTGTTCAGTATGGTTATCTCGCTTGTTTATAATATGGTAGATACGTATTTTATCGCAGGAACCGGCAATACGGATCTGGTGGCGGGGGTTGCCCTTGGATCACCGATCTTTACCCTGATGATCGCGTTGGGAGATATTTTCGGACTTGGCGGCAGTTCTTTTATTTCCAGGCTTTTTGGAGAAAAAAGATACGAGGACGCAAAGCGGATCAGCGTATTCAGCTTTTATGGCGCGATCGTCAGCGGTGTTGCAGTTGCGGCTGTACTGATGATCTTCAGAAGTCTGGTATTGGGACTTCTGGGTGCAAGCGAGGCCACCTGGGAGTATGCGTCACAGTATTATACCTGTATTGCACTGGGTGCGCCGTTTATCATTGTTGCGCTGACACCGTCCAATCAGTTACGAACAGAAGGATTTGCGACGGCTTCGATGGTTGGTTCTGTACTTGGCGCAGTTGTAAACATTATTCTGGATCCGATCATGATCTTTGTACTGGGCTGGGGTGCGGCCGGCGCAGCTACAGCGACCGTGATCGGAAATGTTTGTACCGATATTTTCTTTGTATGGTTTCTTATTAAAAAGAGCAAAAATCTTTCTGTGGATCCCAGGGGATTTCACATTTCCAGGTCGGAGATCGGAGCGGTTTTTGCCATTGGTATTCCGGCTTCTGTTACTAATCTGATGCAGAGCATCGGAATTGCGCTGACAAACCGCGCGTTGCTGGGATTTGGTGACGATAAGGTTGCAGCTATGGGAATCGTTATGAAAATTAATATGATCGCTGCGTTGGTCCTGGTTGGTTTTGCCTTTGGTGGACAGCCGCTGACCGGATACAATTACGGCGCGAGAAACCGCACAAGGTTGAAAGCAACTTTGAAGTTTGCATATCTTCTTGAGGGAGGAATGGCGCTTGTACTGATGGCGGTACTTGGATTTTTTGCCCCGCAGATGGTAAAGATCTTTATGAGCGATCTTTCCGTTGTGGAAAATGGCGCGCTGATGCTTCGGCTGCAGCTGGCGGGAATGTTGTGTATGGGAATCGTGCTGATCAGCACCTGTACGTTTCAGTCTGCAGGACAGGCTATGGGAGCTTTTCTGTTATCAGTGAGCAGACAGGGAGTGGTCTTTGCGGTTGTACTGATGATCGCTCTTAAGGTGGCAGGGTATCATGGCGTTCTGGCTTCTCAGGCAATCTCGGATTTCCTTACGGCAGTGCTGGCGGTGGTGCTGGTATGGCGCTGGTGGAAAAAAGTGGATTTCTAAGAGTCCGCTTTAAATACTTTGCGCAAATATCAGGAAACAGATCAGGATATTTTCATATAATAAAATATCCGTGATGTTGGAAAGGTATTTGTGCAAAGCAGGAGGCCATAAGTTTTGAAAAAAAGAAAATTCAGATCCATGCAGCAGAATCTCCATACGGTAAGCCGCAGCATTAACAGCCAGGCTGCCCATATCAGAAATTCGTTGTCGGAAATGGAAAAAATGCTGGATAAAATTGCATCAAATGAAGATATAAAAAATAAAAAAGAAAAAAATAAAAAAAATTAAAAAAAGGTGTTGACTTTCCTCAAATCATAACGTATAATACAACATGTCTTGAGGAACGAACGAAACAAAAAACGAAAGACAAACAATTAAATAAGCGTCTTTAGCTCAGTTGGTAGAGCACCTGACTCTTAATCAGGGTGTCCAGGGTTCGAACCCCTGAAGACGCACTAAAGGCACTGTTTTTGCAGATATGGAGCTGCGGGGACGGTGTTTTTTCGTTGCGTTTATGTGGGGGTTAAGGTGGGATATCCGGGTGTTTGATTCAGATATTATAGATCAGATGTTTTTTTAGGAAAAGTACCTCAGATAAAAAGGAGGGCCGGGTCTTGGAAGGGACCCGGCAGAGTATGAAAAGAAAAATAAGTAATGATCTATAAGATGAAAAAGCTTTGTGCTTTATTTGATTAATAATATACCGTCAAAATGTGATGGAACTGTGAGAAGCGTTTTAAAAATTTGTGAGGAAAGTCTAAATATCTTATAAAGTCTGATAAACTGCGAAGAAGTTATTCGGTGTAGAGCCGCGTAGCGAAGCGGATTGCGAATATCCGCTTGACTCGAATCAAGTAAGTCCCCTGCGGGGGGCGAAAAGCAATAGCAGTCGGTGGGGCTTGTAAGAATAGAAAATTCTGAAATTTGTACAAAAATAGTGAAAATAAATAAGACTTTTTTAAGCCGATACGGTATAATAAACCATAGCATAAAAATCCGGAGGGGAAATGAACGAGTATGGATGTGGTACACATGTTATATGAACAGGTGCGGAAATTTTTCTGAGGGGTATAAATGAATATATCTATATTTTATATTCAGCGGAAAATGTAATATCCGGAAAAATGGTTCAATTCTGAGGTATTCAGATGAAAAGGGAGGAGATGGCTATGGAGAGAGTATTTGAGGCGATCAATGGAGTGTTCAGCTTTATCGGTCCACTGTCTGATTTTCTGTGGGAGTTCCCCACGAATTTTGACTGGTACAGCAGTATTCCGATTCTGGGAAATATATCCTTTGCGATCATACTACTTCTTGGGTCCGGGATTTTTTTCAGTTTCAGGATCGGTTTTATGCAAGTGACTTACTTTAAAAAAGGAATCAGGACCATGACGGAGAAACGTGTTGTGGAAACAGGAATTTCGCCGCTTGCATCGTTTTTTCTGAGTTCAGCTATGCGTGTAGGCCCGGGAAATATCCTGGGCGTAACAGGTGCTATTGCAGTGGGTGGCCCGGGGGCCCTGTTCTGGATGTGGATATCTGCGTTTTTCGGGATGGCAGTTGCATACATGGAAGGTGTCCTTGCTCAGATTTTCAAGGAGAAGAAGGACGATGAGTTTGTAGGAGGTCTTCCTTTTTATGGGAGAAAGCTTCTTGGAAATAAGGTATGGATCGGTGTTTTTCTTTCGGTATTGTATATTTTGTATGCGCTTTGCTGTCTGCCGGCACAGGGCTTTAACGTTGTTTCATCAGTAGGACGCATGGCAGAGATCGTAACCGGAAAAACCATCCCAAGCGGATCAGCCTTCTATTATATAGTAGGTACGCTGATCGTAATTCTCACAGCAGCTATCGCATTTGGCGGAATCAAAAAAGTATCCAGATGGACAGATATGATGGTGCCGGTGATGGCAGTGCTCTATATGGTAGTAGTGTTACTTCTTATCATATTGAATTTTACCCGTATTCCGTATTTCTTCGGAAGCGTGTTTGCAGGAGCCTTTAAGCCGAATGCATTTTTTGGAGGTGTTTTTGGAACAGTTCTTGCACAGGGCGTAAAACGAGGTTTGATGTCCAATGAAGCTGGTCAGGGAACGATCACCATGTCAGCGGCAGCAGCTGACGCAAAGCATCCATGCGAGCAGGGCGTGATCGCTTCTCTGGGAGTTTTTCTTGATACCATCGTGATCTGTACACTTACCGGATTTGTGGTAGTTATGGCACATTGCTGGACGGGAGCAGATGCGGAAAGCTGGCAGGCTCTTGACAAACTTCCCAAATATACGGAGTCCATTGCTGTGCTGACTCCGGGAACTGCAATGAACGGGATCGTTACATTTCTTGTAACCTTATGTTTCTGCCTGTTTGCATTTACCTGTCTGCTTGGAATGATCAGCTTTTCGGAAATCGCAGCCAACCGTATCCGCAAGGATAAGATCTGTATTAATTTTGTACGCTGTATCGGTCTTTTTGTTGCCGCATTTGGTATTCTCTGTAATATCGCAGGACTGGAGCTTGGAAATCTCTGGGCATTTTCTGATCTTGGAAATATTCTGATCGTATTTTTCAACGTACCGATCGTTTATGTCGGTGCGAAATATGTTTTCCGGGCGACCAGACATTATAAGAAGAATGACGGTACTCCGTTTACATCGGAGATAATTGGAAGAAATGACTGCGCTTACTGGGATGAGCAGGCAAAAAAAGCAGTGAAAAATTTTTCCGGAAAATAAAAAGTCCGTCGGGAGATAAAATTAGCATTGTAAAAGTGCATGTACTCATTTATAATGAGTAACAGATTCTAAAGATGTTATAAATAACAGGAGGAAAGCCTTGAAAAGAGAATTAGTTATTGTCATTGATTTTGGCGGTCAGTACAATCAGCTGGTTGCAAGACGTGTCAGAGAATGTAATGTATATTGCGAAATTTATTCTTACAAGACAGATCTTGAGAAGATTAAAGCGATGAATCCTAAGGGAATCATCCTTACCGGCGGACCAAACAGCTGCTATGAGGCAGATTCACCGACTTACCAGAAGGAATTATTTGAGCTTGGTATTCCGGTACTTGGACTTTGCTATGGAGCACAGCTCATGATGCATGTCCTTGGCGGAAAAGTTGAGAAGGCAGATGTCAGCGAATACGGTAAGACAGAGCTTCTCATCGATAAGAAAGATTCCAGGATCTTCAAAAATGTATCCGACAAAACAATCTGCTGGATGAGCCATACAGACTATATTTCCCAGACTGCACCGGGATTTGAGATCGTTGCACATACTGCAGACTGTCCGGTAGCAACTGCACAGAACGAAGAGAAGAAACTGTATGCGATCCAGTTCCATCCGGAAGTACTGCACACAGTAGAAGGAAAGACAATGTTGTCCAACTTCGTACTTGGTGTCTGCGAATGTGCCGGAGACTGGAAGATGGATGCCTTTGTTGAACACACGATCAAAGAAATCCGCGAGAAAGTCGGTGATGGAAAAGTTCTCCTTGCCCTGTCAGGTGGTGTAGATTCCTCCGTAGCAGCAGGACTTCTTTCCAGAGCGATTGGCAAGCAGCTTACCTGCGTATTTGTAGATCATGGTCTTCTTCGCAAGGATGAAGGTGATGAGGTTGAAGGTGTATTCGGACCGAATGGTCAGTTTGACCTGAACTTTATCCGCGTGAATGCACAGCAGAGATATTACGACAAGCTTGCCGGTGTTACAGAGCCTGAAGCGAAGCGTAAGATCATCGGTGAGGAATTTATCCGTATCTTCGAGGAGGAAGCCAAGAAGATCGGTGCTGTAGATTTCCTTGCACAGGGAACCATTTATCCGGACGTTGTAGAGAGCGGTCTCGGCGGAGAATCCGCAGTGATCAAATCCCACCATAACGTAGGAGGCCTTCCGGATTTCGTTGATTTCAAAGAAATCATTGAGCCGCTTCGTGACCTGTTTAAAGATGAGGTCCGTAAAGCCGGCCTTGAGCTTGGAATTCCGGAAAGACTGGTATTCCGTCAGCCATTCCCGGGCCCGGGACTTGGAATCCGTATCATCGGTGAAGTCACCGAAGAAAAAGTACGCATCGTACAGGATGCAGACTACATCTACCGTGAAGAAGTCGACAATGCAGCCGCCGACTACAAAAAAGAACACGGAGAAGATCCGTCCTGGATGCCGAACCAGTACTTTGCAGCCCTTACAAATATGCGAAGCGTAGGTGTAATGGGAGACTTCAGAACATACGATTATGCAGTGGCGCTCCGCGCCGTTAAGACCATTGACTTCATGACTGCGGAGTCTGCTGAGATTCCTTATGCAGTACTTAATAAGGTGATGAACCGCATTATTAATGAGGTTAAGGGCGTAAACCGCGTATTCTACGATCTTACAAGTAAGCCGCCTGGAACGATTGAGTTTGAATAATTGCAAAAAGCCTGGAAACCCTTGTAAATACTGGGATTCCGGGCTTTTATTTTGTTCAAGTGTACCAGAAGTGTACCACATTCCAAAATTATAGGCTTTTTTGTGCATTTTGCCATGCTGCCGGAGACAGATCAGCGGCAGCACTGTCCTGAAGCTGTTGGGCCACATTGCCATGCACATCCGGGTACAGATGGCCATACAGCTCCAGGGTGGTTTGCACCTTTTCATGGCCAAGACGTTCCGACACGGCCAGGATAGGAAAGCCCATGTGAATGAGCAGACTGGCGTGAGAGTGGCGGAAATCATGCACACGAATTTTCTTGACGCCGGATTTTTTGCAGCCTGCACGCAGCTGAGAGTTTACCCAGCTTTTTGTAAACGGAAACAGCCGATCTGCTGGGTCGTAGTCCAGGAGCCTGTCAGCATAGTCCTGAACAATAGCACAGAGGAAATCCGGCAGAGTAATATCGCGCTTGCTTTTTGGCGTTTTTGGCTCGTAAATGACTTCCTGGCCATTGGCCACTGCAAAGTTTTTGGTAATATGCAGCACCTTGTTTGAGAAGTCAAAATCCGACAGGCTGAGCGCCAACAATTCCCCTTCCCGGATTCCGGTATAAAACAGGACATTAAAAGCACAGTATGGCGTTGGCTTGTCTATGGCCTGAATGAAAGTTTTGAACTCGTCCTCGGTCCAGAACAGCATTGTATCCGCTTTTGATTTTCCCATGCTGCCAGCAACCGCCGCCGGGCTGCCTGGGAGGCCGTAGTATTTGACGGCATAGTTAAGAATGGCAGCAACCTGGTTGTTGATAGTTTTGAGGTATGTCTTTGAGTACGGTTTACCATTTGGCTGTCGTAGCTCCATGAGCGCGCTTTGCCAGTTGCGGATCATGAGCGGCGTGATCTGGTTTATTGGCGTGCTGCCGAAATAGGGCAGCAGTTTTTTTGTAATGAGGTGCTGCTTATTTTCCCAGGTTGTGGCACGCAGCCTGGCTTTACAATCCGCCATATACAGCTCTACCAGGGACGCGAACGACATATCGCAGGAGGCAGCAGCCTTTGTGAGAAATTCGCGCTCCCATTCCTGGGCCTCCCGTTTTGTTGGGAAGCCTGTTTTTTTCTTTTGTACCCTTTTACCGGTCCAGTTGGTGTACCTGAATTTGCTGTACCACTTGCCGGTTTTGGGATCTTTAGCCACTGACATTTTCGGACTCCTCCGGGATGCGGTTGGCTATGACCGTTTCAAATTCCCGTAAATATTTAATATAGGCACCATAATAAGCATAGCCGGAAGCTGAGGCCGGTACAGCGCCGCTTTTAATGAGCTTTGCGACGGCCAGATCATGCGCCAGCTGATCCGGAGCAACCGGAAAGGTGCCCGTAAGCATTTCTAAATTTTCCATACAAACCTCCCATGAATGAAATTAAAACACAGTGCAAGCACTGTGCAAGTACAAGAAAAGCCCGGCTGAATCCTGAATCCTGATTCCATATTCCTGATTCTAAAACATATATGGTCGTTGCTGAGCAACAGACCGGTGGCCGTAAGCAATTCCGTTTTTTGATTTGTACCCCGTTATTTTGAAGATGATTTAAGCCCGCCGTAAAAAGATGGGCTACCGCAGCTATTTTTTGTAGTTTGCCAAGAAGTACCAGATTTTTCTGAGCACCAGTCCCATAAAGTGGTAGAACTTTGAGAATCCAGGTATTGAACAGAAACTTTTTCGTATGGCATAGCCAAAGGATCGTTATTGCATAGCTGATTAAAAACGTCCAATGCTGAGTTTAATTCCTGAACAGCAGAAGCCCCACATTTTTGCGTATCTTGCGTAGGAACTTGCACAGATATTGCGCTGTCGTTCACGGTGTAACCAGTGCCATACGGAAAACAACCTATAGTCCACAAGTAACCGGCACGGTATTCAGTAGGCAGTGTGTAGCCGGGTGTACCATATTCCTGAGCCATTTCGTACAGCTTTTTTTCTTGCACTATTGATAAATCACGAGCACCAAGGATATCCGTATAAAACTGTTCGAATAATTTAGAAAGCTCCTGATCCTGAATAACATTTATATGGGTGGCGTTAAATGAGGTTAAGCCAGAAAATCCAGAGATGCCAATGTTTGCAAGATTGTCGCCAGACATAAAAGTAAATGACATGCTTGAATATGAATCCCATATGTCAGAAATTTGAACTACATGCAGCAAGTCCCAGAAAAAGCGACGAATATCGGCATTGCTTTCGCTGGAAGCTATATCCCGTGTGACATATAAGCAGCTATCAGATTCCTGCAAGGTAAGATCCTGATCCAGTGATGTGACAGAGTCATAAACAGAACCAGAGGAAATAGATACTAGATTTTGCTCTGTTGCAGATAGATCTTCTTGTGAACCGGCGGAGGAATGAGGAACTTCTGTTTGCTGTTGCGCTTCTGATGCTAAACTAGATTGCACGCCAGAGCAGCTAGAACATGAGAGAACAAGGACACCAGACAGAAAAAGTGCTGTTATTTTATGGGGGGGGGTAAACAAATGTTTGCTTTTCATAAAAACCTCCTATTTTTTATTTTTGTCTGCCGCTTCTGCTTTTTGCAGAATTTTGGCATAGTCCGCAATACGAGCTTGATTTTCCGGAGAGAGTTCCGCCCAGTTGGATATCATTTCCATATCCCCGCGACTGAGCAGATCGATTATTTTTGGAACCTCAAAGGAAGTGCCCTCGTAAGTGCGGTATTTTGTGCGACCTAAGATGTAGTCAGTAGAAACCCCAAAGATATCCGCCAGCTGAACAAGTAGATCGCCGGATAGCTGCAAGGAGCCGTTTTCATATTTGGAAATTGCTGAATCTTTTACTTTAAGGCGCTGACCTAATTCAGCCTGAGTCCAACCGCGCTCTTGTCGTAATACTTTGATGTTATTGATAGTAGACCCCTCCTTTCTGGTTGGATTATATCACTTTCCACCGTGGAAAGTAACCACATTAATATTTTTTTCTAAAATAGAAAATTATCTATTGACATTTTCTAAAACAGAAGATATATTATAACCATAAAGTTTCCAAAATGGAAGAAAGGAGTGAAACAGATGTACGAAGATTTACGCAAGATACGAACCGAACGCGGTATCCGTTTAAAGGAATGTGCCGACGTTATAGGCGTTCAGGAGGCTTGCTACTGTAAAAAGGAACTCGGCGACCTTAAATTTTCCTTAGAGGAAGCAAAGGCGCTGGCAGATTTTTTTAAACTGCCGGTCGAAGTGCTTTTTTTTAAAGAAAAATCTTCCAAAATGGAAAGATAGGTTATTTTACAATTATATTTTGCCACATGGAGGAAAAAAATAAATGCAAAGCCGAGTAACAAAAGCGGCGGGCAACAGGTACTGCCAGGCACGACTGAAAGCGGCCAAGTACAACGAAAAGCTCTTGACGAGAGCCGGAGCTGTTGACTACTTGCCAGGGGTTACAGAGGACAGCCTGAAAAAGTACGAGCTGGACATAACAAAAACCCCAAACACGGTTGTGGCACTTATGGCTGACGCATACGCGGAGCCGGAATTGAGAGCCTGGTATTGTGCTAATGAGTGCCCGTTAGGAAAAGACAGAATCGCAGAGATCAGCGACATGCCGCCAGAAAGATGCGTGCTCCGAATGAGGAGACACATGGACGACATGCAAGACGCCCTCACAGAATTTGCAGAGATCGTTGAGGACGGGGTAATAACACCGGAGGAGCTTGAAATGGTACCGGAAATAAAAAGACGGTTTACAGAAGCCCGGCAAAAGGTTGATGAAATGCTGGCCGCCATAGAAAAGATTGAAGCCCGCAAAGGGTATCCGGATTGAGAAAAGAGGTGCAGGAGCATGGGAAGAACGGCAGCAGCTACAAAAGAACCACCTAAGTTTTTGAGAGTGGCAGACGTGGCAGCCATGCTGGATATATCAGAAAGCCACGCATACAAGATTATGCGACAGCTAAATAAAGAGCTGGAAGCAAAAGGCAAGATTGTAACAGCCGGCCGAGTATCCAGGAGATACCTGGAAGAAAGGATGTATTGATGGCAGATAACACATGGAAGTTTTTAGAGCACCAGGAAAGCAACCCGGAAGCATTGAAGCAGGCAGTTGATACCCTGATCGGGTACACAAAGAAAAAGGGATTTGCAGGAGCTGAAAACGCACAGCTGGACAGCCTGGAACTTGTAAAACATGTCATTATATGCGAGGCCGCGGCGCTGGTATTAAGCGACGACTGGCAGGCATTTATGAAATACAGAAAAGCAGGAGGCAAGGAAGATGGAGAAAACAAACGTAATTAAGCTCAAATATTTAAGAGCCGGACAGCCATCCGGAAGAGAGTACACATTTTACACACCGGCACCGGTTGAGGTTGGCGACATTGTGGATATTGCAGTGGTAAGCCCGGACAACACAAGCCAGGGAATGGTCACAGCGGTAAACGTACCATTGGAAGAGATTGAGGCATTTAAGGACAGAGCCAAGACGATCATCGGAAAGGCAGCACAGAGAACAGAAGCCGAGGAACCGGAGCAGAAAACGCTGCTGGACGTATAAGGAGGAACAACATGACAAGAAAGACAGTAATGCACAGAGAAACAGAGGTCTTTGTAGTTGAGGAAAAGCTGGCACCGAGAAAGGAAGCCATCAAGCGCCGCGTAAAGCTGGAAAGATGTATTGCGGCAGGCATTAACCTGGGAGCAATGATCCTGACCGGGGGCGCGCTGGTAAAGATCGGGCTTATGGTGTTTGCAGTGATGGACAGCAGAACCGGAGGCCTGGGCGGCGAGGTTTTAGTATTTCCAGCACTGGCAATGATGTTTTTATGGGGCCGTGAAATTGGCCTGAGAGAAGCAAGACAGGAGGCAGAAGCTATTGAGGACAATGGAGGAGAGTATTGAGCAGAAAGCGCAGGAACGCGCAGACAGAAAGTTGCAGTACATAATAGGCAGATACGGGGATGCGAACGGAGAACGCCGCAAACCATATTACAGAGAGCAGCTGATCCAGGAGGCAAAGGCAGCGTTGAGCTGGGAAATTTTTAGCCTTGCTTTTATGGAATTGTGCAAAGAAAATGCCCCGGTGACACCGACCAAAGCGTCCGAGGCATGAAACCCGCAGTTATCAAATAACCGCTTGTGCTTATTATAGCATGAGAGAAAGGAATCGTAAATGAGCAAAATTATTAAGGTTAGCACAGATTTAGAAGTTACTGTACATGATTTTCCACAGGGAAACATGAGAGAACAAAATCGAGCATTGTATGAGCTGATCGGGAACGGGTGCGACATGATCGAGCACGTTATGCCGGTAAGACTGTACAACGAGCTGGGACACAGCAACCACGTAAAAAGAAGCAATAGCAAGTGCGTGAGCATGTTGATCGACGAGGAGGGACTGCTCAAGGACAATGAGGCAAACCTGATCGGCAGCTATTTGTACGGAGTTGACCAGCATGGCCAGCGGATTGTTGGGAACGTGCTTTTTGTTACGGATGTGTACGAGGGCGACGGGATCAGCTTCACAGGCATTGAGCCGGAGACATTTGAAAAGCTGCATGAACAACTGAAAAATATGGCGGTGGCCATGAAAGCGACCGTGCAGAGCATGAAAGGAGCTAAGGCATGAAGATATTGAAAATGAGACTGGAAAACTTCCAGGGCGTGAAAGAACTGGAAATTGACCCGCAGGGCGAAAGCAGCGCGATCTATGGCGACAACGGAACCGGTAAGAGCACCGTATACAACGCTTTTACCTGGCTGATGTACGGCAAGCCGAGCACCACAGAAAAGAACTACACACCAAAAACCACCGGCAGCCATAACCTGCACCATAGCGTGGAAATGACCGTGGAACTGGCAGACGGTTCGGAAATGGTACTGAAAAAAGATTACCACGAAGTTTACAAGACCATTAAAGGAAACCCGCAGCCAGTGTTATCCGGACACACAACAGATTACAGCATGGACGGGGTACCGGTAAGCGAAACCCAGTTTAAAAAGAATCTGCTGGAAATTTACCATGATGAAGAACTGGCAAAGATGCTGACCTCTTACAACTACTTTTTGGAAAACATGAAAGTAGCAGACCGCCGCAAAATCCTGTTACAGGTGTGCGGGGATGCGGATTTTAATGAGGTTATTGAGAGCCAGGGCGATCTGTTGAGAGAACTTCCGGAAATGCTCCGCAAGCCTGGAAAGGCAGAAAATTATTATACCGTGGACGAATACAGAGCCATTGCTGCAAAGGAAAAGAACCTGACAGACAAAGAACTGGACGACATCCCGCAGCGTATTGACGAGGCAGAGAAAGCAAAGCCGGACGTTACGGGCCTGGATGCACAGACCATTGACAACACCATGGCAGAGATTAAAGAGAAGCGCCGGGAACTGGAAAGCCAGAGGGCTGCCAGAGAATCCGGAGCGACAACAACCATCCGACAGCAGATCGCAGAACTGGAAAGCCAGAGAGCTGCCGGAGAGGCCAAACATGCGAGAGCAGAAGCCGAGGCAAACAAAGGAGCCTACGAGCGGATCAGCAACCTCCGCTATATGGCAAGTACCATTGAAACGGATATCATGCACACCGAGCAGGACAGGCGCGAGCATGAAAACGAAATCCAGCGCCTGAACCGCAGAAGAGAGCAGCTCCTGGCGGAGTGGAATGAGGAAAACGAAAAGGAATGGACCGGATCGGAGATTTGCCCGACATGCGGCCAGCAGCTTCCAGCAGAGCAAATTGAGGAAGCAAAGGAAAACTTCAATACAGCCAAGGCACAGAACCTGGAAACAATTAACAAGCGCGGCATGACAGAGTGCAGCAGCGGCATGATTAAGAAAGAGCAGGACGAAATTGAAGCCCTGGACGCTCGCCTGGTGGAACTGAAAGAGAAGAAAGCAGAAACAGCGCAGAACCTGGCAACAGCTGAAAAAGCGGTACTTGCAACAACGGACTATAAGGACACAGCCGAGTACAGACAGTTTACAGAGCAGATTGAGAGCCTGCAGGAGAAACTGAAAGATGCCAGAGCGGCAGCTGCTGAGGCAGACAATGTGCTGAGCGGACAGCTGAAAGAACTGGACGAGAGTCTGGAAGCTGAACAGAGCAAAAAGGCACAGCTGGCAATGGTTAAGAAACAGGACGAGAGAATCACCCAGCTGGAAAAGAAAGAGCAGGAACTGGCAGCGAAATATGAGCAGCTTCAGAAAGGCATTTACCTTTGCGAGCAGTTTGTAAAAGCGAAAACAAAGCTCCTGGACGAGAAAATCAACAGCCGCTTTAAAACCTTGCGTTTCCGGTTGTTTATCGAACAGCAGAACGGCGGCATTGCAGACGATTGTGAGGCCCTGGTACCTTGTAAAACTGGCCTGGTGCCATTTAAGAGCGCGAACAACGCAGCACGTATCAATGCAGGTCTGGAACTGATTGACACGTTGGCCGAGTATTACGGCGTAGAGCTTCCGGTCTTTGTGGACAATGCAGAGTCTGTTACAAAGCTGACACAGACACAGACACAGGTTATCCGCCTGGTGGTATCCGAACCAGACAAGACCCTGAGATTTGAGAGAGGAGACAAGTGAGCATGACAAGAGTACACCCGCAGTTTTTAATGAATGGTTTTAAGAAAGCCGTAGAAAAGCAGGATTTTGGAGAGTTTAACAAGGAATTAACTAACGGCATGAATTACTGGACAAACCTGTTTAATACAGAGGTTGGAGCACTGGATCCGGACGAGGCGCCGCTGATCATTGCCGCACTGGAAGAACTGGCGAGCACCTACAAGAAAACGGTACCTGGCGCAGGAAATATTGCAGATACTTTCCGCAAGAACACGAAAAGCATTGTGTTTATGACGAAAGTACCGAAAGGCAACTAATGGACGGCGAAATTTTTACAATCCGTGCCCGCAGGTGTAAGCGGTGCGGCAGACTCCTGACCAGCGCGGAAGCAGTAGAAAAAGGGTATGGTTGCCAGTGCGCTGCAAAGGCACAAGCTGAGGAAGATGAAAAGAAACCAATACCCGGACAAATGACCTTTGACGATTTATTTAAGAATATGGAGGAGTAGAACATGGCAAACGAAATGACAGTACAGAAAACGGAGAGCCTGAGCAACAGCGAGGCATTTACAAACAAGGTTTTAAAGGAGTTCGGCAGCAATGTGGCCGGAAACATTCAGGTAACTGATTACCAGAGACAGCTGATCCAGGGATATTTTATCGCAACTGACAGAGCATTAAAGATGGCTGAGGAGAAGCGCGTAAGCAAGAATGAAAATAACAAGGATCACAAGTGGGACAATCCGGATCCGATCAACTGGAACACGGTAGACCTGAACGCCCTGGCGCTGGATGTTGTGCACTATGCTCGCATGGGCCTGGACATGATGCAGGACAACCACCTGAGTGCTATCCCGTTTAAAGATAACAATCGCTTATCCAGAACCGGCACAAAGATGTACGTGGTCAACCTGATGCCTGGATATAACGGAATCCAGTATATTGCTGAAAAGTACGCGCTGGAAAAGCCGGTATCCGTTACTGTAGAGCTGGTTTACAGCACAGACACCTTTAAGCCACTGAAAAAGAACCGTGAAAACCGCATTGAAAGCTATGATTTTGAAATTAACAACGCATTTGACCGCGGGCAGATCGTTGGAGGATTTGGCTATATTGAGTATGAGGAACCGACTAAGAACAAGCTGATCATTATGACCCTGAAAGATATTTTAAAACGTAAGCCGGAAAAGGCTTCCGGAGAGTTTTGGGGAGGTAAGAAAACAGCCTGGGAGAAAGGCCAGAAAGTGGAAGTTGAAACAGAGGGCTGGTTTGAAGAAATGTGTCTCAAGACCGTAAAGCGTGAGGTTTACAGTGCCAAGAACATGCCAAGGGACCCGAAAAAGATTGACGACGCCTATGAGTACATGCGTATGCAGGAGATCAGACTGGCACAGATGGAAACCCAGGAAGTGATCGACGCGGAAGCCAACCAGGTTGTTATTGATACGGAAGCCCAGCAAAGCCGCAGGCGCAGCCACAGCCTGCACGTAACACCACGGCAGCGCGTAGCACAGCAACCCGCGCAGCAGGACCGACGTTTTAATGCTGATTAACCCTATTGCATCCGGCAGCAGCGGCAACGCCTATTACATAAGCGACGGGCAAAGCAGTTTGTTGTTGGATGCGGGGATCCCGCTGGCACAGATACAGGCCGGATGTGGTTATAAAGTGTCGCAGTTGAGTGGCTGCCTTGTGACACATGGCCACGGGGATCATGTAAAAGCAGCAAAAGCCCTGGCAAGAATGGGCGTAAACATTTACACCAGCCAGGGAACTGCAGACATGGCAAACCTAACCGGGCACCGAATTTGCACGGTGCGAGCACTGGAAAGCTTCCGTGCAGGTACATTTGAGGTACTTCCCTTTGATGTTGAGCACGACGTACCGGAGCCACTGGGGTTCCTGATCCGGAGCACAGCGACCGGGGAAAAGGTGCTGTATTTTACTGATACGGTTTATATCAAATACACCTTTATAGGCTTGACTCACATAATGATGGAAGCCAATTACGACCCTGAGACAATAGAGCAGAACGTAAAAGAGGGCCGCATACATGCTGCCAGAGCCAAAAGAACAATAGGCTCGCACATGAGTATTGAAACAGTTATAAAAACGCTGGAATCGTTTGATTTAAGTAGGTTGCAGCAGGTTTACCTGTTACACCTAAGCAATGATAACAGCCAGGCCGCAGACTTCAAGCGGCGCGTGCAGGCCCTGACAGGCAAAGAAGTGTACTTGTGCTAAAGGAGGTCTGAACAATGGCAAGAGCAAGGAACATTAAGCCGGGATTTTTCGACAATGAAATCCTGGGAGAACTGCCGGCATTAACCCGCCTATTATTTATTGGCTTGTGGTGCCTGGCAGACCGTGAGGGGCGGCTGCAAGACCGCCCTAAGCGGATAAAAAAGGAGCTGCTGGGCTATGATGATGTGACTGCAGATGATGTTGACACCATGCTGCAGCAGCTGAACGACAACGGATTTATACAGCGATACGAGATCGCAGGAGAGCAATACATACAGGTAACAAACTTCTTGAAACACCAGAATCCACACTGCAAAGAGCAGGCGAGTGTAATACCTGCACCAGATGGCGAGGATATGGGCCTAGGCGTTGTGGCGGAAATCCACGTAAAAGGGCGCACGGGAACAGCTGGAAACAGCCAAGACCTCCGGACTTATCAGACCGAAAAAGAGCAGGAAAACACAAAAACACCATGCAAGCACGGTGCAAGTACAGTGCAAGCACCAGAAAAGCATAGAAGTTGCCCGGC
This sequence comes from Blautia sp. BCRC 81119, assembly GCF_003184505.1. NCBI lineage: Bacteria > Bacillati > Bacillota > Clostridia > Lachnospirales > Lachnospiraceae > Blautia > Blautia sp. BCRC 81119. The sequence continues at coordinate 9,960 of NZ_QJHD01000025.1, read as the reverse complement.
TGATTCTCTGATTCCTGATTCTCTGATTCCTGATTCTAAAAACCATACGGTCGTTGCTGAGCAGCCGACCGCCCCGGAACCAGAGGACATTGACAGCGAGGAAGAGACAAAGCCAGCAAAGAAACAGCAGCAAAGCCCTGACTGGAAAACGGCCAAGACAGCCCTGGAAAAGAGCTTTTGCATGTTTTGGGACGCTTTTCCGGCAGTGCGAAAGAGAGCCAAGCCGGCATGTTGGCGGAAGTGGAAAACAATCAAGCCAGACGAGGCCATGGCCGCACATATACTGCACGCTGTTGAGGTGTGCAAGCAGAGCAGCGACTGGAAACGCGGGTATGTGCCTATGCCGCTGACCTGGTTGAATCAAGGACGCTGGGAGGATATAAGCGAGGAGGTAAGCGTAAATGAGCACAGCAACAATGGCAGCAATGCCGCAGGAAGCCATACAGCAGGGTTCCACACAGCCGGAGACTACTAAGCCGGACAAGTACAGCATAAGCACTACGGAAGCCCTGAGAGAGGGGTACAGCGTGCCGGAGTCGGTACCGGAAACAGCTAGTTGCAAGTATTGTGGCAGAAAGCTGGAATATTACGGCCTGGTTAGCCCGGTAGCGCCGCGACATGTGATCGTGTGGAAGAGCCGCCCGGAGCGCTGTACATGCAGCAAGGCGCAGGACTTCTGGAAAGACTGGGACGCAAAGGAAGAGGCTCGCAAGGCAGCTGAGGCGGAGCAGAAAGCCAGGGAGGAAGAAATGCAACGGTTCCGCAGCATGATGGAACGCAGCGGCATGAAAGCAAGATTCCAGAACAGACGTTTTGAGAATTTTGTACAGGACACCCAGGGGCGCCGCCAGGCATACACACAGGCAAAGAAGTACGCCGACAACTTCCAGCGTATGCGCCCGGTTAAGAACGACCGCAACCACGTAACGCCACCGGAGATCGAGCGCAACGGTCTGTTTATGGCCGGTGGGTACGGTACCGGAAAAACCCACCTGGCAGCGGCTATTGCAAACCAGCTGATCAGCCAGGGAACGGCCTGCATCTGCATGACCATGATCGACCTGCTGGACAGGATCCGGGAAACCTACAAGGCAGCTGGCAGCGACGTAGACGAAGCATACATCCTGAGCCAGTACGAGGACGTACCACTCCTGATCATTGACGACATAGGCAGCGAGCAGCTGACTGAGTGGGGCGTGAGCAAGATATTTGCCATTATAAACGCCAGGTATGAGGGCTATATGCCGACGATTATCACGACAAATTACAGCGGCCCGGAGCTGGTGCAGCGCATGACTCCGGAGAGCGGAGACAGCAGGAACGCAGAGAAAACCCTGGACCGCCTGAAAGAAACATGCGTCGGGATTGATATGACGTGGGAGAGCTGGAGGTCGAAATAATGGGAATCAATTTAAGAGACAAGCCGGTTGCAGAAATGGGTATGTGTGAACTGGCATATAACGATTGTTATGTTAAAGGCAAACAAGCAATGTATAGAAATTACAGCGTGGACATGCCAGCCAGGGAACTAATAAGAGCAGTATACCAGAGTCGTAACGTGGGTATGCCGCGTGAGTTTTGGGGGAATGACGAAGTATTTGACGAAATAATGATGGATAACTTGCAATACGGCTATGACACGTTTGACGGGTTAATGGCAATGCTTTATCAGCAGATATGGTCCAAGGCAGAAATGAGAGAGGTACTGCTGAAAGTACAGAAAGGCCAGAATATAAAAACACTGGTTTAGGAGCCGAGAACAATGAGCAAAGCAACATTATTGCAAGGCGATTGCATGGAACTTATGAGCCGGATCCCGGACGGCAGTATTGACATGGTACTGAGTGATTTACCGTATGGCACAACACGCTGCCGGTGGGACACTCCGATCAACCTGCAGGAGTTATGGAAGCAGTACCGGCGAGTGGTAAAGGAAAACGGCGCCATTGTACTTTTTAGCGCACAACCTTTTACCACGGAGCTGATCAGCAGCAACAAGGCCATGTACCGCTATGAATGGATATGGAAAAAAACACAGCCCAGCGGATTTATGAACGCCAAGAAAATGCCACTGAGGACCCACGAAAACATAGAAATATTTTACCGGAAGCCGCCGACCTATAACCCGCAAATGACGCACGGGCACCAGAGAAAGACAGCGACGGCATACGGAACCAGGGAATCGGACGGCAGCAGCTGTTATGGCCGGGAGGAAAGAAACTATACATACGACTCCACGGACCGGTATCCGGTGGATGTGCTGCAATACAGCACCGGGGACAAGACCAAGCGCCTACACCCGACACAGAAGCCCGTGGACCTGCTGGAATACCTGGTCAAGACCTACACGAACCCAGGAGAGACAGTCCTGGACAACTGCATGGGAGCTGGAAGCACCGGCGTTGCCTGCATGAATACTGGGCGGGAATTTGTAGGGATAGAGCTGGATCCAGAATATTACCAGATTGCAAAAGAAAGGATTGAGCAGCATGAGCCAAGGAAGTAACAGAATAAGCAATTCCATTGAAATGAACGCAGCAGTTGTGGAATTGCTTGAGGATGTAATGAAAGAAAATGACGGCAAAGAGGGAAAAGAAAATGTGATTTTTTCGCAGAAAGCAAAAACGCTGGTAAAGGAAATTGCAGATTTTTCCAGACATACAAGGATTTACCGAGAAGCAGAAGCACGGCGGGAAGAATTCCGAAATGAGACAAAAGACGCAACACCAGCACTGATATATGGTTATTTGCTGGATAGAGTAGTAAATGCCCCTACAATGCTTCATGCAAGTGGCAGTGTTATTTTGCTGATACCGCGGCTTGACGAGCTACTGAACGGAACGGAGGAATCACAGAAATGAAATATAAAGTTGAGTTTGCTGAGTTTCACAAGATCGAGGTGGAAGCGGACAGCAAGAAAGAAGCAGAAGAAAAAGCAGCCGTTATGGATGACGAGGACATACTGAACCATAGCGTTGAGAACACCGGCATGGTCGTGTGGGATGTTAGGGAGGCATAAAAGTGACAGAATACGAGAAAAACAGAAAGAAAATTGAACAGTACAGAAAGCGTAGCAACACCTGGTTGCTGAAAAAGTTGTGTGACCTGATGGAATGGGTCAACGAGAAAATTAAGGAGTGAGAGCCATGGGAGAAGAAAAGAGCCGTGATATTACCGGCATTACAGTGAGATACAGCGACGGCAGCACAAAGGAAATTCAAAGCGGGTGTTGCGTGGACCTGGAAAAGGGCAGCGACGATTTATCAGTTGAAATGCTGAACGTGAAACCGTTTGACCTGGTACGCCTGGCATACGGCCTGGTGGCCGCGGTGCAGCGCCTGGGAATGAGAGACGAGCTCGAACAGTATGCAGACGGAGTCGGAGAGGTGGAGGACAATGAAACGGTATAGATGTACGGAAAAAGTTAATTGTGATCAAGCACTGGAAGCTATGAAAGATGGCGTAAATATTATTGAGTTAAGAGAAAAATATGCCAAACGCGAAGTTTTTGAGGAATTTATTAACTCTATGGAATATGAAAAACCGTATTATTTACAACTTGATAAGAGCGTTTTTACTGATGGTTATTCAAAACATCTGGCGGTTGACTTGAAATACCGAGAAGCCACCCAGCAGGAAAAAGATCTGGAACGGGCGGTCAGATTTTACGAAGCGTTTCAAAGCTATGTTTATCGAAGCAGAAACAAGTATTGCCAAGAGAAACGAGGCAGAGGACTGGCGGGATATATGGTTGACATGAAAATAACAGTCCCCCTGGGGATTGATTTAAACGAAGTTATGGAAAAACTGAGTGAAGAGTGGGAACAAACATTCAGAGAAAAAGGAGAAGAATGAGCGATAAAATAACCGTTTACACCGACGGCTCCGCCCTGAGCAACGGTCGCCCTGGTTCCGGATGCGGTTGGGCCTGCAAGCTGATGTATAAAGGCCAGGCTCGCATGAAGTCCGGCGGAGCGATAGGAGAAACTAACAACCGTATGGAAATGCAGGCGGTTTTGGAAGCTATGAAAAGCATAACTGATAAAACGATACCGGTTGAGGTGTATTCAGATAGCAACTATGTGGTGGAAACCATGAACGGGCGTTTTGCCATGAAGAAAAACCGAGACCTATGGCGGAAACTTATGAGGGAACGTCAGAAATTTGCAAGCATCCGGTTTATATGGGTAAAGGGCCACGACAAGAACAAACACAACAATGATGTAGATCGCCAGGCGGTGGCAGAATCCCGGAAGATATTGGAGGCGCAGAGTGATAGATAGGGAAATAACGGAATACATTCCGAGAATTATTACAAGAACACAAGATAAAAAGCACGCGGAATGCGGGGATGTTGTAACACCGAATGATGAATTTAACCCAATGCTTGTGTTAAACACATATTTAGAACCACGATTTTTAGAAATGTACGAAGAGGGACAAATAAGCAGGGACTATCTCCACAACATTGGGACAGGATATATTGACGCAGTCGGAATGGACGGGGTTGTTATACGACTCCAATATTATGAATACGCAATCCTTGAACAAAACAAAAATGCGGAAAAACTTAAAGATGAAATTACCAAGAAATGGGAGTGCGAGAACATTACATACAAGGTCATGCAAAGACTAGAAGCCAAGAAAATACAAAAGCAAGAAAAGGCAGGAACTAATAGTAACGCATGGGCGGACAGGATTAGGGAAAGATTCATGAGGGTGGTGTGAGTTTGAAAGCAGAGGAATTTGTAAAGACATTTACCAAAGAGGAAATCCTGGACGCGCTTTTTTGCAAGAAATGTCTGAATGAAAGAGCGACAAGAAACTTATGTGTGGCACTGTTTGAAGAGAAAAGCGACAGGCTGCTCAAAAAAATGGAACAAAGCACATCCGGACAAAAACCGAAAAGTTTACGAGAATTTATGCAGCAGCAGGAAAACTTTGAAAAATTAGACAGACAGCAGGAAAAGTTGAGTAAAAACTTTGATTCGCTTGAATGGTAGGAGGTGTGGCAGATGAACAAAATCGAGGCTGTGAGATACCTGAAAGAGCAGGGAAAAGACGCTGAGCTGATTGACGGTGTTGTAATGCTAACCACCACAAAGACCGGCGCAGTAGTAGAAAAAGAGTTTAAAGCAATGAAAAAGGACCTGAGCGCAGCCGGGTACAATGGCAGCGTCGGGATCCGGAGCAGAGGACAGGGGGCAGGAGAATGACCAGAGCAGAAACAACAAAGTTTCTCGGCCAGCTACTGATCGGCCAGTATTTTTCCAAGTTTGGAAACCACTGGGCCAGTGAGGTAAGTGTGGATCCGTGGAGCGCAAAGGGGAAACGGGTTGATTTTATGCAGTTTTCGCCAGGGGACCAGATGTCCATATCCGGAATAGAAAAAGGCATATTTACCTGTTACGAGGTAAAGAGCTGCAAGGAAGATGTTTACAGCGGGAACGGGCTGAACTTCCTGGGAGAGAAAAACTATATTGTAACAACAATGGAGTGCTACAAAGACATTTTGCCAGATTTAAGAGGCAGCAAGTTTCACAAGCATTTGCAAGAGTGTTTCCCAGAATCTTCCAGCTATTTCGGCATAATGGTTGCTATACCGGAATGGCGAAAAGCAACAGAGGAGTTTGAGGATCCGACCCCATTAGATAGCAACACGCAGAACTGGAAACTGGCGGTTATTTTACCGTGCAGGCCAGGACCGCGGCGCAGATCAATGACAGAACTGCTGTTTTGCATGTTGCGGAGCGGACATTGAGGAGGAAGAACTATTGACAACAATAATTTTTATTTTAGAACTGGCCGCCCTGGCTGTTCTGATCATATGCGGGGCGTTGCTACTTTTGGATGCAGGAAGCAAGAAAAAGCGGCCAGAGGATGAACCGGACCGGGCGGAGGAATGGCTAAAACCACCGGAACACATAAATTGCAGGTGCAGCATATATTACCCGCTGGATAAGAAAAGAAAATGCAAGAGGCGGCCAAAAGGCCAGACTGGCCGGAAGCACCCGAAAGGGAAAAGGGAGGTCTGAGTTATGGAATACACAAAGACAGTAACAGTAAAACGTACATACAACGTGGAATTTTTCCCGGACGCGTTTGACTGTACCGTGGGCGAATTTATACAGCAGCGCGAACGCCTGGGGATTCCCACACAGGGGTTTAAAACCTGTTTCATTTGTGGCCGGCATTTGGCCATGAACAGAATACCGATTGTGATCAGCGTATCCGGAAAAGGAAACCGGTTCGCGTGTGATAAATGTTATGAAAAAAGCCAGAGGGAGAAAGAACATGAAAAAACAGAGTTGTAGAATGACACAGCAGGAGCGAGAAACGCACAGGGAAGCCACTAAGCTCCGTAAAATGACAGACCAGCAGCTGGTTGATTATGTGAATAACCAGAAAGAACAGGCGGGGCCAGCTAAAGACCAGGAGGCCGTACATAAGGCAGAAATCGAAGAGTTGGAGGCGGAGGTCGCTAAGTACAAAGCAAAAGCCAACAAAGCGGAAGCAGAGGCCAGAAAAAATGCAGAAAATGCAGTAAAGGCCATTAAGGGCAAAAGCACCGGAGGAAAAGCAGCGGTTGAGCGATTCCTCCAGGAGCTGAAAAAAAAGACCGGATCCGGCAATGGAATCGGCAACGGTACAATTTTTAAATTAAAGAGAATCCTGGACACAATGCCGGACGATTTCGCAGAAAAGGAGGCGTGATCCATGGCATGGGATTCTGGTACATACAGGAGGGACGCCAGCAAGGCGAACCGCGGCAAACCATTTGAGGATTTTATCAATTTTGCAAATGAGAAATACCAGGCCAAAGGTATAGCAGTCATGCACAAGGTCCCCACGGAGTTTATACCGCTCCGCGGGGCGCATGGCCAAGTTGCAAACTGCAAGGTAGATCGCAAGAGTTGTGTGGATTATTTGGGTCGTTTCCGGGACATTCCAGTTGCGGTCGAGGCAAAGCACACCCAGGGAGCTAGAATTGATTTCTCGGCCGTCCAGGACCACCAGGCGGAGTATTTAGACGCATGGATGGAGGGAGAGGGCAGGCAACTTGCTTTTGTGGCCGTAAGTTTTGGCATGAATCGGTTTTTTATGGTGCCGTGGAGCTTCTGGAAAGCAGCTCGCGATTGTTGGGAGAGACACAAGAAAACAAAGCAAAAAGAAATTGCCATTGTGCAGCAGTATGGGTGGACCTGGGAGACACCGGGAACAGCCAGCGCAAAGGCAGAAGATTTGCTTCCAGACTGGGAAGTTGATACAGGCGGTTTTTATGGCCTCCAGTACCTGCAAATAATTGACAAAATAGCAGGAGGAGAAACGAAAAATGAGAACAGAGGACCAGGTAATAACACAATTTAACATGAGATTAATCCGGGCAGTGATGCCACAGGGGGCGCCTATGATAGTCGTGTATGAGGATCCGAAAGACTATCCGGGTCTTTTTGTGGCACGCCTGTTTGATGGCCAGAAAAGTACGCACCTGATAGCCCTGGCGGACACATTAGAGGACATAAGAGAGGCAAAGCCGGAGCGGATGCGGATCGTAAAACGGATAGAACAGGACAGCCTGCAAATTGTGGAAGCCTGGCTCTAACAGAAAGGAGCAGCAAGCATGAGAAAAAAGGCAGCGGGAATATTAAAAGCAGTCTGGACGATTGTGATCAGCGTTGCACTGATCAGCGCAGGCCTGATGTGTCTGAGCCTGCAAAAGCAGGTAGAGGAGCTGAGCAGATTACCAAAAAACGTGCTGGTCTATGATCGGAGCCGCAAAGAAATTGTTGAGTATTACGGCACTCCGGAGAAAATTGGCAACAGCCTGGTATTGCACGACGCAAACATCCTGAATATTGAGGATGTAAGCCACCTGGTAGAGTAGGAGGCAGCTATGGGAAGAAAAGAACGCAGAGCCAAGGAACGACAAGAGAGAAAAGAAAGTATCCGCATGACGCCGGACCGTATTTATGAACTGAAACAGAAAACGGCCAATGAAGCTGTCCGGAGAGTACAGGAGATTGAAAAAGGCAAGGAAAAGCAGCGAGCGGAGACTACTCTGGACATGCTTCTCCTGTTCGGCATGACATACCTGCATGAGCAGAAAGGATGGGGAAAGCAGCGCCTGGAAAATTATTATGATGGCTGCATGAAGCTGTTGAAAGAATTTGAGGCAGGCGAACACATGATCAAGAGTCTCCGGGACAAGCTGGTGGAAGAAACAAAGATAAACCTGGTGGAGGTAAAAGAGTAATGGAAGAAAGTCAAGAATCAAAAGACGTTATAATACCGTTGCTGATGCTTATGAATATGCCGGAAGAGACTATTTGTGAGTTGTTCAGAACGGAAAAAACAAGGCCAGCAATATCCGTAGGGCTAAGACTTTTTATTGTGGAGGATGCTTTTATGGAATATTCAGAAATGCCATTGACGAAACAAAAGGGAACAATAAACCCTTTTTGGGAAATAAAGCACGATACGAAAATAATCCACATTAAGTTACGAGAGATACATACACCCGCAAGTGAAGCGACGTATCAAAATAGTGAAATGACATTAGTATTACGCAGACCGTAGAGAGGGTATAAAAATGGGCGAAAAAGTGAGCAGAAACGCAGAGGGCTATCCAGATCCAACATTCGGAGGAGCCTGGGGGAACATGCGCAGGGAAGAAAAACAGCGAGAAGCTGAACGCATGGCAAAAATAAACGATCTTATACCGGTAATGAAGCAGACAGCTGAGCTTGCTGGTTTTGAGGTTGTAGGCCGGATCACACTGAGAGACAAAGGAACCGGCAAAGAATACAGATAGGGTGCTATTCTAAAATCCAAAATATATCACACAATAAGACACAGGCAGCGCAAGCTGCCTGGGAAAGGAGCCGGATGAAAGAGCCGTTTTATTATACTGAGGGCGCAGAAATTGAAATGTTTATAGATGGGAAATGGACCCGCGGCAAGGTTGTAAACGGGTACCGATTCCGTGATGGGCTTATAACCATGGAAACAGCAGAGGGGCGCCGTGTGTGGTGCGGAGAAGCTTCAGGAGCATGGAGAGAGCCGGAAAGGAGCAGCAGTTGAGCATGGGAGAAATTATTGATCGCATGGCACAGGACACAGAAAGCCATGAACCAAAGGACACAAGACAGAGGTATAAAGGAATTTGCCCGGTGTGTGGGAAAGAAAACTGGATCTGCAAAAGCCTGGCAATGGAGATGGGAATCAATACCGGCGTAGGCAGGTGCCTGGGGTGCGATACATTTTTGCACATTACATACAATCCGGAACGGCAGGAAATGGACCTGGAAAGGTTCGAGGACTACCAGAACAGCAAGAAAGCCCGCGACGATGTGGACAAGATAGCAGGAAACGTGGGATACGGAGGACAGGACAATGCAGAATAGATATTTTTATCAAAGAATGAAACACTTTGTGGAAGAATTGTCTTGCCGTTACTTCGGCCAGCCGTTTAATATCTGGACCACAAGCGCAATGGAGGACGACATCCGCCGTGAAGTAAAAACACAATACCCGCTTTTTTATGAGAACGCGCACATTGCTGGAAGAGAAATCCATATAAGTAGCGAATTTTTCAAGAAATACGCAGTAGCAATGATGTTTTTACCATGTATGTTTACAGTGAAAGAGTGCTATTTTTATGATCTTTACATTGATAACGTACCGGTTGGAATGATTAGCTTTAAGAAGAACCTAGACCCATGCAACTACGGCTACATAGTAACAGTGAATCCGTTTGAAATGTGTGAGTTTGTAAAAAAAGCGTTTGAGCAGGCCATGGAAGAAGTTGCAGAACTTCCGGAAATCCCACCGGCCGAACAAGTAAGGATTGCTATGAATTATGGTGAGGTAAAAAGGCATGAGAAAAAAGATTGAAGAAAAAATCAGTGATTGGAGAATTTGGCGGTGTCAAAGAAAAATATTAAAAAGGCACGCTTATGT
>NZ_QJHD01000024.1:0-71769 GCF_003184505.1 Blautia sp. BCRC 81119 | reverse complement strand
GTAACACATGGAGCTGACTGTTACTAATCGGGTGAGGGCTTGACCAAGAAACGCAGGTTAAGAATTGATTCAAAGAGTTTGATTAACGATCAACAAGCATGTATGTAGTTTTTAAGGTATAATCCTTAAATTAAATATTCCTCCTTAGCTCAGTCGGTAGAGCATGCGGCTGTTAACCGCAGTGTCGTTGGTTCGAGTCCAACAGGGGGAGCATGGTGCCATAGCCAAGTGGTAAGGCAAAGGTCTGCAACACCTCTATCCCCGGTTCAAATCCGGGTGGCACCTCTTAGAAAGCCCTGGAAAGATGAATTTCCAGGGCTTATTTTTCCTATAAAAATGTACTTGCTGAAGACCGTGAAGACAGACTTCTGGAAGATCGGACAGCATCAGGAATTTTTTTCCGTAAGCAGGATTCGTTTACGATTATAAAACAGGTGAAGGTACATGGCATCCTGAGCACGCAAAGCGTCATGCTCTGCAATGGCAGCTCCTTATACAGGAATCCGTTTTATGCCTACCGGCGGGATCAATGCGAAAAACCTTGAGGACTATCTTTCCTGTGAGAAAATCCTCTGCTGCGGCGGAAGCTGGATGGTAAAAGGAGATCTTGTGAAGGCAGGAGAATTTGACAAAATAAGAGAACTGACAGCAGAAGCAAAAAAGCTTGCGGATTCCATAAGAAAGTAATCAAACTTAATACACATATTCAATAAAAAAAGCAGAACCCTGCACAACCAGGCAGAGTTCTGCTTTTTTGTCAATTATTGTGAAAATAGATCAATGAAGCAGGATCGGCAGAAGTTTTTTCCGCTTCAGCTGCCAGATCAGCTACAGGACCCGCAGAAGGTTTCCGAAGATCCATTCGGTAAAGATAAAAGATCCCACCGAAGAAACCGGGAATCAGTCCGGCGTATCCACCGGCACATAAGATCACAGTCAGCTTCACCATCAGTTCTGTCTGAAGTTCCAGACAAACAAGTAATCCTGCAAGAATTCCGGCTACACTCCATCCAGCTGTCAAAAGTGCAAGAAAAACAGCTGGCGCAGGGGCCTTTTTTAAATTTTGATCTAAGTGATTCCACAGTACTTTATACATAATCCATTCCTCCTGTTTTGCTGGAATTATACTTCTGCTGTTGTCAGCAACAGTCAGCCATAATATTGATTTCCTTTATCTGTCTGTATTATAGAAAAGAAATGTAAAATACAAATGCGCAGGAATGAAAAATCTTTGTAAAATATAAGTAGAAATTGCATTTTGAATTAAGAACCGATATACTTATAAATATAGTTATTAATAATATTCGATCACAGCCGAAAACATTTTTCTACAGCTGTGATACGTGAGTGAGAGAATTAAAAGGGGGCAGATAAAAGCCCCCTGAAATCATATAGAGAGTAAAGAGGAGGGGTGGAAATGGAGCATACGGAAGAATATGTGAAGCTGGAGAATGTATCCAAAATCTATGGCTCAAAAGAAGTGAAGATCATAGCTGTGGATGAGATCAGCTTCCGGATAAAAAAAGGAGAATTTGTGGTTGTGGTAGGACCAAGCGGTGCCGGAAAGACAACGGTGCTGAATATCCTGGGCGGAATGGATAAGGCCACATCCGGCAATGTCTGGATCGATGGAAAAAATATTGCAAAATATACAGACCGGCAGCTGACCGGATACCGACGGGAGGATATTGGATTTGTATTCCAGTTTTATAATCTGGTGCCAAATCTGACTGCATTGGAGAATGTGGAGCTTGCTCTTCAGATCTGTAAGGATCCTCTGGATGCTAGGACAGTTCTGGAGGAAGTAGGGCTGAGGGAGAGACTGACCAATTTTCCGGCACAGTTATCCGGCGGTGAGCAGCAGAGAGTTTCCATAGCCAGAGCGCTGGCGAAGAATCCAAAGCTTCTGCTCTGTGATGAACCTACAGGAGCGTTGGATTATCAGACCGGCAAGGCAATCCTGAAGCTCCTTCAGGATACCTGCAGGGAACGGGGCATGACGGTTATTGTCATTACTCATAACTCTGCATTGACACCTATGGCCGACCGTGTGATCAAGATCAAAAACGGCAAGGTTTCCAGGATGACTGAAAATGCACATCCCACACCAGTGGAAGAGATTGAATGGTAGGTGACGGAATGAAGGCATTACACAAAGATTTCTGGATGGAGATCCGGAAAAGTAAAGCACGTTTTATCTCGATCTTTCTGATCGTGGCACTGGGTGTTGCATTTTTTTCCGGGATCCAGGCGTCTTCTCCGGATATGAGATATTCCGGAGATGCTTATTATGAAGCAGCAAAGCTGATGGATCTGAAGATCCAGGGAACCCTGGGACTGACTCAGCGTGATGTAAAAGCGGTATCGGATATTGACGATGTGGAACTGGCTGAGGGCAGCTACTCTACGGATGTTATGAGTGGAGAGGACGATGCCAGGAAGGTTCTTCATCTGGAATCTATCAGCAGCAATTTTAATCTACTTACAGCAGATGAAGGAAGGATACCGGAAAAAAGCGGCGAGATTTTTCTGGACAAGCCATTTGCAAAGAATCGGGGGTATAAAATCGGGGATACCATATCTGTCAGTGAGGATGGAGACAGTGAGCTTCTGAAAAAAACAACCTATACAGTTGTGGGAATCGGAAGCAGCCCTCTTTATATTTCATTTAACAGAGGAAATACGACTCTTGGATCCGGTGAGGTCAGCGGCTTCGGATACATTCTTCCTGAGGATTTTGAACAGGAAGCTTTTACCCAGATCTATATTATGGTCCATGAATCCGGGGATGTGATCAGCTATACCGATGCTTACGACAATCTTATCAGGAAAATACAGAAGCGTGTGGAAGGCATCGAAAAAGAACAGTGCAGCCTGCGCTACGATGAGATCGTCGCAGAAGCCAATGAAAAACTGGATGATGCCAGAAAAGAGCTTGAGGACGGAAAGAAGGAATCAGAGGAAAAACTTGGCGACGCGAAGAAAAAGCTGGATGATGGGCAGAAGAAGTATGAGGATGGAAAAAAAGAGTACGAAGATGGAAAACAGCAGCTCAGTGATGCAAAAAAGGAGCTGACCGATGGAAAACAGCAGCTTGCTGACGGAAGAAAGCAGATTGAAGATGGATGGTCTCAGCTTAACAGCGCAAAACAGCAGGTGGAAGACGGTCTGTCCCAGTTAAATACTGCCAGATCCCAGCTTGCCGACTCCGAAGCACAGATAAATGAGAAGCAGGCAGAGCTGACTGCCGGATATGAACAGCTGAATGCCGCAAAACAGCAGGTAAGTGACGGTGAGGTCCAGCTCCGGGAAGCGGAAAAAACACTGGAAAGCAAACAGGCTGAGCTTGACAGTGGAAGAGAACAGTTGGAAACGGGAAAGAATACGATCAAAGAAACAAAGACTGCTCTCACCGGTCAGAAAGAACAGTGTGAGGCAGGACTTGTACAGGTTTCCGAGGGCGAATCCCAGATCAGTTCCAGTGAAGAAGCCCTTTCCGGGCAGCAGGCACAGCTGGATGAATTGACCAGCCAGAAAGAGGCATTAAGCAGTCAGGCGGCGGAGCTGCAGGCGCAGTATGACGCCGGTGTGGAAGCAGGAAAAACCGAGGAAGAGCTGGCGGAGCTTTCCACGCAGATCCAGACTTTAAATGGTCAGATCAGTGCAATGGAAGAACAGATAAATGCCGGTCAGGCCCAGATCGACGGGGCGCAGGCAGAGCTTACTGCAAAAAAATCAGAGCTGGCCCAGACAAGAGCTGAACTGGAGAGCAGCCTAGGTCAGATCAATGAGGGCTTCAGCCAGATCAAAGAACAGGAAGAGACACTTTCCAGGACAGAGGCACAGCTGAACGAAGGCCAGGAAGAACTGGATAAAGGGAAAAAAGAACTGGAAACAAAGAAAGCAGAGCTTTCCGCGGCAAAAGAAGAAATTGCGGTAAACCAGGCAACTCTGGATGATGGCCAGAGTCAGCTGGATTCGGCCAGAGCCCAGCTCAGCTCAGGGCGGCAGCAGCTGGAGGAAAAACAGGCCCAGTTAAATGCCGGTCAGGCAGAGATCCAGGCCAACACAGAAAAGCTTACCAGCAGTCAGGCAGAACTGGATGCAAATGAACAGAAGCTCCTGGATGGTGAAAAAGAGATCCGGGAAAATGAACAGAAATTAAAAGACGCCAAAAAAGACCTGGAGGACGCCAAAAAGAAGCTTTCCGATGGAAAGAAAGAATATCAGGACGGCAAAAAAGAAGCCGATGACAAAATTGCGGAAGCCCAGCAGAAGATCGAGGATGCCCAGAAAGAGGTGGATGATATTGAAACACCGGAGTGGATCGTCACGGACCGCAATGACCTTCCAGAATATTCGGATTTTGGTGATAACGCAGAGCGACTGAAAAACATCGGAAAGGTTTTCCCGATGATATTCTTCCTTGTAGCGGCTCTGATCAGTCTTACCACGATGACACGAATGGTGGAGGAACAGCGAACCCAGATCGGAACCATGAAAGCGCTGGGATACGGAAAAGCATCCATTGCATCCAAGTATCTCAGCTACGCATTTCTGGCTACAGTAGGTGGAAGTATCGCAGGAGTACTTTTCGGAGAAAAGGTTCTTCCGTTTATCATTATCCAGGCGTATGGAATCATGTACTGGAATATTGGCGATCACATGCAGCTGGATTATGAGTTACAATATGCACTGATCGCTTCCGGGGCAGCGGTGATCTGTACTATGGGCGCTACACTGTTTTCCTGCGCAAAGACCCTGGCAGAAACACCGGCATCTCTGATGCGTCCGCCTGCACCGAAAGAAGGAAAACGGATCCTTATTGAACGGATTAGCTTTATCTGGAAGCATCTGAGCTTTTCCTGGAAATCATCCATGCGAAATCTTTTCCGTTATAAAAAGCGTCTTTTTATGACCATTTTCGGAATTGCAGGAAGCATGGGACTGATGCTTGTAGGATTCGGACTTTATGATTCCATTATGGATATTGCAATTCTCCAATATGACCAGATCCAGCACTATGATGCCATGGTGATCAATGATGAGGATGCCACAGACAGCCAGGAAAAGGATCTTCTGAAATTCCTGGACGGAAACAGCGAGATCGATCACTATACCCGTGTGCAGCTCACCAAGATGACGGCACCAAAAGAAAAGGGAAGTGTCAGTATCTATGTGTATGTTCCGGAAAATACGGAAAATTTTAAAGAGGATGTAACATTACGTGACAGAAAGTCCCACGAGCAGTATGAGCTTACCGATGATGGAGCGGTGATCTGTGAAAAAACGGCTTCTCTTATCGGTGTGAAAACAGGAGACGAGATTACCCTGGAGAAAGACAACAGAAAATATAAAGTAAAGATCACTGCTGTCACGGAGAACTATATGGGACATTACGTTTACATGACCCCACCCTGTTATGAAAAAACATTCGGAGAGAAACCGGAATATTCAAGTACAGTATATACTATGAAAGAGGATGCAGAGAGTGATCTGGAAACTCTTGGAAATGCAATCCTGAAATATCCGGCAGCTTTAAGTATCAGCTATACAAGCAGCACAGCAGGTCAGGTAGAGCGAATGCTGGGATCCCTCGGAGCGGTGATCTGGGTCCTGATTATTTCTGCCGGAATGCTGGCATTTGTGGTACTGTATAATCTGAACAACATCAATATCACAGAGCGTCAGAGAGAGCTTGCAACATTGAAGGTCCTGGGATTTTATGATGGCGAAGTTTCCCAGTATGTATTCCGGGAAAATATCCTGCTGTCCTTCATAGGGATTCTGGCAGGCGCAGTGTTCGGAATCTTCCTCCACCGGTATGTGATCACAACCGTTGAGGTAGATGCGGTAATGTTCGGAAGAAATATCAAGCCAATAAGCTTTGTTTACAGTGGAATCATTACCTTTGGGTTCTCCATGTTTGTAAATATGGTGATGCATTTTAAGCTGAAAAAGATCAATATGGTAGAGTCACTGAAGAGCGTGGAATAAAATAATGAAATGATAAGACTGCCTGCATACAGGAATTTTACATATTTCCCTGTATGCAGGCAGTTTTGTAATGAATATCCTGAAAGACTGGGATGACCATGATCTGCCTGAAGCTAATTTTGTAAGTATTTCACAATTGAAATGTAAACGTTTTCCTATAAAATGTAACCATAGAATTCTTCCGGAGGAATTTTAAATATGGCAAATATAGATATTAAATTTATCGCGAAAAAAAGCGGGTGTTCGATCGCTACAGTTTCCCGTGTTATCAACCGTTCCAAACCAGTCAGCGAGAAGCTGCAGAAAAGAGTGGTAGATACCATCAGAAAGTACAATTATAATCCCAGCGTTCACGCACAGTATCTGGCTGGTAAGAAGTCAAAACTGTTCGGCTTTATAATGACAAACTACATTAATCAGTATCAGCTTCTGTTGTTTCGGTATCTGAATGAGTTTGCATGTAAGATGGGATATGGCTGTATTATCCGTTATTGCAATTCAGGATTTGAGGAAAAACTGGAAGCATTAAGAGAACTGGAGATCAGAGGAATCGAAGTCTGCTTTAGCCTTTTTCTGCTCTCACGGGAAGAGGAAGCGTATATAAAAGAAAATTTTAGGATTAAAGTCTGTCATATGCAGTCACCGGAAATGCGTTTGAATATCATGGAAAAAAATGAAAGCTCTGTCTATGAGACCATATGCTATCTTGCCCAGCTTGGCCACAGAAGGATAGGGGGCATCTTTTGCATTGACGAAATGGACGACAGCTTCCTTATTGCAAGGAAACGGGGATTTTTAAGAGCTGTAAGGCAGATGCAGCTGGATCAAGAAGAATCCCTGATCGGTCAGATCCATGGAGACTATGAAAAAAGCAGTCTGATTTCTGTGATAGAGAAGATATTTGTACCTCAAAAGCTGCCAACGGCATTGTTTTGTTACAGCGATGAAGTTGCGATAGAGGTAATGTCCTGGATCATGAAGCATGGTTACAGAATTCCGGAGGACGTATCTGTAGTTTCGTTTGACGGTATTCCGTTTGCGGAACGCATAACGCCTTCACTGTCTACGATCAGTCAGCCGGTAGAATATCAGGCAAAAAGTATCATAAACGGCATGCTGTATCTACAGGATGGAGCCGAGAGACCATGTGATGAAAAGGAAAATGAATATCTGCTGCAGATCCGTGACAGTGTGGGAATTCCTGGTCATTATGAAAAATAGGAGGAAAAATATGAAAGCGAAAAATTAATTGCCGCCGGTATTGCGGCATCAATGTCACTGCTGACTCTTGTAGGATGCGGAACAGCCGGAAATGCTGGCAATTCTGGAGGAGACACCGCTAAAGAAGATACCGTCAAGGAAGATACCGCTAAGCGAGGGCGAAGACTCTGATAGAAGCTGCAGAGCACAGCGTTGGAAGCAAAGAAGGAGCAGTATCTGCAAGAATGGAGATCCGAATGCTTCTGGAGGACTATGAATCCAGAAATACACGTCTGCAGGAAGTTATGGTTCTAATTGAAGAACTGGTAAAACAGATTCCGATGGCTGAAAAGCTGTTAGGGATCAAAGGTGTGGGAATCAGGACAGTGTCAGGGTTCCTTGCAGAAGTAGGTGATATTAGCCGCTTCAGCAATCCGAAGGAACTGCAGAAGCTTGCAGGATTGGCATTGGTTGAAAATAGTTCAGGAAAGCACAAGGGCGAGACAACAATAAGCAGACGGGGCCGAAAGAGACTCAGATACCTGCTCTTTGAGGTTGCAATGTCGCTTGTAGCGAAGAATCCGGAGTTCAGAGAACTCCATAATTATTACACAACCAGAAAACTGAATCCATTAAAGAAGATGCAGTCACTTATGGCGGTTGCGGCCAAGCTGATACGTGACTTTTATGCGATGCTGACAAAAGGTGTGGCTTATGACCCCCAAAAGCTGGTCAGTGATATCAGGAGACCGGCAGCTTATCTGCAAGTAGCGTAAGAAAAAAGTAACTATAGTAGAGGCTGTCATCTGGGCAGCCACTGAATCAAGCAGAATGTAACAGATAACGTCCACTGATCACAGTGCTGGTACAGGAAGCAAGTCAGTAATCAACAATACAAAGAATGAGCCAGTAGTCGGCAGAAATAGTCACCATGGGGCATATGACCCCGTTAAGGAGCATAGCTGACACATGAGATTTGAAAAGAAGAAATATATTCTTGCAAAAGTAAATCAGATTTTAATCGGGTATTAACATTATTATGGAATAAGTGATAACTATCAAATGATGGATAACTTCCGTAAGAGAGTTATTCAGATTCTTTATTTTTGGATGAATAGGCATAGTCAGAGGAAAAGTTATACATGGGATGGATTCAATCAGTTTTTGAAGGAGCATCCTATAGTAAGACCACGTATTTATGTGAGCCTATATGGATAATCTGAGGCATAAGTGTCGTGAAGAGCCGTATGCCTGAATTGGGCACGTACGGATCTGTGGGGGATATACTTAGTAATAGGTGTTTCTACCCGACAAGTTAGGACCTCTGGAGACAGAGATGATCCTGGTGGATATAGGAGGTTAGCTGCCATAGAGGGATGGGTATACACAAGGCCAGTAAAGCGGAAATCAATGACGTTTTATTTCGTATACCTTCTAACCACTATTTCAGTACTTGATATATCGAAATGCTTATAGCTTTGGCTTGTTCACTGAGATATAAAGGTTGAAAAAACTTGAATTTTCAATAAAAAACACTTGATTATATGAGGAGGAGACGAGCATGAAAAAAGTATTATACGAGGAATTACTTCCGGAAGAATGTGTACAGAGGATAAAGGAGATGCCGGTTGCCTATCTGCCACTTGGCACACTGGAATGGCATGGTCCGCATATGCCTCTTGGAGCTGACGGGATCCAGTCAAAAGAACTGTTTGTCCGGGTGGCAGAAAAGGTCGGTGGTGTAGTGCTTCCGATGCTGTTCATGGGACCTGACCGTTTATTTGATGATCGGGGAACTGTATTTTATGGAATGGATATCAATACAGAGGGCGCACTGAATATCTATTGTGCCCAGCAGATGAAGGGCAGTGCTTACTGGATGGAAAAGGGACTGTTTCAGGATCTGCTGCGCAGTATTTTTGCACAGCTTTCCAGAGCAGGAGTCCGCATCGTTGTGGGACATGGACACGGTCCGTCAACAAATGCATTTCAGGAAATGAAGGAAGAGGCAGAAGAAAAATACGGACTGTGCATTATGACAGCATGGACCTATGCGGATGATGAGAGACTGAAATATCAGAATGATCATGCCGGAGCAAATGAGACCTCTATTGTAATGGCTGTTCGGCCGGAACTGGTTGACTTTGGACAGGTAAAAGAAGATGAGAGTAATCTGATCGGTATTGCAGGACGTCATCCGGTCCGAGAATCATCGGAAGCATTCGGAAATGAAATTCTGGAATATACAATGAAAACACTGATCGCAGGCATTGAGAAGGAGTACAAAACAATAAAAGAAAGATAGATAAAAAAATATCTCCATTGGAAAAAATAACCGGTGGAGATATTCTGTTTTATTTTGATTTTTACTTTTGAAATAAGGCCTCTGTCTTGACAAAAAAAGAAAATTTCATTATAGTAGGAACATGGCAAAGGTGTTGAATAAGAGGAGTATGCAGATCTACGCTGACAGAGAGAAATGCACAGACGCAAGAGAAGCGCAGGCTGAAAGGCATTTTCAGATGGAGGACTGCAGAAGGTAGCTTAGGAGCCGGGAAACTGAAAGCAGAAATGCAGAACAGATGCAGATGCTGCTGTGTAGGTTTTCACGTACCCCGCGTTAAGGGACAAGAGATAGACGGGAATAACAGATGTTTTTTCCGGATAATGAAGGTGGTACCGCGAGAATGATCGCCCTTCGCACATTAGTTATTGGCTTTTGTGTGGAGGGCGTGTTTTTTCTTGCAGAAAACAGGAGCATTTTAAGGTTCCTATAATCAGAAAGATTCAGGAGGAAAACATGAGCAAAGAACTTGCAAAGACTTATGATCCCAAGGGTATTGAGGATCGTCTGTACAAAAAATGGATGGATAACGGATACTTCCATGCAAAAGTTAATCCGGACAAAAAACCTTTTACAATTGTAATGCCGCCGCCCAATGTAACCGGACAGCTGCATATGGGACATGCACTGGATGAGACCATGCAGGATATCCTGATCCGTTTCAAAAGAATGCAGGGCTATGAGGCTCTCTGGCAGCCGGGAACTGACCATGCAGCCATCGCTACAGAGGTTAAGGTAACAGAGAAACTTCGTAAGGAAGGGATTGATAAGAACGAGATCGGCCGTGACGAATTTATGAAACATGCCTGGGCATGGAAAGAGGAGTACGGCGGAAAGATCATCAACCAGCTGAAAAAGCTGGGAGCATCTGCAGACTGGGAGCGTGAGCGCTTTACCATGGATGAGGGCTGCTCCAAGGCTGTTCAGGAAGTATTTATCCGCCTTTATGAGAAAGGCTATATCTACAAAGGCTCCAGGATCATCAACTGGTGTCCGGTATGCCAGACCTCTATTTCTGATGCAGAGGTTGTACATGAGGACCAGGACGGATTTTTCTGGCACATCAATTATCCCATCGTAGGTGAGGAAGGACGTTTTGTTGAGATCGCGACCACTCGTCCGGAGACACTTCTCGGCGATACAGCAGTTGCTGTAAACCCGGAGGATGAAAGATATAAAGACCTTGTAGGAAAGATGCTGAAGCTTCCTCTTACAGACAGAGAGATCCCGGTTATTGCCGATGAGTATGTTGACAAGGAATTCGGAACAGGCTGCGTTAAGATCACACCGGCACACGACCCCAACGACTTTGAGGTTGGACGCCGTCATAACCTTGAGGAGATCAACATCTTAAATGATGATGCCACCATCAACAGTCTTGGCGGAAAATATGCAGGTATGGACCGTTACGAGGCACGTAAGGCCATGGTAGAGGACCTGAAGGAGCAGGGACTTCTTGTAAAGGTTGTTCCGCACAGCCACAGTGTTGGTACCCATGACCGCTGCGGTACAACGGTAGAGCCGATGATCAAACCACAGTGGTTTGTAAAAATGGACGAAATGGCAAAAGCTGCTATCAAAACTCTGGACGCCGGAAACCTTCAGTTTGTTCCGGCACGTTTTGACAAGACTTACCTGCACTGGCTGGAGAATATCCGTGACTGGTGTATTTCCCGTCAGCTTTGGTGGGGACACAGGATCCCGGCTTATTACTGCGATGAGTGCGGTGAGATGGTGGTTGGAAGAGAGATGCCGGAGAAATGCCCGAAATGCGGATGCACACATATGCATCAGGATGAGGACACTCTGGATACCTGGTTCAGTTCCGCACTGTGGCCGTTCTCCACACTTGGATGGCCGGATAAGACACCGGAGCTTGAGTATTTCTATCCTACAGATGTTCTGGTAACCGGATATGATATCATCTTCTTCTGGGTTATCCGTATGGTATTCTCCGCACTGGAGCAGACCGGTGAGACACCGTTCCACCATGTACTGATCCACGGTCTGGTACGTGACTCACAGGGACGTAAGATGAGTAAGTCTCTTGGAAACGGTATCGATCCGCTGGAGGTTATCGACAAATACGGCGCAGATGCCCTTCGTCTGACACTGATGACAGGTAATGCACCTGGAAATGATATGCGTTTCTACTGGGAGCGTGTAGAATCCAGCCGTAACTTTGCAAATAAGATCTGGAATGCTTCCCGTTTCATTATGATGAACCTGGAGGGCAAGACAGTAACAGCGCCGGAAGACCTGAACGCACTGTGCAACGAGGATAAATGGATCCTTTCCAGACTGAACACAGTGATCCGTGATGTTACTGAGAATATGGATAAATATGAGCTTGGAATTGCCGTACAGAAGGTCTATGATTTCCTGTGGGATGAGCTCTGTGACTGGTATATCGAGATGGCAAAGGTAAGACTGTGGAAGGCAGAGGAAAACCCGGCAGCAGCAAACGATGCACTGTGGACACTCCGCACTGCGCTGACACAGGGACTGAAGCTTCTTCATCCGTTCATGCCGTTTATCACAGAAGAGATCTACTGCACACTGCTTCCGGATGAAGAGTCCATCATGATCTCCGACTGGCCGGTATACAGAGACGAGATGGATTTTGCAGATGCTGAGAAAGCAGTTTCAAGCTTCCAGGAGGTTGTACGTGGAATCCGTAACACCAGAAACGAGATGAACGTACCGCAGAACAGAAAGACCAATATCTACATCGTAGGCAAGGATGCAGAGTGCTGTGCACGTTTTGAGTCCTGCAAGAAATCCTTTACAAACCTTGCGTTTGCAAAAGAGATCCACGTACAGCAGGATAAGAACGGAATCGGTGAGGATGCGGTATCCATCGTTGTGGCAGACGGTGTGGTTTATCTGCCGCTGGAGGATCTGATCGACCGTGAAAAAGAGATCGAACGTCTCACAAAAGAGCAGGAGCGACTTACAAAAGAGATCGCACGCTGCGAGGGAATGCTGAACAATCCGAATTTTGTGAACAAGGCACCTGCAGCCAAGGTAGAGGCAGAGAAGGAGAAACTTGAGAAATACAAAGAGATGAAAGAGAAAGTGAACCTGCAGTTAACACAGATGGTGAAATAACGAAGGAGTGTTTTAATGAAGTGGTGTAACTTTTTCAATAAGATTTCGCTGATACTTCAGGCTCTGGGCTGTGCAGTCCTGTACTTTGTGATCGAGGCCATATGCAGGCACTCGTTCACAGAGGCGTGGACCTACATGACCACAAAGCCGCTTGTATTTGCTTATAATGCAGCGTTTATCTTTACGACGATGCTGATTGTTTATCTCTTCCGAAAGAGAATTTTCTGGCGTATCTTTGTGGGCAGCTTATGGCTGTTTCTGGGAATCGTAAACGGTGTGCTTCTTCTCAATCGTGTCACACCGTTTACAGGACCGGATGTGAAGAATCTGACAGATGGTCTCAGTATTGCAAAAAAATATCTGACCCATACCCAGATGACCATAGGTGCAGTTCTTCTGGGAATTGCGGTTCTGATCCTTCTGATCATCCTGATAAGGTCGCCGAAGTACAGAGGCAAGCTGAAATATAAGGTGAATATTCCACTGGTCCTGGTTGGGGTTCTTGCATTTGGAGGAATCACACAGCTTGCTCTGGAAAAAAGAGTTCTTTCCAATTATTTTGGAAATATTGCCATAGCTTATGAGGATTACGGATATCCTTACTGTCTGGCAACGACGATCTTTAATACCGGAATCAGTGCTCCGAGAGATTATTCCAAAAGCGAGATCAAAAGGATCGAGAAGTCGGAAGAAAATCTTCCGGAAACGAAAGAAGGCAGTCATCCGAATATTCTGTTTTTACAGCTGGAGTCCTTTTTTGATCCTACGCTGGTAAATTATCTGGAGCTGTCAGAAGATCCTATTCCGAATTTCAGAAAGCTGATGAAGGAGTATTCCTCCGGATATTATAAGGTACCTTCCGTAGGAGCCGGAACCGCAAATACTGAGTTTGAATCCATTACCGGAATGAGCCTTCATTATTTTGGACCGGGAGAGTATCCTTACAAGAGTATCCTTAAGGAAACTACATGTGAGAGCGCACCGTATATTCTGAAGAATTTGGGCTATACTGCTCATGCAGTACATAATAATGAGGCGAATTTCTACGGAAGAAGAAGTATTTTTCCGAATCTGGGATTTGATACCTTCACTTCGGCAGAGTATATGAAGGATGAAAACCAGAAGAACTCGTTGGGCTGGACCAAGGACAGTGTCCTCACCGATGAGATCGTCAAGTGTCTGGATTCTACAGAAGGGCCTGATTATGTATATACTATTTCCGTACAGGGACATGGAGATTATCCTTCAGAACCGGTACTGGAAAATCCGGAGATCACAGTTTCCGGGGCACCTACTGACGAGCTGAATAATAAGTGGGAGTATTATGTAAATCAGATCCATGAGATGGATAATTTTGTCAAAGAGCTGACTGACAGGCTTGCAGATTATCCGGAGGATGTGGTACTGGTCATGTATGGTGATCATCTGCCGACCATGGGACTGACCGTGGAGGATGTGGAGAATAAATATCTGTTCCAGACAGAGTATGTGATGTGGGATAATTTCGGACTTAAGAAAAAGAAAGAAAATCTTGCGGCATACCAGATGGCAGCAGAGGTTATGGATCGTGTAGGTATCCATGAGGGAAATGTTTTCAAGTATCATCAGGCAAGAAGAAACACCAAAAATTATCAGGTGGATCTGGAGACCCTGCAGTACGATCTTCTCTACGGAAAGCAGTATACATATGACGGAGCGAATCTTTTTGAGCGGACAAAGATGCGTATGGGAATCTATGATACCACGCTGGATTCCATTCAGGTTGTGTCTGAGACGGATCACACCTATTATATCCAGGGGACAAACTTTACGCCGTCCAGCCAGGTGAAGATCAACGGAGAATGGTACGATACGGTTTACGTGAATCCTACCAAGCTGATCATTACCGGAAAGGAACTGGATGATTTTGACCGGCTCTCGGTAGTGCAGCGAAGCAACAGTTCCACAAGAAAGGCCATGACAAAGAGCCATGACCGGGCGGTTTATGCGCTGCTCGCTGACAGCAAGTGGAAGCTTGACAGTGAAAAGAGCAGTTCTGATACAGGGTCAATGGAGGAAACGGATACAGCGTCAGAAACGGAATCCACAGAAGATTCCGGTGAAGAAAACAGTACAGACAACCAGTAAATGGCATAGAAAAGATACTCCGATACAAAAAATGTCGGATAAAATATTACGATTAGGACTGGACATCTTCCACCACTATTATATAATGGTATCGTAACGAACAGGAGGGGAGAAGCTTTTCTCCCCAAAAGTTCTTTACGAATACATTATAGATAAGTGATGGTTTTTTTTATGAATTACGAAGAAGCAGTTGCGTATATTGAAGATATACCGAGATTTACTACTAAGAACAGCCTGGACCATACCAGAGAATGCTTAAGAAGACTTGGAGATCCGCAGAGGAAATTCCGTGTGATCCATGTGGCAGGAACCAACGGAAAGGGAAGTACCTGTGCTTTTATCACATCGGTCCTTCGGGAAGCAGGATATTCCTGCGGACTTTTTACATCTCCTCATCTGGTGGAGATCAACGAGCGTTTTCAGATCAACGAGGAAGTGATCAATGACGATACTTTCCTTCGTGCTTTTGAAAAAGTTAAAAAGCTTTCCGATGAGCTGGTTGCGGAGGGAAGCTATCATCCCACCTATTTTGAGACACTCCTTCTGATGGGAATGGTGATCTTTGCAGAAGCCGGCGTGGATTATGTAACACTGGAGACCGGTCTTGGCGGACGTCTGGATGCAACCACTGCTGTGGAGGATCCGGCAGCCTGTGTGATCACATCCATCAGCCTCGATCATATGCAGTATCTTGGAAATACAGTTTCCGAGATCGCAGGAGAGAAGGCAGGGATCATGGTGCCGGGTGTTCCGGTGATCTACGATGGAAATGATCCGGATGCGGCCGTAGTGATGCGTGAGCATGCAGAGAAGCTGGGATGTCCATATTATGAGCTGAAACGGGAAGACACAGAGATCCATAAGATCACAAAGGACGGAATCCGATTTTCTCTTAAGGACGAGACATATGGCGATACCGTATTTGATATACCGTTTATCGCCCGTTATCAGGTTATGAATGCAGCTCTTGCGGTGAAAACCATTCAGGTACTGGAAGATCAGATTCCGGTATCTCTGGAGGCTCTGAAGGCTGGTATGGCAAAAACACGCTGGCAGGGAAGGATGGAAACGGTTCTTCCGGGTGTGATCGTGGATGGCGCACATAACGAAGACGGTGTTGAGAAGTTTGTAGAGACAGCAGAACATTTTCAGAAGGAATTTCCTCTGACTCTGCTGTTTTCCGCAGTGGATGACAAGGACTATACGGATATGATCCGCACGATCTGTAGCAGGATCCGTTTTCGACATGTGATCGTCACACAGGTAGGTGGATACCGTAAAGTTCCGGTAGAAGAGCTTGCGGAGATCTTCCGTGAAGACGGAGTACCGGAAGTGGAAGCAATAGAGGATGTTCCAGCAGCTTTTGAACGGGCAGTAAAGGAAAAAGGTGAGGATGGAATGCTGTTCTGTGTAGGATCCCTTTATCTGGTCGGTGAGATCAAGGCTGTGATCAGGAGGAAAAAATTATGATCGATTACGAAGAGGAACTGAAGAAATTTGAACCATGTCTGGATGTGGCAGATGTAGAAGGTGTCATTTATGACCGGGAGATCACAGATATCATGGATGTACTCCAGGAGATGCTGCGTGAGGTCAAGAGCAACAGACGTGTAAGATAAGGAGAAGTGGATGAACTGCATAAACTGTGGAGCGTTCCTGACGGATACAGATCTGGATTATTGTCCGCACTGTGGAGCCAATGTACTGATCCAGAAGAAGGTGGATTATCTTTCCAAGCTTTATTATAATCAGGGGCTGGAAAAAGCCAGCATCCGGGATCTGTCCGGGGCGATCAGCTGTCTGAAGCAAAGTCTTGCCTATGACAAACGGAATATCCGTGCAAGAAATCTTCTTGGTCTTGTATATTTTGAGACCGGTGAGGTGGTTGCCGCACTGAGTGAGTGGGTCATCAGCAAGAATATCCAGAAGAACCGAAATCTGGCTTCAGAATATATTGCCAGGCTTCAGGCAAACCAGAACAAACTGGAAACAATCAACGAAAGCATCAAGAAATATAACAATGCCCTCGCCATGTGCAGGGAAGGCCATGAGGATATGGCGGCCATCCGCCTGAAAAAGATCCTGTCCCAGAATCCCAAGCTGATCAAGGGGTATCATCTTCTTGCTCTGATCCAGATGAAGAATCAGGAGTGGAATAAGGCGAGAAGAACCCTGAAAAAAGCAGCCAGGATCGACAAGACCAATACCACCACACTTCGTTTCCTGCGTGAAGTTGACGAGCAGACGGGTGTTACCACAAAGATGGAAAAACGGCGTAAGGGCTTGTTTGGAAATGAAAAAAATGAGAATGATAATATTTCAGGAGAAATCGTTGTAAGGCCGTCGTCTTATAAAGAAAGATCAAAGATATCACTTTTCTTTACCACGGTACTTGGATTTGCGGCAGGGGCGGCAGCATTCTGGCTCCTTGTACTGCCGGCTGTGAAACAGGATATTTACAGGCAGGCCAATCAGCAGATCATACAGTACAGTGATTCTCTTTCCAGCCAGAGCGTGGAGCTTACCAAAGCTCAGGGAGAAGCTGCCCAGTCCAGTGATACGGCAGATGCAGTTGCCAAGCAGGCAGAGGAAGAGCAGAAACGCAGTCAGAGCTATGAGGCTTTGTTTAATGCATATACTGCCATGCAGCAGGAGGATCTGGATACAGCGGCGCTGGAACTCCAGAAGGTATATGTGGATACACTGTCAGATTCTGCAAAGGGAATTTACAGTACTATCAGCGGAAAGACCGGTGTAAGCGGGATTGAGAGCGGAGCTTCTGACGGAACGTCCAGTGTTGACAGCAGCACAGATGGAACAGCTGAAGCTGGAGCGGATGCCGCAGCTTCGGCGGGAGAAGATGCACAGAGCTCTGACGGAGATTCCGGAGAAGACAGCAGCTACAGTGACGGAGGATATGAGGATTCCTCTTACGATGGAGGTTATACAGAATAAAAAATATCATAACTCATACAGAGGAGAAACCTCGGATAAGGGGAATGTGCGTTGGCGCATTCCTCTTTTTTTACCCTTTGGTCATGAGAAATGGAATAAAAAATCAAAAATGGGGGAATGATAGAATGACATCAGGTTTTGAAAAATCCGGAACCGTGCTGACTGTACATCTTCCGGCGGAACTGGATCATCCGGCTTCTGATGAGATTCGGAGAGATTCAGACCGAATTATTGGACATAACTATATAAAAAATATGATTTTTGATTTCTCAGAGACCGTTTTTATGGACAGTTCCGGGATCGGTCTGCTGATGGGTAGGTACCGGGCACTTGGCATGAGGGGGAAATGTGTGCAGGTTGTCAATGTGAACAGTCATATTGCAAAGCTTCTGCGGCTATCCGGAGTGGGAAAATATATTGAAATCTGTGGAATTAAAAAATCGGCAGGTGAACAGGAGGGTGTTTATGATGGAAAACACAAATGAAATGACGATCATTTTTGACAGCAGACCGGTAAATGAAGCACTGGCAAGAGTTGCTGTGGCTTCATTCTGCACACAGCTGAATCCTACGCTGGAGGAAATTTCGGATCTGAAGACCGCAGTATCGGAGGCAGTGACCAACTGCATCATACACGGGTATGAAGGGGAGATACATAAGATTCGGGTAGAATGTCGTCTCCGGGGGCAGGAGCTTCAGGTAGATGTGACAGATCACGGAGCCGGGATCCCGGATATCAAAAAAGCCATGGAGCCTCTGTTTACCACAAAGGCTGATAAAGACCGCTCCGGTATGGGGTTTACATTCATGGAGGCGTTTATGGATGAGCTTCAGGTGGAATCGGAGGTTGGCCGTGGAACTACAGTGCACATGAAAAAGATCATCAGGAGGTAACTATGGATCGTACTCTTGTCCTCATCGGGCGTGCACACCAGGGGGATAAAGCGGCAAGAGATCTTTTGTTTGAGGAAAATACAGGACTGATATACAGTGTGGCAAAGCGTTTTCTGGGACGAGGGGTGGAGATGGAGGATCTGTTCCAGATCGGTAGCATCGGACTTCTGAAAGCTGTGGATAAGTTTGACATGTCCTATGATGTGAAATTTTCCACCTATGCCGTTCCCATGATCATCGGAGAGATCAAACGTTATCTCAGGGACGACGGGATACTGAAGGTAAGCCGTTCTCTGAAGGAAAACCACTACAGGATCTATCAGGTGAGAGAAGCACTGACACGCCGGCTGGAGCGGGAACCTACGACGGGAGAAATGGCAGAGGAAATGGGAATTTCCATAGAAGAACTGGTAATGACCATGGAATCCGGTGCAGAAGTGGAATCTCTTCACAAAACGATCTATCAGGGTGAGGGAACGGAGATTTCTCTGATGGACAAGCTTCCGGAAAAAGAAAACCGGCAGGAAAAAGTACTGGACAGGATTTTTCTGGAAGAGATACTGGGGACTCTGGAGGCAAAGGAGCGGAGGTTGATCTATATGCGGTATTTTCAGAACATGACCCAGATGGAGATCGCCCATGAGCTTGGCGTATCCCAGGTACAGGTATCCAGAATGGAAAAGAGGATCCTGCGCAGTCTGCAGGAATCCGCAGAGAAAAAATAAAAGAGAGCCATGAGAAATGCTGCTGTTTTCTCATGGCTCCTTTTTGTGGGCAGCAGATTTAGTCAGACTGCTGCTTTTTTATGAAAAAGTACATTTTTGTATTTGGAAAGTGCTCCAAGAAGGATCATACCGATCACACCGGCTGAGATAAATTCGCCGGCTCCTACTGTGAGCATCATAAACGGGATAGGAAGGTTAATGCCATATCCGTAACGAAGCACAAGAGGAACGATCACAATGTTGGAAACGATCGGCGGGATCGGGGCTGTCCATTTGCCTGTATTGCGAAGCTTGTAGGTAAAGAATGCACCGATAAGTGTGGCAATACTTCCGAAAATGATGTCAACTGGAATCGCACCGCCAAGAAGATTGGCAATGATACATCCCACGAACAGTCCCGGGATGGCAGCCGGTGTGAAGAACGGAAGCACGGTCAGCGCCTCGGAAAACCGGATCTGAACTTCACCGAAGCTAAGTGGCGCGAATACCAGTGTCAGGACAACATATACAGCTGCAATGGCAGCTCCCTGTACCAGAAAATGAGTACCTTTGTTTTTCATGTTTTTTATTCTCCTTTAGTTTTGTTTTACGAGTGGAAGGTCACGAACACTCGGCACATTTATAGGCGGTGACCGCCTTGTAAGCCCTGTACGACCTTGGTTTTTGCGGGCTTTTGCAGCGAAACTGAGTATAGCATAAGGGGCGTGGAAATGCAAGGTACGATCCTGACTATTTGATAACCCTGGCCTGTGTGGACAGACCCTGGCTCTGAAACAGCTTTTTGTAAGAGGAAAGTCTGCTTGCCGGAACCTTTACAGTCAGTTTTTTGTAATTATTCTGACCTGCTCTTGTGAAGATATATTTACCTGAGCTTTTGGAAGTAAGACGTCCTGTCTGTATGGTGACAGAGGTAAGGGCCTTACAGTCACAGAAAGCTTTTGTGCCGATCGCAGAAACTCGGGAACCGATTTTTACAGTACGAAGACTTGTGCATCCCTGGAAGGCTCCGGCACCTATGCTTGTGATATTTCCTGAAATCGTTACCTGTTTCAGGTTTTTACAGTTTTTGAAGGCATTGGCTGCAATGGCTGTGACTTTGTAGGTTTTTCCGTTAGCTTTGACAGTGGCCGGAATCTTTGCAGTGACAGTATTGCGTGAACGTGGTCCCTTCAGTGCTACGGAAGTCCCGGTGGTATTGACTGTGTAGACATTATAAGCATCCCGGAATGTTTTTGAAGTCTGTGGCTTTGGTGTGGCTGCAGGAGTGATCTGGAAATTTAAGGTGATGGTTCCGTAGAAATGGTTATCACCGATGAGCTTCAGGGTAGCAGTTCCTGCTTTTTTATTGTTCTGGTATGTCACATGATAATCATTGATGCCAGAAAGCTTTGCTTTTCCAAGAGTTACGGTTGGAACGGGCTTTATGTCAGAGCCTGTATAGGTATATGTTTTTTGGATCCCTGTTACAGCTGCATCGGAAATATTGCATGCATAGCTGATATTGTTTTTCTTGGCATACGTAACTGCGTAAGAGCCGTACGGAGCATGGATCTTGCAAAAATATGCATGAGAGCTGTCAGACCAGTAATAGCCGCACCACACAGCATCCGTTCCAATGCTTTTAACGGTATCAGGTATGTTGATCCTGGATAGCTTGTTACAGTAGGCGAAAGCTTCTTTTCCGATCTTTGTGACCCCTTTCTGGATGTCCACTTCTTTCAGCTCAGGAAGATAAACAAAGGCCCTTTCGGAAATACTTGTGATCCCGGGCTTTATTATTACCTTTCTGATCTGGTTTTTGATAGCTTTCCAGGAGGAATCGCTGGAGAAGGAAAACCAGCTTTTTGTTGAAGAGACCGGGTATCGGTTGTTTTCCTCTGTGGAAATAGAAAGTGGTCCGTAGCCGGAGATCGTAAGGATACCGTTTTTGAAATTCCAGGTTGCGTTGTCACCTGCGATATGGTAAGTTTTTTTGTCAGCTTTTCCGTTGTCGGAATTAATGGAATAAAAGTTCAAGGTGTTGGAGTTTGAAGCATAATAAACGACCCTGGAATCCTTTACCACAGGCTGACAGTCAGAAATCGGAGCAGCTGTTGTAAACTCTTTGCTGAGGCTCTTTCCCTTTCCGTCCACAAAAAGATAATGAAGGGTGCTGGAAGAGAGCGGATCATTAGCGGAAGAGTTTTTCTTGTTATCGTCGGAGACGTATTCTTCCCAGGAAATCATAAAACGGTTGTCATTTATTTTGGTGATCTTTACGCCCGCAAAGCTTTTTCCTCCGCCTGTAAAGTTGGTAAGCTTCCTGGTAGTGGTTGCTTTTTCGGAAAAGTCAGACATTGGTGTGACGGACAGATAAAGGTTATGAGGCGTGTTTTCAGATACCTTATCATATTTGGACTGATCGATGGAAGTGCCAACGCATAATACACTGTCAGAGGAAACAGCCATGCCGTCAACGCTTGCGTAGCAGGCCAGTGCCCACACAGAAGTATGTGAGCCTCCGTATGGCAAAAGCTCTATGGTGGTGCAGTCAAGTGTAGTGCTGTCGTATCTGGAAAGCTTTGTACATCGTGAACCCTCACTCTGCTCCAGTACGTAGAGATAAGAATCTTGTGATTTGATATACTGTGCAAAGGAATGCCACAGATCGCAGGAAACGATCTTTCCTTTCATGGTTGCCTGGTCGATCTCGGCCATAAGGAAGCCCTGATGTCCCTGACCGACAGAGGAATCCACATATCCTTCGTGACCGGTAACAACATAGAGCTTGCCGTTGCTTTCTGTCATTTCCACACAGCCATAGTCAAAGGGCGTGCGGACCTCACCGCCAAAAAGCTCCGGGTTACTGGTAATTGCTGCTGCACCGTTCCGGTTCCAGTTTGTATCGTAGCGGATAACGCGGATGACCTCAGCGGAATCGTTTTCTTTGTTGTTTGTCTGGCCTTCTACCAGATAATATCCGTCAGATCCGGCATAAAAGCCACCCCACAGTGGAAGCTCCATGTTGATCTTGCGCTTGCTTCTGATCTTCAGATCATTATCGTAATATTCAACGCCGACAGAATTTTTCTGGTGGAAGACCCTCATGTATCCGCCGGAAACAGGAATAAGATCAGAGGTACGGCGTAACCTGACATTGAGATTGTCCTGTGCGGTTGGCGTAAGAGAGCCTGCCCGGGCTGTCTGTGGAAACAGGATCAGACAGAAGCAAAGACAGCAGAACAGAAATAGCAGAGATGTTAATTCTTTTAGCTTTTTCATAAGTTTCTCCTTTGTATGTGTTTTTAGATGATCTCCTGTTTAGATTATAATTCATGGGACAGAATTTACAATACAAAATCGGGAGTTATGGAACTTTCGATCCTCAGGATTTCTGTAAATTCTGTTCACAAAAACATCTTGAGGAAATACTGCCGGTGGGCAGTAACATCAGCAGCAGGAACCTTATGGAAACAGGGGCTTTTTTCTTGACAGCTTTTTGTGATATTGATAAAATATATTTCAGTATATAGGTTAAAGGGGCATTGGTTTTGATCTAAATCGATGTCTCTTTATTTTATGTATCACACACATTACACCAGGGAGGTAGAAAGATGTTAAAAGTATGGATCGCAGGTGCCAACGGACAGATCGGACGGGCACTGAATGATGTTCTGGATCCAATGCAGATCGAGACTCTGAACACAGATCTTGATGAGCTGGATATCACAGACACAGATGAAGTGATCAACTTCGGTTCCATTAACCGTCCGGATGTGATCATCAACTGCACCGGTATCACAGATACCGATGAGTGTGAGAAGAATCCGGAACATGCATACCGTGTCAACGCACTGGGAGCCAGAAACTTAAGCATCGTGGCAAGAAAATGCGGGGCAAAGATCGTCCAGCTTTCCACAGATGATGTTTTCGACGGAAAGAGCAAAAAACCGTATACAGAGTTTGACGATACCAATCCGCTGACTGTTTACGGCCGTTCCAAGAGAGCCGGAGAGAACTATGTAAAAGAGTTTACACACAAACATTTCATTATCCGAAGCAACTGGGTATACGGAAAAGGCGGAAACAATTTTGTAAACCGTGTGCTGGAGACAGCAGAAAAAGGCCAGGCGCTTTCCGTTGCTTCGGATCAGTTCGGATCACCGACCAGCGCCAAGGATCTGGCAAGAATGATCCTGTATCTTATCGATACCAACGAATATGGAACTTATCACGTAACCTGCAGCGGTGTATGCAACCGTTATGAGTTTGCAACCGAGATCCTTCGCCTTGCAGGAAAGGAGATCGAACTGAGATCCGTGCCGACAGAGCAGTCAGATCTTTCTTCTGTCAGACCGCCATATGCTGTCCTTGATAATTTTATCCTCCGTATTATTGAAGTGTATGACATGCCGGACTGGAAAGCATCGCTGAAAGAATATATGGATGAAAGAGCGGAGGACTAGAATGAAAGAGAAAAATATAAAAGAGAAAACACAGCAGAAAAAGAAAATGGGCCTTACCACGAAGATCTTTGTGGCGCTGATCGCAGGTGCAATACTGGGAATCATTCTCTGTTACCTGGTTCCTGACAGCAGCTTCAAGAAAGATGTGATCGTGGAGGGAATCCTTTATGTGATCGGACAGGGATTTATCCGTCTGATGAAAATGCTGGTTGTACCGTTGGTATTCTGTTCCCTTGTCTGCGGAAGTATGTCCATCGGTGATACCAAGAAGCTTGGAACCGTAGGTGTGAGAACACTGGTATTTTATCTGGCGACTACAGCTCTGGCTGTTTCGGTTGCTCTGACGGTAGGTAATCTGATCAATCCGGGTGTGGGACTTGATATGAGCTCTATTCAGTCCTCCGCTTCCTCTGTGGAGACTATGGAGGCGACCTCTCTTACGGATACCATCCTGAATATCATTCCGGATAATCCGATCAATTCCCTGGCAAGCGGAACCATGCTTCAGGTTATCGTATTTGCCCTGATCGTGGGTGTGATCCTTGCGAAAATGGGAGAGCGCGCAGAGACAGTAGCGAACTTTTTAAGCCAGTTCAATGACATCATGATGGAGATGACCATGATGATCATGGCACTTGCACCGATCGGTGTATTCTGCCTTATCAGCAGAACCTTTGCAAACATCGGTTTCAGCGCATTTATCCCGCTGGCAAAATATATGATCGGTGTTCTCCTTGCACTGGCAATCCAGTGCTTCGGCGTATACCAGATCCTGCTGAAGATCTTCACAGGACTGAATCCGATAAAATTCATCAAGAAATTTTTCCCGGTTATGGCATTTGCATTCTCAACAGCTACATCCAATGCCACGATCCCGATGTCCATTGATACCCTGTCCAAGAAAGTGGGTGTTTCCAAGAAGATTTCTTCATTTACCATTCCTCTTGGAGCTACTATCAATATGGACGGTACCTCTATCATGCAGGGTGTTGCCGTAGTATTTGCGGCACAGGCCTTCGGTATCCACTTAAGTCCGATGGATTATCTGACAGTTATCGGAACTGCAACCCTTGCTTCCGTAGGAACTGCCGGTGTACCAAGTGTTGGTCTTGTTACCCTGACCATGGTATTTAATTCTGTAGGACTTCCGGTTGAGGCAATTGGTCTGATCATGGGTATTGACCGTATCCTGGATATGACCAGAACAGCGGTTAACATTACCGGTGATGCAGTCTGCACAACCATCGTTGCACACCAGAACCGTGCACTGGATAAAAACGTGTTCAACGAATCAAACTAAATATCCGGTTCAAAAAAAGATCCGACCCTGTCGGGTGAGAAAAAACGAAAAACGGCTGTACATATCGTAAGAGCGATATGTGCGGCCGTTTTTTTACTGGATCAGGTAAGTCCCCTGCTTATTCTTGTTCCAGAACACCCATGACAGAGGGCAGTTCCAGCTGCTGATAGGTGTGAAGGATCTTTTCCAGCTCAAAGATAGCAGGGGTAAGAAACTTATTCTTGTGATAGACCAGCTTGAATTTCCGGTTCCATTCCCCTGCTTCGTTGCAGAAGACCCGGACTGAACGGTGACGGATCTCATGATGCATAAGACGGATGGACATAACAGAGAGCATCTGGTTATACAGCACTGCGTTCAGCAGTGCCTGCGGACTGTTGGCTTCCCAGGCAGTCCGGATCTTCAGATCATGGCGAAGGGTGTAATCTTCAAAAAGCTGTCTGGTACCGCTTCCATATTCCCGGACTGCAAATTTCTGGTTGTTCAGCTCCTGGTCATGGATGCGTCCTCTGCGGTAAAACGGATGCTTTTTTCCGGCGGCAAGGACCAGACAGTCGTCGATGATGGGAAGAACGACAAGGTCCGGGGAATGGATCTCACCTTCTACCACAGCAGCGTCCAGCTCAGAACGCAGAAGCTTCTGTTCGATATTTTGCGTGTTGGTGACAAAGGAGTAAACGTCAAGGTCCGGGATTCTTTTCTGCAGATCCAGGATAATGGATGGGGTCAGGCAGGTTCCCACAGTGAGGGTGGAGCCAAGCTTCAGGGTGGAAGACTGTCCCTGGTTCTGCATCAGCTCTTCCAGCTGCTGAAACTGGCGGATCATTTCACGGGCATGGGGAAGAAGAAGCTTTCCCCGTTCTGTGAGATAAAGCTTTTTCCCAAGACGTTCAAAGAGAAGGCCGTTATAATGAGCTTCCAGCTCACGGATGGCCTGACTGACTGTTGGCTGGGAAAGATAAAGATGTTTGGCAGCAGCACTCATGGAGCCCTGTTCCGCAACGGCCGCAAAAACAGTGAGATGGCGGATGGTCATATGGAATCTCCTTTTATTGTAAATTGGTATATAGGTAAAACCTATCATTTTTATAAAATAATATCATTTCTCAAATACATCTTCAAGTGGTATAGTAGGAAGTACGTGAAAACGATTTCAACATTGCAAAATACAGGGCAACGATACCATGGGAAAGTATCGGAATGCCGGTGAGACCAGGAGGAGGAAATATGTCAGCATTAACTGTAAGCAAAGAGGAAGAGAAAAGACTGAAGGGGCAGGGGTTTTTAAATAACCGGGGAACCGATGAATTTTCTGCACGGGTGATCACTGTAAACGGAAAGGTGACAGCGGCACAGCACAGATGTATGGCGGAAGCAGCAGAGAAATTTGGCAACGGAAATCTTACCTACACGACCAGGCTCTCCGTGGAGATCCAGGGAATCCCCTACGAAAAGATCGAAGAGTTTCAGGAATTTATTGCGAAGGAAGGTCTGGAGACAGGAGGAACAGGAGCAAAGGTCCGACCGGTAGTATCCTGCAAGGGAACCACCTGTCAGTATGGACTTCTGGATTCCTATGCAATTTCAGAAGAGATTTTCCGGAGATTCTATAAAGGCTACCGTCAGGTTGCACTGCCGCATAAATTTAAGATCGCAGTAGGCGGATGCCCGAATAACTGTGTGAAACCAAATCTGAATGATGTGGGGATCATCGGACAGAGGATTCCGCACTTTGACAGCGAGGCATGCAAGGGCTGCAAAAAATGTGCCATTGAAGCTGCATGTCCAAACAAAGTGGCGAAAGTCGTTGACGGGAAACTGCACATTGATGAGGAGCTTTGCAGACACTGCGGAAGGTGTGTGGGAAAATGTCCATTCCATTCCATCCCGGACGGTACCTACGGATTCAAGATCTATATCGGTGGACGCTGGGGAAAGAAAATTTCTCATGGAAAGGCCCTGAACCGGATCTTTACGTCAGAGGAAGAGGCACTGGATGTTATTGAGAAGGCAATCCTGCTTTTTAAGGACCAGGGATTAAAGGGAGAACGTTTTGCCGAGACTATAGAACGAATTGGATTCGAAAATGCAGAAAAACAATTATTGGAAAAAAATCTTCTGGAAAGAAAAATGGAAATTTTGTCCAAATAGAGATATAAAAAAACTTCCTATTATATAATCTGTCTGAAACTGAAAAAATGCGAACAATAATATAAAAAAAATTTATTTCATTTATATAAAATTTTATTATATCACAATATTAACAAAAAACTAAGTGAAAATTCTATTTGAAATATGCAAAATAATGTGATAAAGTATTAACAATACATGAACGGAGGTAAAAAGAGTGGAAAACTACATGTATTTGGTGCCGGTGGCAGCAGTACTGGCACTTTTGTTCGCAGCATACCTTGCAGCGAAGGTCAGCAAGCAGGATGCAGGAACAGACAGAATGAAGGAGATCGCAGGTGCGATCGCAGAAGGTGCCCGCGCCTTCTTAACAGCAGAGTACAAGATCCTGGTTATTTTTGTAGCCGTACTTTTTGTACTGATCGGAATCGGAGTTGGAAGCTGGGTAACAGCAATCTGCTTCGTAGTAGGTGCTCTGTTTTCAACAATCGCAGGATACTGCGGTATGACCGTTGCAACAAAGGCTAATGTAAGAACAGCAAATGCAGCAAAAGAGGGAGGAATGAACAAGGCTCTTTCCATTGCATTCTCCGGCGGTGCTGTTATGGGTATGTGTGTTGCAGGTCTTGGTGCACTGGGTGTCAGCGTTGTGTATATCATCACAAAGAACGTTGACGTACTTTCCGGATTCAGCCTTGGTGCTTCTTCCATCGCACTGTTTGCACGTGTTGGTGGTGGAATCTATACAAAGGCAGCTGACGTAGGAGCTGACCTTGTAGGTAAGGTTGAGGCAGGAATCCCGGAGGATGACCCTCGTAACCCGGCTGTTATCGCGGATAACGTAGGTGATAACGTAGGTGATGTTGCCGGTATGGGTGCAGACCTTTTTGAGTCCTATGTAGGATCTCTGGTATCTGCCCTTACACTTGGTGCGGTAGCCGGAGCAGTTTCCGGTGTTCTCTATCCGCTGGCTATTGCAGGCTGTGGACTGATCGCATCCATCATTGCAACATTCTTTGTAAAAGGTGATGATAATTCCAATCCGCAGAAAGCCCTCACAAGAGGAAGCTATGTATCTGCAGCACTTGTTATCATCGTGTCCCTGATCCTCAGCAAGACTCTCTTCGGAGACATGAAGGCAGCCATCGCTGTGATCGCAGGTCTTGTTGTCGGTGTCATCATCGGAAACATTACAGAGTATTACACATCTGCAGATTATAAACCGGTTCAGGGAATCGGCGAGCAGTCTGAGACAGGTGCAGCTACAACTATCATCAGTGGTATCGCAGTAGGTATGAAATCTACAGCATTCCCGATCCTGCTGATCTGTGTTGGTATTTTTGTAGCATACGGTGTGGATGGATTATACGGAATCGCTCTTGCAGCAGTTGGTATGCTTTCCACAACAGGAATCACAGTTGCCGTTGACGCGTATGGACCCATCGCTGACAATGCCGGTGGTATTGCAGAGATGTCAGGTCTGGATGAGTCAGTTCGTGAGATCACAGATAAGCTTGATTCTGTAGGTAACACAACAGCAGCTATGGGTAAAGGCTTTGCAATCGGTTCCGCAGCTCTTACAGCGCTTGCTCTGTTTGTATCTTATGCGAATGCAGTAAATCTGGATGCGATCAATATCCTTGCTCCTCGTGTTACGATCGGTATCTTTATCGGTGGTATGCTTACATTCCTCTTCTCGGCCTTCACAATGGAATCCGTTTCCAAGGCTGCTTACAAGATGATCGAGGAAGTAAGACGCCAGTTCCGTGAGAAACCGGGTATCATGAAGGGAACTGAGAAACCGGATTACAAATCATGCGTTGCGATCTCCACAACAGCAGCTCTTCACGAGATGATGCTTCCTGGAATCATGGCGGTCGTTGTTCCGGTTATCGTAGGTGTTGTTCTTGGCGTTGAGGCTCTTGGAGGACTTCTTTCCGGTGCTCTTGTAACAGGTGTACTGATGGCGATCTTCATGTCCAACGCAGGTGGTGCATGGGATAATGCAAAAAAATACATCGAGACAGGTCATCATGGCGGAAAAGGCAGCGAGGCGCACAAAGCAGCCGTTGTCGGCGATACAGTCGGCGATCCGTTCAAAGATACATCAGGGCCTTCCATTAACATCCTGATCAAGCTTATGACTATTGTATCACTGGTATTTGC
The DNA here is from genome assembly GCF_003184505.1 of Blautia sp. BCRC 81119. NCBI lineage: Bacteria > Bacillati > Bacillota > Clostridia > Lachnospirales > Lachnospiraceae > Blautia > Blautia sp. BCRC 81119. The sequence continues at coordinate 42,375 of NZ_QJHD01000024.1, read as the reverse complement.
TCCTCTGTTCTTATCCATCGGAGGACTTCTGTAAATATCATTTCAGAAAAAAAGTAAACCCATATTATATAAAAAAAGCTCTTTGCAGAGAAATCTGCAGGGAGCTTTTTTTGTGCGACAGGCGGCGGAATTGTACGGATATGAGAGTGGACTCTGGTTATGAGTCAGTTTCTGGATTTTCTGTTCGTGCAGCCTGTTCGATCAGTGTCCGGTTTACATCATCCTCATAGGTCCGCATCTGCACCTGCATAGGTGTAGGATCATCGCTTAGCTTCAGATGCCCGAAATGATTAAAGAAGATCAGTACGCCGAGGCCGATCCCGATGGAGTAGGAAATCTCCAGGATGGTAAAGCCGGAGGAACTTTTTCCCGTAACAAGAGTGTAAAACTGGCTAAAAAGGCTGCCCATATCTACGTCATTATTAAAGGTCATAATGGAAAAAGCGGCGCCGAAAAAGGAAACCAGGCATACAAAAAGGATTTTTACATACCGGAAAAGCTTCCCCTTAGCGGTGCTGATGCGGTAGGTGATGATAAAATCCGTTTCACCGATGGGAGAAATATCAATGGAGGGTTCCAGCTTCCGGATCTTTTTCAGAAGATCTGAGACAGACATCACATAGCGTCCGGGCTTTTCCGCATCCAGAACAATTACAGGCATGACCCGCAGGCGATTGAGGATTTTGGGATCACTCATGGAAAGTGCAGCAATATCCTGAAGATATACATGTGGGGTGGTGACTTCAATGTTCTGATCCAGCTGCAGATAAAGAGTATCACTCATGAGAAAAACTCCTTTCCCGAAATATTATTTCTTCATTTTTGGACGGAAGAAGAGACTGGCCAGATAAGAGAAGATCAGGGCGGAGGAAACTCCGGCAGCACAGGCAGTGAAGCCTCCTGTAAAAAGCCCAAGGATGCCGTCTTCTTCAATGGCTTTTTTCATACCCTCCCATAATACATGTCCGAAACCGATCAGCGGGACGGAGGCCCCGGCACCTGCAAAATCCACCAGCGGCCGGTAGACGCCAACGGCACTTAACAGGGCGCCGCTGCATACCAGAAGTACCATCACACGGCCAGGCATCAGCTTTGTCTTGTCCAGAAGGATCTGGATCAGGGCACAGACAAGGCCGCCGAACCAGAATGCGTTAAAGTAATCCATGCTCATACCTCCATATGCTCGATGACAACTCCGTGGGCAATACCCGGAATACTGTCACCTTCATTAAAGCTTACTTTGGAAAGAAGCGCTCCTGTTGGTACAAAAAGGATCCGCTTCCATTCTCCGGATACAATCTTCGGAAGGATATAGGAGGCAAGGACTACAGCAGAACAGCCGCAGCCGCTTCCTCCTGCGTGAGTGTCCTGAGAAGGATCGTCATAGATCAGGATACCGCAGTCTTTATGAATGGGAGAAAGCCGGATATTTTGTTCCTCCAGAAGATCCAGGAGAATTTTCTGCCCGATGATCCCCAGATCCCCGGTAAAGACGGCATCATAATCCGAAGGCGTCCGCCCGAAATCTGAAAAGCTCCGTGCAATGGTATCACAGGCTGCAGGAGCCATACAGCCTCCCATGTTCATGGAATCCCTGAGACCGTAATCCATCACACGGCCGGCAGTAAGGCCGGTGATAGCAGCACAGCCTTTGCCGGAGCGCAGAGGTGCTTTTTCTCCGGGAGGAGATGTACTTAGGATACAGGCACCGCTTCCGGTTACTGTCCAGGTGGCAGAAAACGGCCGCTGGTTCCCGTATCCCAGAGGAAAACGAAATTCTTTTTCCGCACTTGCGAAATGGCTGGAGGTGGCACATAAGACCCGTGTGCCGAATCCGGCGGTCAGAGCAAGGGAGCCGAGAGACAGCGCTTCCCCTATGGTAGAGCAGGCGCCGTAAAGTCCGTAAAAGGGAATTCCAAGTCCGGCGGAGCCGAAACAGGTGGCTGATGTCTGAGCGAGAAGATCTCCGGCGAACATCAGATGGATATCTTCGGAGCTCAGTCCGGCTTTGCTTATGGCCTGAGTGGCAGTTTCTTTCTGCAGTGTGCTTTCCGCAGATTCCCAGGTGTCACAGCCAAACATGGGATCTTCACAGACCAGGTCAAAAAGATCTCCAAGAGGACCGTCCGCCTCTTTCTGACTGACGATGGATGCGGCACTTTCGATATACAAAGGCTGTGAAAATGCAATGCTGGCTGCGCCAAGTCTGAGATTTTTGCTCATGATATCACCTCCAGGATCTTCAGGATATAATAGATCACACCCAGTCCCCAGGCACTTAAGATGCCGTAGAGGATCACAGGACCTGCAATAGTAAAGATCTTGCACCCTATGCCGAAAACCTGTCCTTCTGCTCGGAACTCAATGGCGGATGCAGCCACTGAGTTGGCGAATCCGGTAATGGGAACAAGACTTCCTGCACCGCCGAATTTGCCGATTTTGGGATAAATACCAAAGCCCGTGAGAAGGACGCTTAAGAGAATGAGAAGGACAGAACACCAGGTTCTGGAATCGGAAGCATCTGCACCGAGAGCCTGTGCTGTGTTTAAGATAACCTGTCCAAGAAGACAGATCAGTCCGCCTGTGAGAAAAGCTTTTGCCATATTCAGCGGCAGACTGTGGGTGGGAGTAAGCTGCTTGACGTATTGTTCATATTTTTTTTCGTTGATATTTTGCATATGGAAAATCCTTTCGTGAGATGGTAGAGTGACAGTAAGAATTACATCCAGCTCATGGCATAATAAAACAGGGAGCCCAGGGCTTTTCCGGCAGCAATGGAAATTATTACCGGAGAAAGCCCCTGAGAGAGCTTCAGCCGTCTGGCAAAGACGGGAAAGACTTTTGCAATCTCTGCCAGTGCAAGGATCCAGCCGCCCAGGAAAATTCCGAAAAATACTCCGCAGACAGCCAGGAAAAAAGGCCCCAGCGGAATTCTGATCGGAAACAGGGTGACGACGGTTCCGGCAACTGTTCCCAGAAGTGTCAGATCTTCATAAAGAAAAATCTGGTCAGCTGTATGCGTGATACCTGCATAGCGGGGAACAATGGAAAGGCCGATCAGCAGTCCGGAGACACCTCCTGCAACGATGATCCCGGCACAGAAACCGATAAAGCACAGAATCAGCTGTTGAAGCATGGACAGAACCTCCTTGTGGGATTGTATGGGAATAGTATGAGAAAATATAAATTTTTTATGCGAAAATCTTAAAAAACAAGAATATCTGTACATTTACGGACAGAGATAGTATAATAAAAAAGAATATAGACAGCGGCGGACAGGCGCTGTCTTTCTCAATCAAAAGAAAAAACAGTGTCAGGAGGACGGATATGCAGGATGCTTTTTCACGTATGGAATTGCTCGTTGGAAATACAGGTGTAAAAAAACTCAGCAGGGCGAAAATTGCAGTATTCGGTCTTGGCGGAGCCGGATCACAGGTGGCAGAGTCACTTGCGCGCTGCGGTGTGGGGAGTCTGACACTGATCGATCATGAAAAGATCACATTGACGAATATCGGAAGCCAGGTGCTGGCACTTCATTCTACTCTGGGAATGAGCAAGGTAGAGGCGGCCAAGAAGAGAATCCGGGATATTGATGAGAATATTTTGGTGCATACCTACGAAACCTTTTATAATGAGGAGACTGCGGGAATGTTTGAATTACGTTCCTTTGATTATATTGTGGATACAATGGGAACACTGTCGTCAAAACTGCTTCTGATCAGCAGAGCAAGGGAGGGACGTGTGCCTGTGATCTCCTGCCTGGACATCGGGGACAAGATAGACCCGTCTAGACTTGAGGTTGCGGATATCAGCAGGACCACAGTATGCCCGGCGGCCAGGATCATAAAAAAAGAACTACGTAAACAGGGAATACGTAAACTCAAAGTACTGTATTCCAGAGAACAACCGGCAAAAGAAAAGCTTTTCAGACGGAGAAGAACTATGGTGAAGAAGCCTGCCGAAGGAAATATTTCCTTTGTGACAGGGACTGCGGGATATCTGCTGGCGGGAGAAGTTGTGCGGGATATACTGTCAGCCGGAAACGCTTCACACAGCTGACAGCAAATGAGAAATTGAGCGCAGATCACGGACAGATCCAGTTCATGAGCATGAGTCAAGGCGGAACAGTAATGTCTGCTTTACAGAAATAAAACAGAAAGACTGAGGAAATAAAAAGTGAATTCAGAAATCATAAAAAAGTTCTGCGATCTTCTTGGAGAAGAACGTGTTTTTACAGGCGAAGCAATGAGCCGTCATACAACTTTTAAGATCGGAGGTCCGGCGGATTATTTTCTGATGCCGGATAAAGACACAGATGTGGGGCGTATCGTAAAAATCTGTAAAGAAAGTGCGATCCCTTATTTTATCCTCGGAAATGGAAGTAATCTTCTAGTAGGAGACGGCGGTTACCGTGGTGCGGTTATCCAGATCTACAAAAATATGTCTGCCGTTACCGTAGAAGGAACAGAGATCACCGTACAGGCAGGTGCGCTGCTTTCATCGGTGGCAGCAGCAGCAAAAAATGCAGCTCTTACAGGCTTTGAGTTTGCAGGCGGGATCCCGGGAACTATGGGCGGTGCGGTTGTGATGAATGCAGGTGCCTATGGCGGCGAGATGAAGGATGTTCTCACAGAGGTAACTGTGATGGATGAGGAGGGAGAGATCGTTACCCTTCCGGCAGATAAACTGGAACTGGGATATCGTACCAGCATCATCAAAACCGCAGGTTATATCGTGCTGGAAGCAAAGCTGCAGCTGAAGGAGGGAAATCCGGAAGTGATCCGTGAGACCATGAAAGATCTGACGATCCGTCGTACCACCAAACAGCCGTTGGAGTATCCCAGTGCTGGAAGTACCTTTAAGAGACCGGAGGGATATTTTGCAGGTAAGCTGATCATGGACAGCGGTCTTGCTGGATATCAGGTAGGTGGTGCACAGGTTTCTGAGAAACACTGTGGCTTTGTGATCAATGCAGGCGGTGCAACTGCCAGGGATGTCCGCACGCTGATGGATAATGTCAGGGATATCGTTTATAAGAAATATGGAGTTACGCTGGAACCGGAGGTGAAGTTCCTGGGTGATTTTGAAGCCTGATGACCATTTCTGGTACATCGTTTTCAAAATAATTATACCACTTACTTGTCTGTGGATCCGATCGCACAGACCTAAAAGCCTCAGCGTAGCCCGGCTTTCAGATACCCAGGATATGAAACAGAGGGAACAGGAATGCGTATGTACGCTTTACAGATAACGGAAGAAGAAATGGAAAGGAAGAGAGACTATGCGTTTTGTGATCGTTACAGGTGTGTCAGGAGCAGGAAAAACAGCTGCACTTAAAATGTTGGAGGATATGGGATATTTCTGCGTGGATAATCTTCCAATCCAGCTTCTGGAAAAATTTGCTTCCCTTCTTCCTGAGATGCAGAGCGAAAATGTTAGAAATGTGGCTCTTGGGATCGATGCCAGAAGCGGAAGTGCCCTTGATGAACTGGAAGTAGTTCTGGACCGTATGAAGCAGACCGGGTATGATTACGAGATCCTGTTTATGGATGCAGAGGATTCGGTCCTTGTAAAACGCTATAAAGAATCCAGAAGAAGCCACCCGCTGGCAAGAGCAGGGAGAGTGGATGAGGGAATCCGCCTGGAACGTGAGAAAACAAAATTTCTCCGGAAACGTGCGGATTATATCATTGATACCAGCCATCTGCTTACCAGGGAGCTTCGCCAGGAAATCGAAAAGATCTTTGTGGATGACAGAGAGTTCAGCAATATCATGATCTCTGTGCTTTCCTTCGGCTTTAAGTATGGAATCCCGGCAGATGCAGATCTTGTGTTTGATGTGCGATTTCTTCCCAATCCCTATTATGTGGATGAACTGCGTCCTCTGACAGGCCTTGACGATGAAGTGTTCAATTATGTGATGGCCAGTGATACGGCGAAAGCCTTCGCGGACAAACTGGAGGATATGATCCGTTTTCTGATCCCTAACTACATTAAAGAAGGGAAAACAAGCCTTGTGATCGGTATCGGATGTACAGGGGGAAAACATCGTTCTGTTACTATTGCCAGAGAACTTTTTTCCAGGCTTTCCAAATCGGATGAATACGGCATCCGCCTGGAGCACAGGGATGCGGAGAAGGACAGACTTCTGAAAAAATAACTGCCGCGATGAAAAGGGTGGCAGGGAAACAGTAAAAGAGGGTTCGGGATGTCATTTTCAGGAAAAGTCAAAGAAGAACTTTCAGGACAGCTTAGTCTGGCCAGGCACTGTCAGGTGGCAGAACTGGCGGCACTGCTCTGCGGCTGCGGCCGTGTGGAAAAAATGTCGGATGGAAACAGAAAACTATGGATCCAGACAGAAAATGAAGCAGTTGCAAGAAAAAGCTTTACATTATTGCGAAAAACCTTTAATATAGAGACAGCGATTGTTATCCGGGAAGGGGCTCATCTCAAACGGGGTAAGGTATATCTTGTTGAGGTTACGGATCCTGCCAGAACAGAGGAAGTACTGCAGGGGACAAAGCTTTCTGTGGATAACGAAACCGGTTTACTTGAAATGGATAATTCGCTTGTGGTTCAGATGAACTGTTGCAAGCGGGCATTTATTCGCGGTACTTTTTTGTCGTCCGGTTCGATCAGTGATCCAGAGAAAGGGTATCATTTTGAGATCGTGTGTCCGGACAGCAGGAAAGCAGAACAATTACAGGGGATTATCCGCAGTTTTCACGTAGAAGCTAAAATTGTGGTGCGCAAGAAATCATATGTGGTCTATGTGAAGGAAGGCGCGCAGATCGTTGACATGCTGGCAGTCATGGAGGCGAACGTAGCCCTTATGGATCTGGAGAACATCCGGATACTTAAGGAAATGCGTAACACGGTAAACCGTAAGGTGAACTGTGAGGCTGCGAATATCAATAAAACGGTAAATGCGGCAGTGAGACAGGTGGAAGATATACAGCTGATCAGCAGAACTATCGGCTTTGAGAGCTTAAGTGATGGATTGGCACAGATAGCCAGGCTGAGACTGCAGTATCCGGATGCCACACTGAAAGAATTAGGTATGATGTTGAATCCGCAGGTGGGCAAATCAGGTGTGAATCACCGGCTTCGCAAGCTGAGTGAGATCGCAGATGAGCTGCGGGAGAACAAGGAGGAGCTATTATGATTAAAAAACCAATCACTATCAACTTATCCACTGGACTGGAGGCAAGACCTGTAGCACAGCTTGTTCAGGTGGCAAGCCAGTTTAACAGTGAAATTTATGTTGAGATTGGCAAAAAAAGAGTCAATGCAAAGAGCATTATGGGAATGATGACTCTGGGACTTGACGCTGGAGAAGAGATTACACTGTCTGCCAACGGTGATGATGAGAATGCAGCGATGGAGAGCATTGAACAGTATTTAAGCAACCAGTAATCAGTTGGAACAGAGCAGTCCGCGGAAAATGGTAGATTCCTGCGGATGTGGAATATAAAGGGATACAGACGGAAAGGAAGACCGATTCCCGCTGTATCCCTTTCCGCTTCAAAGTACCTACAAATATGAAAGAGGAAGATTACCTATGTCAAAAGTATTGAAATTTATCGTACATTTTGTTGTGATATGCACACTGATCTGTGTACTGGGACTTGTTCTTCCGCCGTTCTTCGGGGTGAGAACAGTGATCGTGGATAAATCCGATAAGGCAACGAACCTCCCAGTCGGATCTGTTACATATGCGATCCCGGAGAAGAGTTCTGCGATCAGCGCAGGTACTCCGATCCTTGTACAGAAAGATTCCGAGACATATAAATATACGATCACCAATCTCGATGCCTCCAAGGGAACCGGAACAGTAACAGATCAGTCCGTTTCCGGAGGAAAGACTTTTACCATTAAGGTTGGAGATTATGTTCCAAAAGTTGTAGTTACCATTGGCTATGTGGGATATCTTATGGTGGCTACAGAAAGTATTGAAGGCCTGATCATTCTTGGTCTGGTCGTATTGTTCCTGATCATCCTGTATGTGATCGCAGAACTCTGGAAGAAAGAGCCGGATGATATTGAGGAAGATGTGAACGATCCGGAACCGGGTTATGTGAAGTCCAGGAAAGAACTGAAGCAGGAAGAAAAAGCACGTGCCAGAAGAATGAAGGAAGAAGAAAAAGAGATCATTCAGGAAGAAAAGGCACGAAAACACAAAAATAAAAAAGCAGATAAGCGTAAGGTCCGTACGGGCGGTTTCGTAGATGAGATTGACGAAGAGGATGTTACAGGCTATTCGGAGAATAAAAAGAAGGCTGCCATACAGCAGACTGCACAGACTGCCGCAAGTGAAGCTCATGCGGAACTTAAGAAAGAGATTGCAGCAGCCACTTCAGAAGAAGCAGATATGCTTTCCAGACTGGAAATGGCAGAACGTACGGTTGAAGAAAACAGAAAGCCGCATCCGGCCGGAAAGGTCGAAGAGGTTCCGGAAGAGGAAGAGGAGCCGGTTACCATTGGAAGCCTTGCGATGCCGTCTTATTCCGCAGCGCAGCTTGCAAGCCGCGTAAAAAAGGCCGGTGATGCACCGGATATCGTTAAGGATGACATCACGAAGGTTACACTGTTTGATTACTCGGATATCATCAGTGGTGATGTGGACGATATGGAAGAATAAAATAAATACCTATTATATAAGAAGAAAATGGCTCAGAAATGAGCCATTTTCTTCTTTTTTAAAAAAAATCAAAAAAAATTAAAAAAAGGCTTGCATTCTGAAGAATCATCGTATATACTAATCCTTGCTGTGACATTGATAGCTATGAAGCGTGAGGTTGCTGCCACACTGGCAGGTTTTCCGTGGAGCGAATGTCAAGTTAGGAAACTGACGACAAGTCACTGTACAAAGTTCAATAACCATCTTGGGATGGGACGTGTGTGTAAATATACCATGACACACACGGAGATGTGTACAGTCGCCGCTTGTCGTACTGCTATATAAGTACGAATAGGAGGAGACTTTTTTTATGGCAAATCAGGTAATGAGAATCACATTAAAGGCATATGATCATCAGCTCGTTGATGCATCTGCAGCAAAAATCATCGAGACAGTAAAGAAGAACGGAGCAATGGTAAGTGGACCGGTTCCGCTTCCTACTAAGAAAGAGGTTGTTACAATCTTAAGAGCTGTTCATAAATACAAAGATTCCAGAGAGCAGTTTGAGCAGAGAACACATAAGAGACTTATCGATATCCTGACACCAACTCAGAAAACAGTAGATGCACTTTCCAGACTGGAAATGCCGGCTGGTGTTCACATCGATATCAAGATGAAAAACCGCTAATAATGTCATTTGACATTAACTATATGATTACCGAATGGTAATCCGCTATAAGGAGGAAGAAAGAAATGAAGAAAGCTATTTTAGCTACTAAAGTCGGAATGACTCAGATCTTCAATGAAGATGGAATGTTAATTCCGGTAACTGTTTTACAGGCAGGTCCTTGCGTTGTAACTCAGGTTAAAACTGAGGAGAACGATGGATACACATCAGTTCAGGTTGGCTTCGGCGAGATCAGAGAGAAACTGGTCAACAAACCGGAGAAAGGCCACTTTGACAAAGCTGGTGTAGCTGTAAAGAGATTTGTAAAAGAGTTCAGATTTGACAATGCCGGCGAGTATGAGGTTGGACAGGAGATCAAGGCTGATATCTTTGCAGCAGGAGATCATATCGATGCTACTGCAGTTTCCAAAGGTAAAGGCTTCCAGGGCGCCATCAAGAGACATGGCCAGTCCAGAGGACCTATGGCTCACGGTTCTAAATATCATCGTCATGCAGGTTCCAACGGCGCTTGCTCCGATCCGAGCAAGGTTTTCAAAGGAAAACATATGCCAGGTCACATGGGACATGTTCAGGTAACTGTTCAGAATCTTGAGATCGTACGTGTAGATACAGAAAATAACTTACTGTTAGTTAAGGGTGCTGTTCCAGGACCTAAGAAATCTTTGGTTACAATCAAAGAGACAGTAAAGTCCTTATAATAGGAAAGGAGGAGCATCAGAATGGCTAATGTAACTGTTTATAATATGGAAGGCAATGAAGTTGGCACAATGGAGCTGAATGACGCAGTATTCGGCGTTGAGATCAACGAGCATCTCGTTCATCTTGCAGTTGTTCGTCAGCTTGCAAATAACCGTCAGGGAACTCAGAAAGCGAAAACTCGTTCTGAGGTAAGAGGCGGCGGAAGAAAACCGTGGAGACAGAAAGGAACAGGTCATGCAAGACAGGGTTCCATCCGTGCACCACAGTGGACAGGCGGCGGTGTTGTATTCGCTCCGGTTCCGAGAGATTATGAAGTGAAAATGAACAAGAAGGAAAGAAGAGCAGCTCTTAAATCCGCTCTGACATCCAAGGTTCAGGATAATAAACTTGTTGTTGTTGACAGCCTTGCACTTGCTGAGGTTAAGACAAAAGAGATGCAGAAGGTTCTTACAAACCTGAAAGCAGAGAAAGCTCTTGTAATCACAGCTGACAACGATCAGAACGTAGTTCTTTCTGCAAGAAACATCGCTGACGTGGAAACTGCAACACCGGCTACAATCAACACATACGATGTTATGAAACACAACACCGTAGTTGTTACAAAGGATGCCGTTGCATCTATCGAGGAGGTATACGCATAATGGCAAGTATTCAGTACTATGACGTAATCATCCGTCCGGTTATCACAGAGAAATCCATGGCAGACATGGGTGAGAAGAAATATACATTCCTTGTACATCCGGAAGCTAACAAGACTCAGATCAAAGAGGCTGTTGAGAAGATGTTCGAGGGAACAAAAGTTAAGAGCGTAAACACCATCAACAGTGATGGAAAGAAAAAACGCCGTGGAATGGTAGTTGGAAAAACTGCTAAGACTAAAAAAGCTATCGTAGCTCTTACAGAAGAGAGCAAAGATATCGAGATTTTTGAGGGACTTTAATTAACAGATAAGTCCGAATATGTGCACGAAAGCACGAGAACAAATTCGAAAGGAGAAACATCATGGGAATCAAAAGCTATAACCCATATACACCGTCAAGAAGACATATGACTGGTTCCGACTTCTCTGAGATTACAGCTGCAAAACCAGAGAAATCCCTCGTTACTTCCCTTAAGAAGAACGCTGGACGTAACAATCAGGGTAAGATCACTGTAAGACATCAGGGTGGCGGAAGCAGAAGAAAATACAGAATCATCGACTTCAAGAGAAGAAAAGATGGAATCCCTGCAACAGTTAAAACAATCGAGTACGATCCGAACAGAACAGCTAACATCGCTCTGATCTGCTACGCAGATGGCGAGAAAGCTTACATCCTCGCTCCAGAGGGACTTAAAGTAGGCCAGAAGGTTTACAATGGTCCGGAAGCTGAGGTTCGTGTTGGAAACTGCCTCCCACTGGAGCTTATCCCGGTTGGTACTATGGTTCACAACATTGAGCTTCATCCTGGAAAAGGCGGACAGATGGTTCGTTCTGCAGGAAACGGCGCACAGCTCATGGCTAAAGAAGGAAAGTACGCAACACTTCGTCTTCCTTCCGGTGAGATGAGAATGGTTCCGATCGTATGCCGCGCAACTGTTGGTGTAATCGGAAACGGAGATCACAACCTTATTAACATCGGTAAAGCCGGACGTAAACGTAACATGGGTATCAGACCTACAGTTCGTGGTTCCGTAATGAACCCGAATGACCATCCACATGGTGGTGGTGAAGGTAAGACCGGTATCGGACGCCCAGGTCCTTGCACACCGTGGGGCAAACCTGCTCTCGGCCTGAAGACCAGAAAGAAAAACAAACAGTCCAACAAGTACATCGTAAGAAGACGCGATGGAAAAGCATTATCGAAATAATAAGGAGGAGAAAGCATGTCTCGTTCACTGAAAAAAGGACCTTTTGCAGACCAGAGCTTACTTAAAAAAGTAGACGCTCTTAACGCTGCAAATGATAAATCCGTAATCAAAACTTGGTCTCGCCGTTCCACAATCTTCCCGTCTTTCGTAGGACACACAATCGCTGTTCATGACGGAAGAAAACATGTGCCGGTATATATCACAGAGGATATGGTAGGACACAAACTTGGTGAGTTCGTTGCAACAAGAACTTACAGAGGACACGGAAAAGACGAGAAGAAGTCCGGAGTACGCTAGTCATCAGATTTATAACTGCCCGCTGTCAATTTAAGACAGCTGGCAGATAACTTAGATATCGAATTTAAGAAAGGAGGCACTTTAAGATGGCAAAAGGACATAGAAGCCAGATAAAGAGAGCCAGAAATGAGAATAATAGAGAGACAAGGCCGTCTGCAAAGTTATCTTATGCAAGAATTTCTGTTCAGAAAGCCTGCTACGTATTAGATGCGATCCGTGGCAAAGATGTACAGACAGCACTTGGTATCCTGACATACAATCCGAGATACGCTTCCAGCGTGATCAAAAAACTGCTTGAGTCAGCAGTAGCAAACGCTGAGAACAACAACGGAATGAACGCAGACAACCTTTATGTTGCAGCATGCTATGCAGATAAGGGACCTACAATGAAGAGAATTCAGCCGAGAGCACAGGGTAGAGCTTACAGAATCGAGAAGAGAACTAGCCATATCACAGTTGTGCTTGATGAAAGGTAAGGAGGAAAAGCATGGGACAGAAAGTTAATCCGCATGGCCTTAGAGTCGGAGTTATCAAGGATTGGGATTCCAGATGGTATGCAGAAGACAAGTTTGCTGACTACCTGGTAGAAGACTACAACATCAGAACATTCCTTAAAAAGAAATTATACAGCGCAGGTGTTTCCAAAATCGAGATCGAGAGAGCATCTGACAGAGTTAAGATCATCATCTACACAGCAAAACCTGGTATCGTAATCGGTAAGGGCGGCGCAGAGATCGAGAAAGTTAAAGCTGAGCTTCAGAAATACACAGACAAGAAGCTTATCGTTGACATCAAAGAAGTTAAGAGACCGGACAAAGATGCACAGCTGGTTGCTGAGAACATTGCTCTTCAGCTTGAGAATCGTATTTCCTTCAGACGTGCTATGAAGTCCACAATGCAGAGAACAATGAAGGCTGGCGCTAAGGGAATCAAGACTTCCGTATCCGGACGTCTCGGCGGAGCTGATATGGCTCGTACAGAGTTCTACAGCGAGGGAACAATCCCGCTTCAGACACTTCGTGCAGATATCGACTATGGCTTTGCGGAAGCAGACACCACATACGGTAAAGTTGGTGTTAAGGCATGGATCTACAATGGTGAGATTCTTCCGACAAAAGGAACTAAGGAAGGGAGCGATAAATAATGTTAATGCCAAAAAGAGTAAAACGTCGTAAACAATTCCGTGGCTCCATGAGAGGAAAAGCCCTTAGAGGCAATGTTATCAACTATGGTGATTTCGGTCTTGTTGCTACTGAGCCATGTTGGATCAGATCTAATCAGATCGAGGCAGCCCGTGTTGCTATGACCCGTTACATCAAACGTGGCGGTAAAGTTTGGATTAAGATTTTCCCGGATAAACCGGTAACAGCTAAACCAGCTGAGACTCGAATGGGTTCCGGAAAAGGCGCTCTGGAGTACTGGGTAGCAGTAGTAAAACCAGGTCGTGTTATGTTTGAGATTGCAGGCGTGTCCGAAGAGGTTGCCCGTGAAGCATTACGTCTTGCAATGCACAAGTTACCATGTAAATGTAAAATCGTTTCTCGTGCAGACTTAGAAGGCGGTGATAACAGTGAAAATTAATAAGTTCGTGGAAGATTTAAAAGCAAAGTCAGTTGCAGAACTGAATGAAGAATTAGTAGCTGCTAAAAAAGAGCTTTTCAATCTGAGATTTCAGAATGCAACAAACCAGTTAGACAATACAGGACGAATCAAAGAGGTTCGTAAAAATATTGCCAGAATCCAGACAGTAATCACTGAGCAGGCAAACGCTTCCAAATAGGACAGGAGGACATAATCGTGGAAAGAAATCTGAGAAAAACCCGCGTGGGTAAGGTTATCAGCGACAAAATGGATAAGACCATCGTAGTTGCAATTGAAGACCATGTAAAACATCCTCTTTACAAAAAAATCGTGAAGAGAACATATAAATTAAAAGCTCATGACGAGAACAATGAGTGCAACATCGGAGATACCGTTAAGGTAATGGAGACCAGACCGCTGTCCAAGGACAAGAGATGGAGACTGGTTGAGATCGTAGAGAAAGCTAAATAAGGAGGAAACCAGTATGATTCAGCAGGAAACTAGACTGAAAGTTGCCGACAACACTGGTGCAAAAGAAATCCTTTGTATTCGTGTTATGGGCGGCTCTACAAGAAGATATGCAAACATCGGTGACACAATCGTTGCTACGGTTAAAGATGCAACACCAGGCGGCGTTGTTAAAAAAGGTGACGTTGTTAAAGCTGTAGTTGTTAGAACTAAAAAAGGCGCTCGTCGTAAAGACGGATCTTACATCCGTTTCGATGAAAATGCTGCCGTAATTATCAAGGATGACTTAACTCCGAGAGGAACACGTATCTTTGGACCAGTTGCCAGAGAGCTTCGTGAGAAGAAATTCATGAAGATCGTTTCCTTAGCTCCGGAAGTATTATAGGAGGGTGCCGAATGTCAGCTATGAAAATTAAAAAAGGTGATACTGTAAAGGTAATCGCTGGAAAAGATAAAGGTAAGGACGGAAAGGTCCTTGCAGTTAACGTAAAAGACAACACAGTAGTTGTTGAGAACGTAAACATGGTTACAAAGCACGCTAAACCGTCCGCAGCTAATCAGAACGGTGGAATCGTGACAAAAGAAGCTCCGCTTCATATCTCCAACGTAATGCTCGTTGTAGACGGAAAAGCTACAAGAGTTGGATTCAAGATGGATGGAGACAAAAAAGTTCGTGTTGCCAAAGCAACAGGAAAGACAATCGATTAATTAAGAGAGGAGGCATATAAAGGTGAGTAGATTAAAAGATCTTTACAAGAACGAGATCATGGATGCCATGACCAAGAAATTCGGATACAAAAACGTAATGGAAGTGCCAAAACTCGAGAAAATCGTTGTTAACATGGGTGTTGGCGAGGCAAAAGAGAACGCTAAACTTCTTGACGCTGCAATCGCAGATATGGAACTTGTTACAGGACAGAAAGCAATCGCTACAAAAGCTAAAAAATCTGTCGCTAACTTCAAAATCAGAGAGGGTATGCCGATCGGATGTAAAGTTACTCTGAGAGGCGAGAAGATGTATGAGTTCGCTGATCGTCTTATCAACCTTGCTCTTCCACGTGTACGTGACTTCCGTGGTGTTAACCCGAACGCATTCGACGGCAGAGGAAACTATGCTCTTGGTATCAAAGAGCAGCTGATCTTCCCAGAGGTTGAGTACGATAAGGTTGATAAAGTAAGAGGAATGGACGTTATCTTCGTTACAACTGCTAAAACAGATGAAGAGGCACGCGAATTACTGACATTATTCAACATGCCATTTGCTAAATAGGAGGAAAAGATTCATGGCTAAGACAGCAATGAAAATTAAACAGCAGCGTAAAGCTAAATTCTCCACAAGAGAGTATACTCGCTGCAGAATCTGTGGCCGTCCACATGCATACCTGAGAAAATACGGAATTTGCAGAATCTGCTTCCGTGAGCTGGCATACAAAGGTCAGATCCCGGGTGTTAAGAAAGCTTCCTGGTAGGTCGAGGCGAAAGCAACTTTTTAATCATTTAAATAATATTCACACGACATGTAAAGTCTGAAGAAAGAGGAGGAAACTTACATGACAATGAGCGATCCGATCGCAGATATGCTTACAAGAATCCGTAACGCAAATACTGCAAAACATGACACTGTAGACGTACCGGCATCCAAGATGAAAATTGCTATCGCAAACATCCTTGTAGATGAGGGATACATCGCAAAATATGATCTGGTTGAGGATGGAGTTGTTAAAACTCTTCACATCACACTGAAATATGGTGAGGACAAAAACCAGAAGATCATCACAGGACTTAAGAGAATCTCCAAACCAGGTCTTCGTGTATACGCAGGCAAGGATGAGCTTCCGAAGGTTCTTGGTGGACTTGGTATCGCAATCCTTTCCACAAACAAAGGCGTTATCACTGACAAAGAGGCTCGTAAGCTTCAGGTTGGTGGCGAGGTACTTGCATTCGTTTGGTAGGCCAAAGCCGCTTAACGAAGCAGTCATATAGCTTTTAAACTGAAAACAGAGAGGGCATGGGCCCTCTCCGACAATCTAAGTAAGGAGGACAAATTTATGTCACGAATCGGAAGACTTCCGGTTGCAATTCCAGCTGGCGTTGAGGTTACAGTCGCAGATGGAAACGTTGTAACAGTAAAAGGACCTAAGGGAACACTTGAGAGAGCACTCCCGACAGAGTTAGAGATCAAAGTTGAAGACGGTCATGTAGTTGTAACAAGACCGAACGACTTAAAGAGAATCAAAGCCCTTCACGGCTTAACAAGAAGCCTTATCCACAACATGGTTGTTGGTGTAAGCGAAGGATACAAAAAAGAGCTTGAGGTTAACGGTGTTGGTTACAGAGCTGCTAAGCAGGGCAAGAAACTTGTACTTAACCTCGGATATTCTCACCCGGTAGAGATGGAAGATCCAGAAGGTCTTGAGTCCACAGTTGATGGAAACAAGATCATCGTATCTGGTATCAGCAAAGAAAAAGTTGGCCAGTACGCAGCTGAGATCAGAGACAAGAGAAGACCTGAGCCATACAAGGGCAAGGGAATCAAGTACGTTGACGAAGTTATCAGACGTAAAGTCGGTAAGACCGGTAAGAAATAATTAAGGAGAGTGAGAATATGATTAACAAAGCATCCAGAAGCGAAATTCGCGAAAAGAAGCATAGAAGATTACGTCATCATTTAAACGGAACTGCAACTACTCCTCGTCTGGCAGTATTTCGTTCCAACAAGCACATCTATGCACAGATTATTGATGACACAGTTGGTAAAACTTTAGTATCCGCTTCTACTCTCCAGAAGGACGTAAAAGCAGAGCTTGAGAACACTGATGATGTACAGGCTGCAGCAAAAGTTGGAACAGTGATCGGTAAAAAAGCTGTTGAGGCTGGTATCGAGAGCGTTGTTTTCGACAGAGGTGGATATATCTACCACGGAAAAGTTAAAGCACTGGCAGATGCAGCAAGAGAAGCTGGACTGAAATTCTAAGAGGAGGAAAAGAACACATGAAACGTAATCTTATTGATGCTAGTCAGTTAGAGTTAGAAGATAAAGTAGTATCAATCAAGCGTGTTACCAAGGTTGTTAAAGGTGGTCGTAACTTCCGTTTCACAGCTTTAGTTGTTGTAGGTGACGGCAATGGACACGTTGGTGCAGGTTTAGGAAAAGCAGCAGAAATTCCGGAGGCGATCCGCAAAGGTAAAGAGGACGCTATGAAGAAGCTTGTTACTGTTGCAAGAGACGAGAACAATTCCATTACACATGACTTCATCGGAAAATTCGGAAGCGCTGAGATGCTTCTGAAGAGAGCTCCGGAAGGTACTGGAGTTATCGCCGGTGGCCCGGCACGTGCCGTAATCGAGCTTGCAGGTATCAAAAACATCCGTACAAAATGTATGGGTTCCAGAAATAAACAGAACGTAGTTCTGGCAACAATCGCAGGCCTGAGCCAGTTAAAGACTCCGGAAGAGGTTGCAAAGCTCCGCGGAAAATCTGTAGATGAGATTCTGGGTTAAGGAGGATATGGAAATGGCAGATACAATCAAGGTTACACTGGTAAAATCTCCAATCGGTGCAGTACCGAAACACAAAAAAACTGTAAAAGCTATGGGTCTTACAAAGATGCATAAAACAGTTGAGATGCCAGACAACGCTGCAACCAGAGGAATGATTCAGCAGGTGCAGCACCTGGTAAAAGTAGAAGATTAAGGAGGTGCCAGAATGGAATTATCAAACTTAAGACCCGCAGAGGGTTCCAAGCATAGCGATAACTTCAGAAGAGGCCGTGGACATGGTTCAGGAAACGGCAAAACTGCTGGTAAAGGACATAAAGGACAGCTTGCTCGTTCCGGACATAAGAAACCGGGATTCGAGGGAGGTCAGATGCCTTTATACAGACGTCTTCCTAAGAGAGGTTTCACTAACAGAAACTCTAAAGAAATTATCGCAATCAATGTAGACGTTCTCAATCGTTTTGAGGATGGCGCAGAGGTTACAGTTGACAGCTTACTTGCAAGCGGTGCAATCTCCAAGATCGGTGATGGTGTTAAGATCCTTGGAAACGGCGAGCTTACAAAAAAACTTAATGTTAAAGTAAACGCTGTCAGCGAGACTGCAAAAACAAAAATTGAAGCTGCTGGTGGTACAGTAGAGGTGATCTAATGTTTGAGACTCTTAAGAGTGTTTTCAAAGTAAAGGAAATGAGAAGAAAGCTTCTCTATCTGATCTGGATGATATTCGTGATCAGAATCGGATCCCAGCTTCCTGTACCGGGAGTCGACAGTGACTTCTTTAAGCAGTGGTTTGAATCTAATACCGGTGACGCATTCAATTTCTTTGATGCGTTCACCGGCGGTTCCTTTACTCAGATGTCAATTTTCGCATTGAACATCACACCTTACATTACTTCTTCCATTATCATTCAGCTTCTTACCATTGCCATTCCGGCACTGGAAGAGATGCAGCGTGACGGAGAAGAAGGAAGAAAAAAGCTTACAGCAATCACACGTTATGTAACGGTTGGTCTTGCTCTGTTTGAGTCTGTTGCCATGGCAATCGGATTTGGACGTCAGGGTATGATCCCGAACATGAGCTTCCTTAAAGGAATCGTAGTTGTTGCAAGTTTAACAGCGGGTTCCGCAATGCTTATGTGGCTGGGCGAGCGTATTACAGAGAAGGGCATTGGAAATGGTATTTCCATCGTCCTGACTATCAATATCGTGTCCAGGATCCCGAGTGATATGTCCCTTCTTTATGAGAACTTCGTCAAGGGCAAAACAATTGCAAAAGGAATGCTTGCAGCCTGCATCATTGCTGTGATTATTCTGTTTGTTGTAGTGCTCGTACTTATCCTCAACGGAGCAGAGAGAAGAATTCCGGTTCAGTATTCCAGAAAGATGGTTGGACGTAAAATGATGGGCGGTCAGTCCACAAACATCCCGCTCAAGGTAAATACTGCCGGCGTTATCCCGGTTATTTTTGCTTCCTCTATCATGTCTTTCCCGTCGATCATTGCTCAGTTCGCTGGCAAAGGAAACGGAACGGGCATCGGAAGTGAGATCTTAAGAGGACTTTCCTCCAATAACTGGTGTAATCCAAGTCAGATCCAGTACAGCTGGGGTCTGATCGTGTATGTGGTACTTTGCGTATTCTTCGCATACTTCTATACATCAATTACCTTTAATCCGTTGGAAGTAGCCGATAATATCAAAAAGCAGGGCGGTTTTATCCCAGGCATCCGTCCGGGAAAACCGACTTCAGATTATTTGACTAAAATCCTGAATTATATTATATTTATAGGTGCAGTAGGTCTTGTTATCGTGGCCGTTATACCGTTCTTCTTCAACGGTGTGTTCGGTGCGGATGTTTCCTTCGGCGGTACATCTATCATCATCATCGTAGGTGTTATCCTGGAGACCGTTAAGCAGGTGGAATCTCAGCTGCTTGTACGTAATTACAAAGGCTTCCTGAACTAATTGAAAATGAAGGTTGCGGTGCGAAAGTGTCGCAGCCTTGATTTGTAAACAGGACTGTCTGAAAATCAGGCAGAAAACAGGAAAATGGAGGGTATGCTATGAGAATTATTATGTTGGGTGCACCGGGGGCAGGTAAAGGTACTCAGGCTAAGAAAATTGCGGCGAAATATGGGATTCCGCACATCTCCACAGGAGATATTTTCCGTGCTAACATCAAAAACGGTACCGAGCTTGGAAACAAAGCAAAAACTTACATGGATCAGGGACTTCTTGTTCCGGATGAACTGACCTGCGACCTTGTTGTTGACAGAATCCAGCAGGATGACGCAAGGGAAGGGTATGTTCTGGATGGTTTCCCGAGAACAATTCCGCAGGCAGAATGTCTGACAGAGGCTCTGAACAAACTTGGAAGCAAAATTGACTATGCGATCGATGTGGATGTGCCGGATGATAACATCGTGAAACGTATGGGCGGACGCCGTGCATGTGTGAAATGCGGTGCAACTTATCACGTTGTATTTGCAGCACCGAAGACAGAGGGGGTCTGCGATACCTGTGGTGACAAGCTTGTACTCCGTGATGATGACAAGCCGGAAACAGTTCAGAAGCGTCTGAATGTTTATCATGAGCAGACACAGCCATTGATTGACTATTACACCACACAGGGTGTTTTGAAGACGGTAGACGGAACCAGGGATCTGAATGAGGTATTCCAGGAGATCGTTGACATCTTAGGAGAATAAGAATGTCCGTAACAATTAAGACACAGCATGAAATCGAACTTATGAGAGAAGCAGGCCATCTTCTTGAGAAGGTGCATGACGGTTTGATCCCTTACATCAAACCGGGTGTCAGCACCAAAGAGATTGATAAGATCGGAGAAGAAATGATCCGGTCTATGGGCTGTATTCCGAACTTTCTGAACTACGGAGGTTTTCCGGCTTCTTTCTGCATCAGCCTGAATGATGAGGTTGTGCATGGAATTCCATCCGAGGAGAAGATCATCCAGGACGGGGATCTGGTTAAGATCGACGCCGGCCTGATTTATAAGGGCTACCATTCTGACGCAGCACGTACCTATGCGGTAGGTGAAGTATCCAAAGAAGCACAGCAGCTCATTAAGGTTACAAGAGAGTGCTTTTTTGAAGGACTGAAAATGGCAAAAGCCGGAAATCATTTAAATGATATTTCCAAAGCCATCGGAGCCCACGCAGCGAAATACCGTTATGGTATTGTACGTGACCTTGTAGGACATGGAATCGGAACTCATCTTCATGAGGATCCGCAGATTCCAAACTTCCCGCAGAAGCGCAGGGGCATCAAGCTCCTTCCGGGAATGACCCTGGCCGTCGAGCCCATGATCAACCTTGGTCGTGCGGACGTGGCATGGCTGGACGATGAGTGGACAGTGGTAACCATGGATGGTTCACTTTCCGCCCATTATGAAAACACGATCCTCATCACCGATGGGGAACCAGAGATTCTGACGCTTACGAATCTGTAAGCAGCAATTGTTGTCATGACATAGGAGGTAAAAAATGTCAAAAGCAGATGTGATCGAAGTAGAAGGCACTGTTCTGGAGAAACTGCCTAATGCGATGTTTAAAGTGGAACTGGAAAACAAACATGTGGTACTTGCACATATCAGTGGCAAGCTCCGTATGAATTTTATCCGTATTCTCCCGGGAGATAAAGTAACGATCGAACTTTCTCCGTATGATCTTTCCAAAGGAAGAATCATCTGGAGAGATAAATAAGAAATATTGTAAAAGATGACCTGGTGGCGTTAAGCTGCCGGGTCTTTTTTTGCCTTTTCTGCAGAAAAAGAATCTGAAGTGGAATTTATCACTCACATTTTTTTACGTTTCTCAGGCAGCGATACAATTGCTTCCTGGTCTGATTACGAAGTGGAGAAACCGGATACACTCTAAGAATGTAGAATAATTGGAAATCAGTGTAAAACTTAAACTTGTTGACAAACTGTGAAGTGAGTGTATTCAGGATATGCAGCAAATCGAAAATCCTGGCTTTACGAATATTATAAGATAAAACATAAAAATCCCTCGGAAATGATTAAAAAATCATTTTTCGGGGGATTTGTTTATGCAGATAATTTTTTATTTTACTTATGTTATCACCTTATCATCCGATCCCGCCCAGCACAACACCAAGGATCAGCACCAGAAAGCACACCGGAATATAAAGATATTTACACACCGGGTAAAAATATTTCGTGAATGGTTTCTCGCGGCCTTTGTTGACCTGGCTTTCCACATAGCTCCGGCCGAAGATCCAGAAGAACATGATCCCTGCAAATCCTGCGCCGAGAGGACAGATATAGATGGAAAGCACATCCATCCAGTCAGAAACAATGCCCTGGATCAGCAGAGAAGCTACAACGCCGATCACTGAGATCACCATGCAGGAAGGAATCCGGCCAAGACCTGTTTTTTCCTGAACTGTGGCAATAGGAGCTTCATAAAGGTTCATAAGCGAGGTCATGCCTGCAAGGAACACAGCTACGAAAAAGATGATGGCAATGATCCGTCCGCCAGGCATGGTTTTGATCAGGTGCGGCAGGTAGATGAACAGAAGTCCGGGACCGCCCTGGTCAAGCTTGGCACCTGTGGTAGCCATGGCCGGAATGATAACAAGTGCTGCCAGCATAGCAGCCAGAGTATCAAAAAGTGCTACCCTTGCAGCAGATGCAGGGATATCTTCGCTGTCCGGAAGATAAGATCCGTAGATCAGTGTACCGTTGCCTGCAACAGACAGGGAGAAAAATGCCTGTCCAAGTGCGAAGATCCAGGTGGAAGGCTTTGCCAGAACTTCCGGCTCCACGCGGAAGATATAGCGGTATCCGGCAGCAGCTCCCGGCTGAAAGGCAACATAGATGCCAAGGATCACAAACAGTATAAAGAAGATAGGCATCATCACTTTATTGGCCTTTTCGATGCCGCTTCCAACGCCGTACATCAGGATAAACATGCAGATCACAAGAGCAGCCAGCTGCCAGAGATTATTTCCCCAGGCAGAGGCCATGCCTCCGAATTTGGCGCCAAAGGACTCAATATCTGCCGGTGCCAGGGTGGAGCCTGTAAAGGCTCCGAGCATATATCGGAAGATCCATCCCATAACAACGGTATAACCGATAGCCATGGCCAGTGCACCGATCACCGGTATCCAGCCTAGTGTTTCACCCAGCCTTCGTCTGCATTTGGTTTCACAGGCCATGCCGAAGGCGTCAATGGGCCCGGAACGTGTCCCGCGGCCAAAGCTCATCTCACCGATCACCCCGGTAAAGCCGATCAGTGCCACAAAAATAAAATACGGGATCAGGAACGATCCCCCGCCATACAGGGAAACTCTGGTGGGAAACATCCAGATATTTCCCATTCCAACCGCAGACCCGATGCAGGCCAGAATGAACCCCCAGCGGCTGTTAAAAGATTCTCGTTTTTTCATAAAAATAAAATTTCCTCTCTCCGTTGATCGTTTCAGTATAACATAATTTTGGAAAATAGGAAACTGCAGCATCTATACAGATCTAGGCGGATATTTGTGAGCCACATTTGTCACCTGCTCATAACCGTATAGCTGCGAAGCAGTTATGAGCCGGGCTCATCGGCGCAGGGCATTATCATAAAATCGAAAATGATCCGGTCTGTGCCGTGACTGGGTATACTCAAACATCACACCGTCACTGTTATAAGTCTGGCTGGACACCACAGCCACGCAGTTATAATCCTTTACATTCAGATGAAGATATTTTTCATCAATTTCTGTAACCTTTTCCACAGTCATGATACGTTTGCTGTTGACAATGGTCATATGAAGCACCTGTTCCAGATATTCATAGATAGAATGACTGGCAATCTCGGCAGTAAGGCCGGGAACGGATTCCTTCAGAAAATAATTATGGTTGATGATCAGCGGGATATCTTCAAGATAATGGATACGCTGAATATAATATACTTCTGCACCAGCGGGAAATCCTGTGTAAGCTGACTGATTTTTGCTGATACAAAGCTCTGTAAAAAGAGCCACCTCCGTATGGGCATTCTGACCGTTCCTTGCAGCAGATTCCTTGAAGGTTTCGATCTCTCCGATGGTGAAAGCAGTCTTCTCGTTTGGACGGTAGATATTGCGGACACCTTTTCCCTGCATGGTCTGTACATAGCCGTCACTGACAAGAAGACTGACCGCACGTCGCAGGGTATTGCGGGAGCAGCCGTAAGTCTGGATCAGAGTGTTTTCGGAAGGCAGAAGCTCCTGATAGGCAAAGGTGTTGTCCTCTATTTTCATTTTCAGATCTTTATAGATATCTTCGTAAATACTTTTGGGCATTTCAATTCTCCATTCATGTTCGGTCAAAAATATATAGCAGGATTTATGATTTCTGGAATAATTATAAAAGATTTTCCCGGTAAGCGCAATGTAAATACCGTGGAATGTTTAAACAAGTTACAGAGCATATTGATATGTTATGAGGATAGTATGAGAAATATAGATGAAATCAATTTGTGGCCATTCAAAATCATGATACTGGATTTCAAACGCATATAAGCTGTAAGCGTCAGAGGGGCTTACGCGTAAACAAAAAAGGAAATGTGACAGTGTAAAAACAGATCACATTTCCTCTTATTTTATCAAAGCTAAAATAAAGTCAGGCCTCTTTTTTCTTATAGGAAAGATTCCTGAAGCTGCTGCCGTCAGAAGCTGTGCTTCGGGTAACTGCCGGTGTATCGGCTGCGGTATTCCGGTCTGCACTGATCAGCCATACAGCATAGAAGGCAGGAACCAGACAGAGCCATACGCCTGAGAGACCGCAGGTCATATACAGGATCAAAGACAAAGCTGCACCTGTATGAAAAGAAAGCAGCGTCATTCCGTAGAATTTTGCTTTATCGCACTGTGCGCTGTCCTTTTTCATAAGGAACTGAGTGACAGCTGTGGTGAACTGGCGAAGGTTGTTGGTGGAAAAGATCGTGGAGCTGTTATATCCGCCGGGAGCCTTGAAGGTACACCACTGGAAAGGCATTGCAAAGAACACGGGGTAAAGAGCCACAACCGGAGACATTCCGGAAGGAAAGAATCCCAGGAGCAGGATCGCAAAGATATCGATCCCGATACTGATAAAACGAAGATCTGCGGAAAAATGCTCTGGGATCCAGACCGTAAGGATAACAGCAGCCATATATATGAGAAGCGCACCCACACGCAGAAGCATATCCGAAAAATTCCTGCCTATGAGATCCCGCACAACACCAATAAGATTGGCTGTCTGGGCATTGCCGAAAAGATCTGCTCTTGACACAATGGCATAAAGCCCCAGGTATCCACCGATAAAAGATAAGGTGTAATGTATCAGAAAACGATATTTCATTTCCGTATGCATATGTAAAGATTCCTTTCATTAAAAAATAGGCAGATTCCATATGTCTGCCGGACTTTGCCACCCATTATAATACAGCCTGTAAAAAAAATCAAAAATTTTTTAAATTTTTTCTTGCATTTCAGGAAAACAGGTGTTAGTATATATTTCAAGCGCGCAAATACTGTGTATGAGTGCGCCTGTGAAACTGCAGATATGAGACTAATTTACGGAAGGAGGATTTCCAGTGAAAGTAAGATCATCTGTAAAGCCGATCTGCGAGAAGTGCAAGGTCATTAAGAGAAAGGGATCCATCAGAATCATCTGTGAGAACCCGAAGCACAAACAGCGTCAGGGTTGATTTCCATATCGGGACTTCTTTGGAATGTTTGTGAAACGTGCGGCTGCAGTATGAAACACCCGGCAGGGTTGTTCTACTGAACAGATAATAAGCATGTATTGCCTAATACCGAGAGGCAACAGCGGTTAAGATCCGCAATTTCGGAAAGGCTGTGATTCGCCAATTACAGCTGGGTGTTTTACCGAGGCACCCCAATTAGGAAACTAGAAAAGAAAGAGGCAGGTCGATATGTCCCATTTCACCTTGCGAGAGCAAGTGACATACGATATGCGGAACTTTCAGAAACAGAAAATGGAGGAAACAGTACATGGCTCGTATAGCTGGTGTAGACTTACCAAGAGAGAAACGTATTGAAATCGGTCTTACCTACATTTATGGAATTGGTAGACCAAGCGCAGACAAAATTCTTGCTAAAGCAGAGGTTAATCCTGACACACGTGTCAGAGATCTGACTGATGACGAGGTTAAGAGACTGAGTGCTGTTATTGATGAGACAATGACAGTAGAAGGTGATCTGAGAAGGGAAATCGCCCTTAACATCAAGAGACTGCAGGAGATTGGATGCTACAGAGGTATCCGTCATCGTAAAGGACTCCCGGTTCGTGGTCAGAAGACTAAGACAAATGCGAGAACTCGCAAGGGACCGAAGAGAACTGTTGCAAACAAGAAGAAATAATTTATAGATATAACTAATTAATTTCAATAAAAGGAAAGTGTAGGTTAGTTTTAAAATGGCAAAAGTTACAAAGAAAACGACAAAACGTCGTGTCAAGAAAAACGTTGAACACGGACAGGCACACATTCAGTCTTCCTTCAACAATACAATCGTCACACTGACAGATAACGAAGGAAACGCTCTTTCATGGGCAAGTGCCGGTGGTCTTGGATTTAAAGGTTCAAGGAAATCTACCCCTTATGCAGCACAGATGGCAGCAGAGACTGCAACAAAGGCTGCTTTAATTCATGGATTAAAAACAGTAGACGTTATGGTAAAAGGCCCGGGCTCAGGCCGTGAAGCTGCAATCCGTGCGCTTCAGGCATGCGGACTTGAAGTAACCAGCATTCGTGACGTAACTCCGGTTCCTCACAACGGATGCCGTCCACCAAAACGCAGAAGAGTCTAATTAGGAGGTAGTTGAAATGGCAGTAAATAGAGTACCTGTTCTGAAAAGATGCAGATCCCTTGGCCTGGATCCGATTTACTTAGGAATTGATAAGAAGTCCACAAGACAGTTAAAACGTGCAAACCGCAAGGTGTCTGAGTATGGTCTTCAGTTAAAAGAGAAACAGAAAGCAAAATTTATCTACGGAGTTCTTGAGAAACCTTTCCGTAACTACTACAAGAAAGCCGACAGAATGCAGGGCCAGACAGGTGAGAACCTTATGGTTATGCTTGAGAGCAGACTTGACAACATCGTTTTCCGTATGGGATTTGCCAGAACAAGAAGAGAGGCTCGTCAGATCGTAGATCACAAGCACGTACTTGTTAACGGAAAATGTGTAAACATTCCGTCCTACCTGTGCAAAGCAGGAGACACAATTGAGATCAGAGAGAAGAGCAAAGGCTCTGAGAGATATAAAGGAATCCTTGAGATCACTGGCGGAAGACTTGTTCCGGAGTGGATCGACGTTGATCAGGAGAACCTGAAGGGTGTAGTTAAAGAGCTTCCTACAAGAGAGCAGATCGATGTTCCTGTAAACGAGATGCTTATCGTCGAGCTGTATTCTAAATAATTAGTAACTGTTTACTGTGTCTACAGTTACAAAAATTGGTAATACCCTCGAATGTTGATTAACCCAGAAGGAGGGAACCTTATAGTGTTTGATTTCAATAAACCAAAAATCGAAATTACCGAAATATCCGAAGATAAGAAGTTTGGAAGATTCGTTGTAGAGCCTCTGGAAAGAGGTTATGGTACTACCCTTGGCAATTCTTTAAGAAGAATTATGCTGTCCTCCCTTCCGGGAGCTGCAGTAAGCCAGGTGAAGATCGATGGTGTACTTCATGAATTCAGCTCCATTCCGGGCGTGAAGGAAGATGTGACCGAAATCATCATGAATCTGAAATCTCTTGCCATTAAGAATCACAGCAGTGACAATGAGCCGAAGACCGCATACATTGAGTGTGAGGGCAAAGGTGTTGTTACAGCAGCTGATATCCAGGCAGATCAGGATATTGAGATCATGAACCCGGATCAGGTGATCGCAACCCTGAACGGTGGAAAAGACTGCAGACTGGCCATGGAGCTTACCATTACCAAGGGACGTGGCTATATCAGTGCAGACAAAGGCAAAACCGATGACATGCCGATCGGTATGATCGCAGTGGATGCGATCTACACACCGGTAGACAGAGTCAACATGATCGTAGAGAATACACGAGTTGGTCAGGTAACTGACTTCGACAAGCTTACACTGGATGTATATACCAATGGAACACTTGATCCGGATGAGGCAGTCAGCCTTGCAGCAAAGGTTCTCAGCGAGCATTTAAACCTGTTCATTGATCTTTCCGAGAATGCTAAGACCGCAGAGGTTATGATCGAGAAAGAAGACAATGAGAAGGAAAAGGTTCTGGAGATGAGCATTGATGAGCTTGAGCTCTCTGTTCGTTCCTACAACTGCCTTAAGAGAGCCGGTATCAATACGGTTGAAGAATTATGCAACAAGACTTCTGACGATATGATGAAGGTTCGTAATCTGGGCCGCAAATCCTTAGAGGAAGTACTTGCAAAACTCAAAGAGCTGGGACTTCAGCTCCAGCCTACAGAGGAATAATCCGGAAACAGAGTAATGAGTGGGGTGTCAGCAGCAGGGCAGTAAGACCGAACAAGCATGTCCTGGTGTCCCACAGATGGAGGATAATAAAATGGCAAAATATAGAAAATTAAGCAGAACATCTAACCAGAGAAAAGCACTTCTCAGAAATCAGGTTACAAACCTTCTTCATCACGGAAAGATCGTGACAACAGAAGCTAAGGCTAAAGAGATCCGTAAGATCGCTGAGGGACTTATCGCTATGGCTGTACGTGAGAAAGACAATTTCGAGACAGTTACAGTAACAGCTAAGGTTGCTCGTAAAGATGCTGACGGAAAACGTGTAAAAGAAGTCGTAGACGGCAAAAAGAAAACAGTTTACGATGAAGTTCAGAAAGAGATCAAGAAAGATGCTCCTTCCAGACTTCATGCACGTCGTGAGATGATGAAAGTTTTCTATCCTGTAACAGAGGTTCCTGCTAAGGGCGCTGGCAGAAAGAAAAATACAAAAGAAGTTGACATGGTTGACAAGATGTTCAGCGAGATCGCTCCGAAATACGCAGATCGTAACGGTGGTTACACAAGAATCGTTAAGATCGGACAGCGTAAAGGCGATGCAGCAATGGAAGTTCTTATCGAGCTTGTATAATTTACTTCTGACCGATTTAAAGGACATTTGCAGAAATGCAGATGTCCTTTTTTATATTCCAAAAAACTCGAAAAAATGCATAAATGGTGGGTTTTCGACCATAAATTACATTAAGATATCATAATTTGAATAACAAATCATGGTATAATATATAGAACAAAAAGTAACAATGATGGAGTAAAAGGGGATACATAAATATGACGATGATGACCATTGCCATTTGTGATGATATGCAGGCGGATGCGAGAAAACTTCACAAACAGCTTGAGCGGATCGTTCCAGGGTCAGAAATTCGGATATTTAAAAGCGGCGAGCTTTTATTGGAAGAATTGGAAAAGAAAAGGAAACCTGAGGTAAGCTGAATGACTTCGAAAAACAGCTTGACGACGGTACATTTTTGCGGTGTCATCAGAGCTTTATAGTAAATATGGAACGGGTCACAGGAGCTGAAAATGACAGCTTCCATATCGGAGAGCATGTAATACCGATCTCCCGATCCTATAATCGGAATGCACACGAGAAATATGATGAATATCTGAGACTTCAGCAGGAATATGACGAGGAAGAAGAGGATTAACTTGATTATTATCCTTTTTTAGCGTACAATCGGTAATGTATGAAATACGACTACACGTATGCGAAAGGATGATAAACATGGTCGGTGGGATTTTTGGTATTCCCGGACAGAAACAATATAGGAATGATTTGGGACAGGTTCCCGGATATGATAAATTTGCAGAAGATAAAAAGGAAAGCAGCGAGGAAATGTTTTCCTTTACGTCTTGTGCATTTTTTTGTTGCCTGAGATGATGCGACGTTTTATACTGACATTGGAAATACTGTTTGTATCACTTTTTCTTCTGGGAGGTAGTTTCCCGGAAACAGAAACTGCCCGGAATACATCAGGAGGATTTAGCTGGAAGGACTACAGGACCATTGCACATGCTCTGGGAGGTATGGACGGAAAGGATTACCTGAATTCCAGAGAGGGATTTCTGTTCATGTATGAACAGGGAGTTCGTCTTTTTGAATTGGATCTTTCCAGGACATCCGATGGAGTATGGGTCTGCAGGCATAACTGGAACGATCCCATGGGACAGTGGGATGGCAACGGAAAAAAAGTCCTTACAGAAAAGGAATTCAGACAAAGTAAAATATATGGGAAATACACCCCCATGACACTGGAGGATTTTTTCCTTCTTCTGAAAGATTATCCGGATGCATATGTGCTGATCGATTCCAAACAGTATTCTCTTCGCAATTATCAGAGAACACTGGAGGATTACAGTGATTATGTGGAAATTGCCAGGAATGCAGGTGCCGGTGAGACGCTGGATCGGATCATTCCGGAAATCTACAATGAAGCAATGTTTCCCGGAACGGCCATGCTCTATTCTTTTCCTTCCTATGTATATTCACTGTGGCAGGAGTATTCTGTGGAAGAGCTGGAGTATATTGCATCCTTCTGTAAAGAAAAGGGAATTCCGGCAGCAACAGTATACTGGGAGTATTGGTCAGAAGAAACGGAGAAGATCTTTGAAAAAAACGGGATCAGTCTGTATGTTTATACGGTTAATGACCGTGACCAGGCCAGAAGATACATTTCGCAGGGAGCAGAAGGAATCTGTACCGATTTCCTGACAGCGGAAGATCTGTGGTAAGAGAAATAAAAACAAAGGAATCAGAAGATTATGAAAATAAGAACAACCATTGCTGTGATGGCAGCAAAGATCACAGGACATGTCTGTAAGCTTATGGGCCGGCAGGGTGTGACCTGGGCCGGTAAGGTCGCGATGAAGATCTGTCCGGATATCCTGGAAGAGCTTTCTTCTCAGGTAAGAGAAAAAATATTTGTAGTATGCGGAACAAACGGAAAGACCACAACCAATAACATGCTGTGCGCAGGCCTTGAGGCAGAGGGAAAAAAGGTCATCTGCAATCATACCGGTTCCAACATGCTCAACGGAGTTGTGGCAGCCTTTGTATTGGGGGCAAAATTCAGCGGAAAACTGGATGCGGATTATGCCTGTATCGAGGTGGATGAGGCATCCACAAGACATGTGTTCACAAGGATCAGACCGGATTATATGGTTATGACCAATCTGTTCCGTGATCAGCTGGACCGTTATGGCGAGATCGATATCACTATGAACATTCTGGAAGAAATGATGAAAAAGGTTCCGGATATGAAGGTCATTGTCAATGGTGATGATGCACTGTCTGCATATCTTGCCATGGACTGCGGAAATCCTTTTGTAACCTACGGGATCAGCAAACCGGTGATCGAGAACAAAACAAACGAGATCCGTGAGGGCCGGTTCTGTAAGTGCTGTGGAGAAAGGCTGATCTACAGCTTCTATCATTACAGTCAGCTGGGAGACTACAGATGTCCGAAATGCGGCTTTAAACGTCCGGAGATCGACTTTGATGCCACAGATGTGAAGGTGGATGATCAGATTGCCTTTACAGTGGAGGATAAACGGATCGTGGCCAATTATAAGGGATTCTATAATGTGTATAATATTCTGGCTGCCTATGCGGGAATTCGTACCGCAGGCTTTAAGGCGGAGCATTTTAATGAGATGCTCCGGAAGTTTAATCCGGAGAACGGACGCAATGAACAGTTTCGGATCAAGGGCACCAGTGTTGTTCTGAATCTTGCCAAGAATCCGGCCGGTTTTAACCAGAACATTTCAGCTGTGATGCAGGACGGATCACCAAAGGATATCATCATTGTGATCAATGATAATGCACAGGATGGAAAAGATATCTCCTGGCTCTGGGATGTGGATTTTGATCTTTTCGGAGGGGACAATATCAATTCCATCACAGTCAGTGGTATCCGGTGTCAGGATATGCGCCTCCGTCTGAAATATGTGGATATCCCGTCCATGCTGGAAAATGATGTGGAGACAGCCATCCGCAAACGAATCGGGGATGGATGCGGCAATCTTTATGTACTTGTAAATTATACGGCGCTGTTTGGCACCAGAAATATCCTGAAGAAACTGGAGGGTGAGAAATGAAGATAACGATAGGGCATTTATATCCGGATCTTCTGAATCTTTACGGTGACAGAGGAAATATCCAGTGTCTGATGAAGCGCTGTCTCTGGAGAGGAATCGAGGCAGAAACCATAGCTTATGAACTGGATGACAGAATCGATTTTTCCAAACTGGATATCGTACTTCTTGGTGGTGGCTCCGACAGAGAACAGATGCTGGTATGTGAAAAGCTGAAGGAAATCCAGAAGGATTTCAAGGCGTATGTGGAAGACAATGGAGTTGTGATCGCAATCTGTGGAGGGTATCAGCTCCTTGGAAATTATTATAAGACGGATCAGGGAATGATCGAGGGTCTGAAGCTTGTAGATATGAGCACTGAGCAGGGAAAAGGCCGCCTTATTGGAAACATTGTGATGCAGAGCGATCTTTTTGATATGCCCATCGTAGGTTTTGAAAATCATGGAGGGCGTACCACCATCGGAAACAACAGATCCCTGGGAAAGGTTCTGTCAGGATACGGAAATGACGGACAATCCGGTGAGGAAGGGGTTGTATACAAAAATGTGATCGGTACGTATCTTCACGGACCGCTTCTTCCCAAAAACCCGCAGCTTGCAGATCTTCTGATCAGCCGTGCACTGGAAAAGAAATACGGTAAAAAGATCGAACTTGAGAAACTGGACGACAGCGAGGAACAGGAGGCAAACTCCTATATTTTCCATCGCTTTGTAAAAAACGAAGGATAAGAGGGCAGTATGGCAAAATCAAACAATCAGAAGGCGAAGATCCTGTACCTTGAAAAAATGCTGCGGGAAACAGGGGAGCATCGGGTAATATCTATGCAGAAGATCCTTGAGAATCTTGAGAAACAGGGAATCCGTGCAGAGCGAAAAAGCATTTATGATGATGTGGAGGTATTACGTTCTTTTGGAATGGATATCCGTTATACAAGAGAACGGCCGGGTGGGTATTATCTTGCCGGTGAGAGTGCCGGAGAGGAACAGCCGTCTGAAGAACCCGGGCTGACTGCGGAAGCTAAGGAGATTCATGAAACTAAAGATATTCATGAGACCTCTGTGACAGGGTACCGGAAGCTTCTTGAGGCTTCAGCCGGAACCATAAAAAAAGAAATAAAACTTCTCTGTACCGGAGCTGTACAGGCGGAGGTGCGTGACTTTTTCGGCACAGATGCAGAATATAAGATGAAAGATAGCGGAGATCTGACGGTAACTGCAGAGCTTCCGGAAAATGGAAAATTCTACGGCTGGCTGACCGGGATGGGCGGCAGTGTACGTATCCTGAAACCCAAGAAATCTGCAGCCGCCTACAGAGACTATCTGAAATCACTGGCAAAGGACTATAAAGGCTTATAGGAGAGATTTGATCATGAAGAAAAAAACAGCAATCCTGCTTTTGGGAGCTTTTGTCTTTACAGCAGCCTTTTCCGGCTGTGGAAAAAACAAAGAGGCGACAGAGGCAGCCAATGAAAGTGTGGAGTCTGAAGACCCGGAAGGAAAAGCCAAAAACAGCAATGATGCAGAGGAAGAAGAAAAAGAAGAAGCAAAAAAAACTGCGGCAGCAGATAAGAAAGTAGGTGTGTTTCTGCCTTCATCAGCAGATGATTCCCGTTGGTCTGCTGACGGAGAAACTCTTCAGAATACACTGGAAGATGATGGATATGATGCAGAGATATTTTGGGCAGATGAAGACAGTGATACGCAGGTATCCCAGATCCAGTCCATTCTGGACGATGAAGAGCTTTCTGCACTTGTCATCGCACCTGCAGATGCTTACAGCCTGAACGATGTGCTGGAGCAGGTGTACGAGAAATCCATTCCCGTGATTTCGTACGATCAGCTGATCATGGATACAGATAAGGTCAACTATTATGTTACCTTTAATACAAGAAAAGCCGGAAAAATGGTGGGAGATTCCATCATAAAAAAAATGGATCTGGAGAAAGCACGGGAAGAAAAGAAAACTCTGACCATTGAGTTTCTTATGGGCTCTCCGGATGATCGTGACGCACTGTTCTTTTATAATGGAGTGATGGAGAAGCTTCAGGAATATTTCGACGATGGAACACTGGTATGTACTTCAGGAAAGCTGACCTTTGATGATACTGCAGTGATGCGTTCCGGAAGAAATACCGCAAAGAATGATATGGCGGAGATCCTTTCTCAGAATTATACAGAGGGTGCGCCGGATATTATCTGCACAGGTGCTGACGACCTTGCACTTGGGGCTGTGGATGCCCTGGAGGATGCAGGACATGTGTCTGGAGAGGATGGCTGGCCTATGATCACAGGAGGCGGCTGTGAGGCAGAAGCAGTGACCGCTGTGATCCAGGGAAAGATTGAGGATGATCTGCTGTTTGATAACCGTGTACTGGCAAATGACTGTGTGACGATGGTGGATACTCTTCTGAAAGGGGAGAAGCCGGAGATCTCCGATTATGAGCAGTATGACAACGGGACCAAGATCGTGGGAACTGTGACCAGTGATATCCAGCTGATCGATG
The DNA here is from genome assembly GCF_003184505.1 of Blautia sp. BCRC 81119. Lineage (NCBI taxonomy): Bacteria > Bacillati > Bacillota > Clostridia > Lachnospirales > Lachnospiraceae > Blautia > Blautia sp. BCRC 81119. Next base: position 8,047 of record NZ_QJHD01000024.1, on the reverse strand, counting down.
CAGATAATTATCAGATGCTTGTGGATGACGGATATTATGAAGAAAAAGAGATCATGCCGGAGGCAACTGCCACACCAACGCCGACAGTGACACCGGAAGCTGCGGTGACGGAAGAACCGGATATAGATGAAAATACACCGGAAGCTGCATCGGCTTCATCGGAAAAGGAAGAAACGGAAATTTCCGGAACACCGACACCGGAGGAAACAGTAACTCCGACACCTTCAGAGAAAGCGGAAAAGGGTGCAGATGCATAGATCAGAAATGATATCATGATCTGGCTGTGATAAAAATAAAAATACTCCCGGAAACAATGTATATAAGTTTCCAGGAGTATTTTTTATGATAAATCTTATTCACGGAAAGTAAGTTTGCCATCAGCAATGGAATCAATGATAGCAAGGGATTCCAGATGGATACCCATGTCACGGATGGTCTGTCCGCCGGACTGGAAGCCTTTTTCGATAACGATTCCGGCTCCTTCAAGAGTTGCGCCGGATTTCTTAACGATGTCGATCAGACCGAGAAGTGCACAGCCATTGGCAAGAAAATCATCGATCAGGAGTACGTGATCTTCCGGTCCGAGAAATTTCTTGGAAAGGATCACATCGTAAACTTTCTTGTGGGTGAAAGACTCTACCTTGGTGGTGTACATCTCGCCGTCAAGGTTCACACTCTGTGCTTTCTTGGCAAATACAACCGGTACATGGAAATACTGTGCCGCAATACAGGCAATACCGATACCGGAAGCCTCGATGGTAAGGATCTTGGTGATTGGACAGTGGTCAAAACGTTTCTTGAATTCTTTGCCGACCTCGTTGATCAGGTCAATATCCATCTGATGATTCAGGAAGCTGTCCACTTTTAAAATATTTCCTTCTTTTACTACGCCGTCTGTCAGAATTCTGTCTTTTAAAAGCTGCATGAAATTTATCTCCTTTGATTTATCACATTAATATATGTTTACTGCCCACGGACAGAGCAGTAATATTTTTAATATGTATCATACGACAATATTTGCGTGAGTGCAATTATTTTTGACAAAAAAACATAAAATTATTATAATAGATAGGATGACTAAGAAAGGAACAGGCACAGATGAAAGAGTACGAAGTAATCTGGGAAATTTTTAACAAATGTCCGAGAAATCAGATGCGTGATGTATTTGTGGAAGAAGTGGAGATTGCAGATCCGGAAGCGTATGTGAAACAGAAATTTCAGGGGAAGGATGTCTCCTACGAGAAGACAGTACTGGAAGACGGAACCATCATTTTTGACATTCAGACATCTATGATCCGGCAGCGCTGTTCTTTCACGGAGATCTGAAGGAGGAAATACACATGAAAGAAACACATGTGCACGTTCTCGAGGATGGAACCGTTCTTGAACATACCCATGGGGAACAGGAACATGTGCATACTCACGATGGCACACATTCTCATCATCACAGCCACGCACAGACCAAGGCCGTGCTCAACAGACTTTCCAGGGCCATCGGGCATATGGAATCCATTAAGCGTATGGTGGAGGAAGGACGTGACTGCAGCGAAGTGCTGATCCAGCTGTCAGCCGTAAAATCTGCGATCAATAATACAGGCAAGATCATCCTGCAGGATCATATAGAACACTGCATCGTGGATGCAGTGGAGCATGGAGACAGGGATGCTATCAAGGAACTGGAAAAAGCGATCGACAGATTTATGAAGTAAGGTAAGGAGTTCATGAGAGATCGTGAATGAGAAAAATACACGGACAGAGAGCCAGTTCTGTCTGTGTAAATACAAAGAATGAGAGGAATCTATTATGGCAAAAGAGTGTAGCAATACATCCTGCAACAAATCAAGCTGTGAAGGCTGCGGACAGAAACAGCCCCAGAGCCTCATGGCAGAACCAAATGTTTTTTCTGACGTAAAACATGTGATCGGAGTTGTCAGCGGAAAGGGAGGCGTGGGTAAATCTTTCGTAACAGGCTCCCTGGCAAACCTGATGGCTTCCAAGGGATATAAAGTGGGCATTATGGATGCTGATATCACCGGTCCGTCCATCCCGAAGATGTATGGCATCAAGGGCAATGCACAGGGCAGTGACAATGGGATCTATCCGATGCCAACTGCAAACGGAATCGAGGTTATGTCTGTAAACCTTCTTCTCCCGGATGAGGAGACACCGGTGATCTGGAGAGGTCCGGTCCTTGCAAATATGGTAAAACAGTTCTGGAGTGATGTGATCTGGGGTGAATTGGATTATCTCTTTGTAGATATGCCGCCAGGAACCGGAGATGTTCCGCTGACAGTATTCCAGTCCCTGCCGATCGAGGGTGTCGTGATCGTTACTTCTCCGCAGGATCTGGTCCGCATGATCGTCAAGAAAGCCTATAACATGGCTGATATGATGAAGGTTCCGGTCCTTGGAATCGTGGAGAACTATAGCTATGTGAAATGTCCGGACTGCGGAAAAGAGATCAAGGTCTTTGGCGAGAGCCATATCGATGAGATCGCTGCAGAACTGAAGGTTCCGGTCCTGGGCAAGATGCCGATTGACGTGAAGCTTGCAGAGCTTGCAGACAGCGGTCTGTTCAGTAAGATCGAGAATGAGTATATCACTGCGGCAGCAGACGTGATGCCGAAGGCTGAAGCGTAAGTAATAAGAATAATATCTGACCGATATCAATAACAGAAAAGACCACCGGAATTGAGTACATAAGGATCGTAATAACCTTATGGCAGATTCCGGTGGCTTTTTTACTGAATCAGGGAAGTATCCTGCTTCGATCGTGAAAAGCAGTAAGCGGCAGGAACTTGATCGTATCAGATCTGGGAAAAATATTTAAGAAAGCACTGGGCAGCCTGGGAAAGCTGCAGTGCTTCATGATGAGCGATCACGGCACTTCTTGCGGGCAGAGGTGTTTTCAGATGGACAGGTTCCAGACCCGGACGGTTGCGGAGCATATAATCCGGGATACAGGCAATACCAAGTCCGATCTCTGCAAGATCGATCAGCAGATCGTTGCTGTTCAGTTCAACCTCAGGCAGCAGCTTCAGTCCTTGGGCTGCAAACACCTGATGAAGATATTCGCTGGTGGTACTCTTTGGAGCGAGCATCAGGATGGGATAATCCAGAAGATTTTCCATGGAAAGAGGTGATTTGCCCATGGTGAAATAGTCCGGATTTGCCACGAAGATATCACGGAATTCCAGCACAGTCTGAAGCTTGGTGTGGGCTGAAAGCCGGGAATTCGGGTAGTTGGTGACGATCAGCTCTGCCTGGCCGTTTTCCAGAAGCTCCGCACATCCGATGGAAGTGCTGTTGATGATCTTGATCCGTACCTCCGGATGATCCTTGTGGAAACGGCGGAGATAGGGGATGAGAAAATAGCGGCACAGAGTATCGCTGGCACCGATCCGCAGCTGACCGGTAAGATTTCCTTCTCCGGAAAGGACAGCCTCTCCTTCGTTTAGCATGGAAAGGGCCGGCTTTACATGCTGGAGGAGAAGCTCTCCCTCCGGAGTCAGGATGACCCGTTTGGTACTGCGCACAAACAGAGTATGGCCCAGCTTTTTTTCAAGGTTTTTGACGGCCTGGCTTACTGCAGACTGTGAGATAAAAAGCTGTCTGGAAGCCTCCGAAAAGCTCAGCGTCGTGGCCACGTAATAAAACACTTTGTAAAGTTCAAGATTGATATCCATATGTGAAAAATCCTCCGCTTATAAATGATATAAGATATATTAATTTTACTAATGATATTTCCTATGATACTATATTTTCAGCAGAAAAGAAAGACTGAAATGCTTTCTGCACGTTTACCATCCTTATTATCGGATATAGAGAAAGGAGCCTTCTATGAGCAACGTAAGACGTGTGTATGTAGAAAAGAAACCTGCCTTTGCAGTAAAAGCAAAGGAACTGAAACATGAGATCAAACATTATCTTGGTATCAGCACTGTGACAGCAGTCCGTGAGCTGATCCGTTATGACGTGGAGAATATCTCCGATGAAGTATTTGAGAAAGCCTGCAAGACCGTATTTGCAGAGCCGCCGGTAGATGATCTGTATCTTGAAAAATTTGATGTGGCAGAGGGCGCACGTGTATTTTCCGTAGAATTCCTTCCCGGACAGTTTGACCAGAGAGCCGATTCTGCAGTGCAGTGTGTACAGTTCCTGGATGAGAATGCAGCACCGATCATCCGTTCAGCAACTACTTATGTAATCGAAGGAACCGTTACAGATGCAGAGTTTGAGGCGATCAAACATCACTGCATCAACCCTGTGGATTCCCGTGAGACAGGTCTTGAGAAGCCGGAAACACTGGTAACAGTATTCCCGGATCCTGAGGATGTGAAGATTTTTGACGGATTCAAGGATATGGCTGAGGCTGATCTGAAGGAGCTGTACTCTTCTCTGAACCTCGCCATGACATTTAAGGACTTCCAGCATATCCAGAATTATTTCAGAAATGAAGAGAAACGCGATCCTTCCATGACAGAGATCCGTGTTCTGGATACCTATTGGTCTGATCATTGCCGTCATACTACTTTCTCCACAGAGCTTACCAGCGTGAAGTTTGACGAAGGTGATTATAAGACTCCTATTGAAAAAACATACAAAGAATATCTGGATGCCCATAAGGAGATGTACAAGGGCCGTGATGATAAGTTTGTCTGCCTGATGGATCTTGCACTTATGGCAATGAAGAAACTGAAAGCAGAAGGCAAGCTTGCAGACCAGGAAGAGTCTGATGAGATCAATGCCTGCAGTATCGTGGTACCGGTGGACGTGGACGGGAAAGAAGAAGAGTGGCTGATCAACTTTAAGAACGAGACACACAACCATCCGACGGAGATCGAGCCTTTTGGTGGTGCGGCAACCTGCCTTGGCGGAGCCATCCGTGATCCGCTTTCCGGACGTACCTATGTATACCAGGCAATGCGTGTGACAGGTGCAGCAGATCCTACCGTATCCGTAAAGGAAACTCTGAAGGGTAAACTTCCGCAGAAGAAGCTTGTCCGCAGCGCAGCTCACGGCTACAGCTCCTACGGAAACCAGATCGGTCTTGCAACCGGTGCTGTAAAAGAAATCTATCATCCGGACTACGTTGCAAAACGTATGGAGATCGGTGCGGTTATGGGTGCGGCTCCGAGACGTGCGGTCATCCGTGAAAATTCCGATCCTGGAGATATCATCATCCTTCTTGGCGGACGTACCGGTCGTGATGGTATCGGCGGTGCAACTGGTTCCTCCAAGGTCCACACAGAGGCTTCCATTGAGGTTTGCGGCGCTGAGGTGCAGAAAGGTAACGCGCCTACCGAGCGTAAGATCCAGAGGATGTTCCGCAGAGAGGAAGTCAGCCATATCATCAAGAAATGTAACGACTTTGGCGCAGGTGGTGTTTCCGTTGCCATCGGCGAGCTGGCACCGGGACTTCAGATCGACCTCGACAAGGTTCCGAAAAAATACGCAGGTCTTGACGGCACTGAAATCGCCATCTCTGAGTCTCAGGAGCGTATGGCTGTTGTAGTTGACCCGAAAGATGTGGATACTTTCCTGAAATTTGCAAATGAAGAGAATCTCGAGGCAATTCCGGTTGCAGTTGTAACGGAGGAGCCACGCCTTGTCCTTAACTGGAGAGGAAAAGAGATCGTAAATATCTCCCGTGCATTCCTAGATACCAACGGTGCACATCAGGAGACCTCCGTTGAGGTTGAGATCCCGTCAAAGGACGGAAATCTTTTCGAGGAACGTCCGGATGTAACAGATGTAAAGAAAAAATGGATGGATACTCTTGCTGACCTGAATGTATGCTCACAGAAGGGTCTTGTGGAGATGTTTGACGGCTCCATCGGCGCAGGCAGTGTATTTATGCCTCACGGTGGCAAATATCAGCTGACAGAGACACAGTCCATGGTTGCAAAGGTTCCGGTACAGAACGGAAAAACAGAGACTGTTACCATGATGAGCTACGGCTTTGATCCATACCTTTCCTCATGGAGTCCGTATCATGGAGCTGCCTACGCAGTAACCGAGTCTGTTGCCAAGATCGTTGCAACCGGTGGTGACTATAAGAAGATCCGTTTCACCTTCCAGGAATACTTCCGTCGTATGACAGAAGATCCTAAGAGATGGAGCCAGCCGTTCTCCGCACTGCTTGGCGCTTATGCGGCACAGATCGGATTCGGCCTTCCTTCCATCGGCGGTAAGGACAGTATGTCCGGAACCTTCAATGATATTGATGTTCCTCCGACACTGGTGTCCTTCGCAGTGGATGTTGCAAAGGTAAAAGATGTGATCACACCGGAGCTCAAAAAAGCAGGAAGCAAGCTGGTATGGCTCCGTGCACCGAAGGATTCCTATGATCTTCCGGATTATCAGGCTCTTATGGAGCAGTATGATAAATTACATCAGGATATCCAGGCAGGCCGTGTGATCTCCGCATATGCACTTGACCGTCACGGAATCGCTGCTGCAGTCAGCAAGATGGCCTTTGGTAATGGCATGGGTGTAAAGATCGAGCATAACCTTGACCCAAGAGATTTCTTTGCTCCGGCATTCGGCGATATCATCTGTGAGGTTCCGGATGGAAAAGTCGGTGAGCTTGCCATTACCTATACTGTGATCGGTGAGGTTACGGATAATGCGAAGTTCACCTACGGTGATACAGAGATCACTCTGAAAGAGGCGCTTTCCACATGGGAAGGAACTCTGGAGAATGTATTTAAAACAGCAGCAGGAACCGAGGACGTCAAGGCAGATGACGGTTCCCTTTACAAAGCAGACAGCATCTATGTATGCAAACATAAGGTTGCAAAACCGCGTGTATTTATTCCGGTATTCCCTGGAACAAACTGCGAGTATGACAGCACCCGTGCATTTGAGAGAGCAGGCGCCGAGGTAGACGTAAAGGTATTCAAGAACCTTACAGCAGAAGATATCCATGATTCTGTAGAGCTCTTTGAGAAAGCAATCGATCAGGCACAGATGATCATGTTCCCGGGCGGCTTCTCAGCCGGAGATGAGCCGGACGGATCCGCGAAATTCTTTGCTACCGCGTTCCAGAACGAGAAGATCAAGGAGGCAGTTATGAAGCTCCTCAATGAGCGTGACGGTCTTGCTCTTGGTATCTGCAACGGATTCCAGGCACTGATCAAACTGGGACTGGTACCGTACGGTGAGATCTGCGGACAGAAAGAGGATTCTCCGACACTGACCTACAACACCATCGGACGCCACGTATCCAAGATGGTTTACACCAAGGTTGTCAGCAACAAGTCTCCATGGCTTCAGAAAGCACAGCTTGGCGGTGTATACTGCAATCCGGCTTCTCATGGTGAGGGACGTTTTGTCGCAAACGATGAGTGGCTGAAGAAACTCAAGGAAAACGGACAGATCGCAACGGAGTATGTACCGGTAGATGAGACCGGATATGAGGGTGAGTTTAACGTAAACGGCTCTTATATGAACATCGAGGGAATCACAAGCCCGGATGGACGTGTTCTCGGAAAGATGGCACACAGTGAGCGTCGTGACGCAGGCGTGGCTGTCAATATTTACGGAGAGCAGGATATCAAGATTTTTGAATCTGGTGTTGAGTACTTCAGATAATACCAGGGGGAAAAGGTCAAAAAGTCGTTCGTGCTTGCACGATAAGACTTTTGAACTTGGACCCCGCCAAACATGAGGAAGTAGCAATTTACGTAGTAAATTAGCGGATTCCGAATGTTTGAGGATTGCGTGAGCTGCGTGCAGCGGAGCAATCCGGGAGTATCAAGTTATGGGCAATACTTTGCCCATAACATCCTTACAGTGGCAGGGGATTTCAGACCTCCCTGCCACTGTAAAAATACAAAAAAGCATATATTTTTTAAAAAATTAAAAAAAATGAAAAAAAGTGTTGACACAAGTCACAAACCATTATATAATAGCAAAGCGAGTTGCGGAACGGAAGAGTTCCTAAGACGAACAACTGTTATGGGATCTTAGCTCAGCTGGGAGAGCATCTGCCTTACAAGCAGAGGGTCATAGGTTCGAGCCCTATAGGTCCCATGTTACAAAA
>NZ_QJHD01000023.1:0-74424 GCF_003184505.1 Blautia sp. BCRC 81119 | reverse complement strand
TAAAGAAATTTTCGAGAATCGTATGTGTTTCACTGTTTAGTTATCAAGGTTTGTTGTGTCTGTCTCTCAGACAGCTCGTTTATTTTATCTCATCTCTTTTTGTTTGTCAAGCACTTTTTTAAGTTTTTTCAAACATTTTTGAGTTAAGATTTTGTTGTCGTTTTGTTGACGACTTGGATACTTTATCATATCTTCTGTCTTTTGTCAACTGCGAATTTCATTTTTCTGAAATTCTTTTTAATTGTTTGTTTTTTAAAAACAATTATTTGCGACAGCTCAGTTATAATACCACTGGGAGTTATGCTTGTCAACCATAAATTTCAATTTTTTTAGATTTTCCTGGAAGTTTATTTTTATAGGACAATTTCTTTTCTGCTATCATTCATCCATTATGCTATTATCTTCCTGTTTATTATTTTATATGTGTTGTTTTTTATAATAAGACTCTTCGCTGGATGGCGCTACGCCGGTCGCATTTTCAATGCGGGAATATGCAGGGGGAAGGCCATCTCAGAGTTCCGTAGCCCGAAGGCCCTCCCCCTGCACCCCCACCCTCTTGGGCACGGAAGGAGTTCTGCGTTGTTGTGTGTGCTGCGTTGTTGACTTTTGTCTGTATGCTGCGGTACTCAGAATGGAACGTTGTGCCGATCTGTTCCCTGTATTCTTCGATATTTATGGCGATACGCTATGCCGATCTGCGATCTGGTTCTGGGATTCTTCGGTACTTATAGTGGTACGCTGGGCCGATCTGGTCCCTGTATTCTTCGATATTTATGGTGATACGCTGTACCAATCTAGTTCCTGTATTCTTCGATATTTATGGTGATACGCTGTGACGATCCCGTTTCTGTATTCTTCGATACTTATAGGAATATTCTGTACCAGTCTGACATTTCAGGACAGGACGCCCAGTCCGCTTCCGTCCCATGCTCCGTTTTTTTCCTGTCGGTTGGAAGCGTCAGCCAGAGGAAGGTGGCATCGGGCCGGGCTGCTGCCACCTTCCTCTGGCGTCCCCCTCTCCATCCACACCACAAAAACCTCCACCCCCGACTGCATCCCCCACAGACCAATTCCACCTTCCTCTAGCGTCCCTCTATACCTCCAACAAAAAAGCCCCGGTGCCCAGCAAATACAACACTGCCAGACACCAGAGCAAAAAGAACAAATGTCAAGCGGATATTCACAATCCACTTCGCTACTTGCTCATAACCGAATAACTGCTCCACAGCTTATCGCTTTTCGCAGCCCCGCAAAGGACTTAATTGATCCAGTTAAACCTCAATCACTTCCCATACACTGCATTAGACTTACATCCCGAAATATAAGCTTCATAATTCAACGCACTATCATAACGAGCCAAATGCCCCTGCATAACATACGGATTCCTCACAACTGACGCCACATATCCCCCGGACTTCTTCAGGCAAGTCAGATAAGTCCTCATCAGTAGCTGATAATCCCCGATCTGCTGATTCGAAGCTCCACCATTATTCTTCGCCTGAATGATCTCATTCCGAAGCTGCATAGCAGAATTTCTCAAAGTCATCGTATTTGACACCGAAACCCATGCCTGCTTATAACCCTCGATCGTCGGTCCAGGGATCATTGTACCGGTAACGTTAAAGATCAGCTCCGCGAGCTCAACATAACAGCTGCCAGTATACCCCTTATGAGTCCATACTGTATCCAGAACCTTCGTCAATGACTTCGTCAACATCTTCTTCACTTTCTTCATACACCTGTCTGACGCATAATCCACCATCAATGTCTTAAGCGGCTGGTCATAATACTGTTTCAAAAGATCAATTCCCCTCTTCAAAGAAGAATCCTCCTGCAGCCGATAACTCAGTCTGTCAAGGCAATCCCTTCCAACCGTAACCAACGTCAGAAAATTCATCAGATAATCTCCTGCACTCATAATAGCATCTGCACTGTTAAAAGTTTTATCAATGGTATCCCACCTGGAAACCCCTTTATCGTTTTTCTTGTAAAACCAATCAAGCATATCATTAAGCTCAGTTCTGCTATACTGCGTCACACCCTCCAGCTTCATAGCCAGCTGATATTTCGTGTCACCATTTTCAAAGAAATGATCCGAAAGATCCTTTGTATTATGAATGATATCATAAGCCTCTGCCAAAGTATCGTTACCATACGTCAGCATAGAACTCTCCGCAGTTTCCACAATAAGCTCCATAGCCAGACTCTGTTTCAGTTTATCATCTGAAAAATCCGTCCCATACACCTTATTAAACAGATTACACATCGAATACGCAAATCCGTTCAGCATATTGGATTTAACCGTAGCCCAATATGTTGAAGTGCCAAAGCCCGAAGTAGCACTGGTATCCGCACTTAACGCATCAAACATCTCACCCTGAAGATCACCTGTAACCTTGTCAAAACCGGCATTGTTCAGAAACTCCGGATACTTTCTGAAAAGATCATCCGTTGAAAGCTTCGTATCCACGCTGGAATCAACACCACCACCTGCATTAAAGACCACATTCGCTGTCAGCTTCTCATTGCCACCTGCGATTTTAATCTGAGCCCATTTATATTTCGGCCCCGCATAATAAACCTTATTAATATTATTGCAGCCTCTGAATGCATTTGCCTCAACACTGGTCACATTGGAATACACCATTACCGTACGGATCTTAGCACAGCCATCAAATGCACTGCTACCGATCTTCTTGGCATTTTTCGAAATATAGACAGAACCTGAAAGCGAGCTGCACCCCTTCATCAGACTTGCGGAAATCTCTTTCAGACCATCCGGCAGATCAATAGAAGTCAACGATTTACAGCCGGAAAAAGCCTCCGCACCAATAGATACGGTCTTACGGTTAAGAGAAACCGATTTCAGTACAGTGCAGTTCTTAAATGCCTTTTTACCAATAGTAAGAACACCCTCTTCTGCGATTACAACCTTCTGTATCTTCTGTCCTTCAAAAACGCTGTCCCCAAGTCCTTTTACCCGAACTGTTTTCATTCCGATCGTGATCGTTGTAGGAACTGTAACATTCACAGCCTTTCCGGTATATTTCATCAGGATCACTTTTCCATCACTATCCTGTTTAAATACCCAATCACTATTCTGGACTTTTCCCGTCAGATTGATCGTAAATATTCTCTTAGAAGCCAGGTATACCTGATCTGCACTTGTCTTCGTAGTAACCGTCACAACAACTTTGCCCTGACCTCTCACCATCAGACCTTTGCCGCTTTCATACCATGCCGCTGTTTTTCCGGAATTTGATACTGCGCAGGAATATTTTGCTCCTCCAAGGACAGAAATCCTGATCGGCTGATTAAAATTATCACTGGATATCGTATAGCGGTTCAGGCCACTACTCTTCAAGGCTTTGGAAACCAGTCTGATATTCTGCCGCCCCTGGAAAATAACCTTCATTTTTCCGGATGCAGCTTTATAATGCTTTGTCTCAGCCGCATGGACCGTGATCGTGGCAGCTCCCGGTTTTTTCAGTGTAACCTGCTTTTTCCCCTTCACCACAGCAATACCGGAAAAATTACTGGACAGGCTGATCCTGGCATTCTCTTTCGCTGAAACACTTAAATTCTTTGTTTTTCCATTCTCTGTTGCTGCATAGATCTCATTCACTGCCTTGATCGTCTGCTTTGCCTTCGCAATGGTAAAGCTTCCGTTTTTGCTCTTAGATTTCGCAAAAACCCCTTTACCTTTAATCGTGACAGTAACTTTACCCGGCTCAATATTTTTCCCGGAAGGATAAGAAACCGTATAGTGTGTTTTTTCTTTTAAGGTCTGTCCGTAAAACTTCACGGTAACCTTTGGTTTCTGTGGCTTTCCATTCCAAGTACAGTTTTTCACTGTGATCTTTGCCTTCCTCAGATCTGCTTTTGCCCAGTGGGCATACAGATTCTGATTCCGTTTCAGATTAAATTTTGTTTTTGCGGTAACCTTCTTACCCCCATCCTTAGGAGTCGTATACCAGCCAAGAAAATAGTAATTCTTCCTGGTCGGAGTCGGAAGTTTACCATAGACACTTCCATTTTTTACAGTTTTTGTTTTATCTTTTGACGCAAGCTTCGCATCCTTCGCATTTTTATCAAACGTGATCTTAAAAGTTGTTTTCTCTGTGTTTCCCACTGAAACGAACGGTATGGAGAATTTTTTTGCGTAAGCTTCCGCAAAAGAACCTGTAGAACCTTTTATTGCAAAGTCAGATGAAACATTAACAAAAATCGTATCTTCATTCAAATATGTGATATCATTATACCACGCCATTGTTTTTACACTTGGCGGGATCATAACCCATTTCAGTGATTTACAATCCTTAAAAACATACTCCTTGATATCCTCCACAGAGGAAGGTAATGTAAGGTTTTCCAACTTCTCACACTTGTAAAACGCCTCTTTCCACAAAACTTTAAGTCCGCTGTTGATCACAACTTTCTGCAGATTTACACATCTTCCGAATGCGATATAATCAACTTCTGTAACCGTTGAAGGAATCTCTATGGATTCGATTCCCGTACATCGGTAAAACAGTCCCTGTGCAATTTTCTTGATTCCTTTTCCAAAGGTTACCTTTTTCAGATTCACGCAATCTGCAAAAGGGCCGCCCATATCATAGTAATTTCCTGTAGCTCCATTTGTCTCCACACCAGCCGGAATATTTACTTCTGTCAGACTCTGGCAGTTATAGAACACACTTATCCCAAGATACTCCAGGGAATCTGGAAGTACAACATTTTCCAGGCTTGTACAGTTAGCAAAAACATTATCACGGATCGTTTTCAGCGTTTTCGGAAGGTCGCGTTCTGATAATTTCATATTTTTGCAGTTCTGAAAAGCTTCTGAATCAATACCCTCCAGCTTTTTGGAAAGAGTCACCTTTTTCAGATTTTTACAGCCAAAAAACGCACTGTACCCGATCCATTTCACACTATCCGGAATCACAATTTCCTCCAGCCCTATATCACCGGAGGGTGCATAAAAAATCCCTCTTGGAACTTCCTCCATTCCGTTGTCCAAAGTCACATTTTTCAGATTTTTACAGCCATAAAAGGGACCTGGCCACTGCCGGTTCGCCGCTGTGGTATCATGGGTCTTCATTTTTGGTGGGATGTTGATCGTCGTAAGACCTGTACAATCTCCGAAAGCTCCTACATCCAGAAATTTCAGCGTAGATGGAAGCTTCATGGAAGTCAAACTCTTACTGTAGGAAAACGCTCCATTATAAATATTTTCCAGGCCTTCCGGAAGAATCACTTCCGTAAGTGCAGAACAACTCCGAAACGCATATGCCTCGATATTTTTTACAGTATCCGGAACAACGATCTTTCTCACACCGGAACACTGCAAAAACAAGCCTTTGGCAATCTTTGTGATCCCTTTTCCAAAGGTGACCGTCGTCAGACCTGCATCTCCCGCAAAAATTCCCGGATACGCCGGACTCTCACCCACATAACCATGTGTGACCATCGATGCAGGGATATGGATACGGGTAAGACTTGTACATTGCTCGAATGCACCTGCTTCTACCACCACCCCATTATCCGGAATGCGGATGGAAGAAAGGGATGTACAACCGGAAAAAGCTCCTCGTCCGATCTCTTTTACAGAATCCGGAATATTCAGACTTGTCATATTAATACAGTCTGAAAATGCTCCGGTATCGATTCGGACAACCGGCTTGCCATTGATCGAAGATGGAATGTTTCCATTCACATAAGCGCATCTGTCACTTTTTATCTTATTGTTATTCTTATCATAATGGTCATCGTTAATGACCGCTTTGATCGTAACCTCACCTTTTTCGTTAGAAATACATCGCAGTCCGTTCCATTCAAATCCTGCATTATCCGCACCTCCAGATAATGCATCTTCACTGCCATCCTCAAGCTGAGCTTCTTCCACTTCCGCAGATCCAGGATCTTCTGCCAGACTTTCCGGTTCCTCTTCCAGCTCCGGTTCCTCTTCCAATTCCGGATCTGTTTCCAGTTCCGTAGAAATATCCGCTTCATTCACATCGGACTCTATCATTTCTGATCCATCTTCTCCGGGATCATCAACCTGCTCTGTCTCAGAAGCAGCTGCCTCATCAGATGGCAGCTCCTCCTCAGCACCGTTTTCCTCAGTTGGCTGCGGTTCCTCTTCCACTGCCTGTTCCACACTCTCTTCTGCTGAAAAATCAGCTGCACTGACCAGCATTCCCGAATCCAGGCTGCCAGCCAGAAGCGTCATTGTCAGCATCAATGCCAGTTTTCTTTTCATACCCAATCCTCCCTAATAAAATATAAAGCAGCCATATTTTATTACTGCTTATTATCCTGATTTTCTTTCTGATTCTTTTCTTTTTTCTGAGCAGTACTGTCGGACTCTGCAGAATCTCCCTGCATGATCTTATTCAGTTCCTGGATCATCTCTTCATCCTTCAAACGGAATTTTACCTCTACACGTCTGGACGCATCCTTATCTACATTTCCATCTGCATCCAGAACCGGATCTGACATGGAATGCCCATTCACTGTCAGACAATCCTTCAGTTCCTGAACCTGTGAATCCTTCAGAAAATCACTCTTAATATCCAAAAGATACTGCGCTACCGCCAGAGACCTCTTCTGTGACAGCTCCAGGTTATAACTGTAATCTCCGTCTGTATCCGTATAACCATCAATAATGATCTCGCCAAGATATTTCTTATAGGAATCATCCAGCAACACCTTACAATATGTCGGCAGCACCATAGACAATGTCATCTTACCGGAATCGGTAAGCTCTGCCTGATCATAATCAAACATAACATTGGCATTCAGCGTCAGCGCACCTGTCTGTGGATCAATATCCACATTGAGGTTCTTTTTTTCAAATTCCTTCTGCAAAGCTTCCACAACCTCAGCTTTCACGCCGATGATCTTGTCAATCTTCTCCTGTTGCTCTTCCAGAAGCTCTGTTTTTTCATCCAGCGCAGACTGCTGCTCTTTCAATGTATCCTGTTGGCTGGAAAGCTTCTTTTTCTGAGAGGCCAGCTTTTTCTGCTGCGCCTCAAGCGTTTCCTGCTGTTTGGCAAGCTTCTCTGCCAGAGAAGACAGTTCTTCATCCTGAGATTTGATCTGCTTGTCCTTGGACTTGATCTGCTCATCCTGGCTCTTTAATGTTCCTGCCTGCTCATCCAGCGCATTCTGTTTTTCCAGAAGCTCTTCTGTATATTTTTCCTGAAGAGCGATTTTTTCATCCCGTTCCTTCAGACTGTCCTGATAGCTCTTCTGTGCCTGAAAAAGTGTCACACACATGATCAGAACAAAAAGCAGCAAAACTCCTGCCATCATATCCGAATAAGAACGCCAGACATTAAACCCATGCTCCTCCGGCTTTCTTTTTTTGCGCATTGACAATTCCTCTCTTATTTAAATAAACCAAAACGGCTTTTCTGTGCTGCCTTCGTTGCCTCACGGATACTGCGCTCGATCTCATCCAGCAGCGCTTCCTGTCTTGCACCCTGTCCTTCCAGAAGATCCTCCAGACCCGTCAGCTTATCCTTAAGTTCCTGGATACCGGCATTGCTTCCATAGCCCCAGGGCTGTCCGGCGATCAGATGGATATCACGGTTATTTTTTGCCGTCTTGATCTCAGAAAGAAGCCTGCGTACCTCATCCAGAACACTATTGACCATCTTCTGGCTCTCAGTAAATTCTTTCACTCTGGCTTCAAAATCTTCGATCATCTTCTTATCTTCACGAAGAAGCTCCTCGCTGATCCTATTGGAATCCGCAACTGCTTTCATCCCTTCTGCAGCACTGTCCACATACTGGCGCATAGATGCATTGCAGGTTTTCCAGAGATCTGCGGATTCTTTTTCATTTTCATGCATATGCCGGGCAAGCTTTTCGTAATCCTGTTTCTGTAGCTGCTGGATCATCTGATTATCCCGGATAATACGATCTGCAGTCTTCATATAACTGCTCTGCATCTCATCGATTTCCTTAATGGCATCCTTCATGGCACGTTCCTGCTTCGTAAAGGTTTCACTCAGCTGACTGCTCATGGTCTTGTACAATTCTGATGTATATTCTGTATTCTCCTTCTGCACCTTCTTAAGTTCTGCCAGAGCATCATTAAAATCTTCAAACTGCATCTGAAAGGAACCATGCATCTCGCTTAAAAACATATCCAGGATCTCCCGGATCGCATCCTGCTGCCCTTTTGTCACAGATGCGGTAAGAACGTCCAGAGAATCATTCATCTTCTGAAAAGTAGGTGTGATCACTTTCTCAAAGCTATCTGCCATCTGCACAGAAAACTGTTCCGCCATCTGTTTCATGGCTTCTGTCTGTGTCTTCTGGCTGGAAACAAGGAGATTCCAGGACTCATTCTCCGCAGTAGGGAGCACCAGTGCGTGAAAACGATCCAGAAAATCCTGCATCGCCTGGGACATCGCAGAATATCCGCTTTTCATCCCAAATGTGTACACAACAGAAAGTGCAACTCCATAAATGGAAGTCAGAAACGCAACTTTGATACCATCTACAAGAGCGGATACCGAGCTTGTCATCACTTCATAATCTGTGGGCTGGAAGTTCTTAAGTCCCCACACAAGACCGATAAATGTTCCAAGGATACCAAGGCTTGTAAAAATGTCCGGAGCCATCTCAAGGAGTCTCTTGTGGATATGTACATCTACATCCTCAATATTCACAAAATCCTCTACTTCAGCGATCCCTTCTTCCGTTCTGCTGATGCTGTCAACAAAATCATCCATCTTTTTGTCGAGATAGCGGTCACCGAAAATCCCTCGCAGCTGCCCAATCTCTTCTTTTCTGGCTCTTCCCGGAAGCTGAAACACTTCTGTGATCTCACCAGCGCCATGCTTCAGTGCTCTTGACAGGTTATCCATCCGATATAAACCTGCAAAAAGCCCCACTGCGTATATGATCAGCATAAGTCCCAGAAATGTAAAATTATAAAGCAACACATTCCCGGAGCCTTTTCCAACATAAGCAGTCAGGGTTGCCGCGGCCACTGTTACTGCCAGAAACAGCACTGTATTCATAAACTTTTTTCCCATAATATGCCTCCCCTGTCTTTATTTTTGAAAAAAGTTACTCTTTTGTTCCCATACTATCATAACATCTTCCCTAAAACAACCAGAAAGGACAATTCCTTCGCCAAAAGAATTGTCCTTTCGTCTTTTTTCTATTTTATACTTTTATTTATACTTTTATACGGCAGGCTGCATCATCGCTGATCAGGATCCTGCGTCCGCAAACACCTACGATCACTCCGCCAAGTATCCTGCTTATGATCTGTACGGTCTTTCCTTCGCTGACATCATATTGCCTGATCTGTTCCATAGTCTCCGGCATTCCGGTCATCCACTTGATCGTGTAGCTTTCCCCTGCTTTTGTCTCATTTAATGACTGCATATACTCACCCCATTCCATATATCACATCGCTATCAGTAATTATCCTCTATCCGTAGGCGGATATTCGCAATCCGCACTTGGTTAAATGATTTCATATAATTCCAACACAATTCTGCATCTTTATACAATTAGTAAAGTTTAACTTTTATTTTTCTGAATCATTCATTGCTTTTATATATTTTATCTCATTTTATCTCAATTAGTCAATCATAACCTGTGAAATTCCACCAATAAAAACAAGCAAAAAAGAAACGCAGAACAGCCATTACAGTTATTCTGCGTTTCTCATTATTTTCTATGCATAAACTCTATCTTCTTCCAGAAGCGTTGTCTTTCCATTCTTTACTTCCACAAGATTAACACAGCAGTTTGGCGGCACGGAGCCTCTCCAAAAATTCTCCGGATCAGGATCTACATTCTGAAGAAGAGCACGGACTGCACATCCATGAGAGGCAACAAGAATTGTTTTATCCGCAAGAGTCGGATCTGATGTTATTTCATCCCAGAAATCCTTTGTCCTGGCGATCACATCAAAAATATCCTCTCCCTTTTCCGGTCGTTTAAAATTTACCGGAGCACGGAAAAAAGTCTCGATCTGCGGATCGATATAATTGCCATCTGCATCTCTTACTTGATCACCCTCCAACACACCAAAATCGATCTCCTGGATCCGTTTATCCGGTATAATCGGAACGTCACGTTTCCCCAGAACATATTCTGCTGTCTGTTTTGCCCTTGAGAGCGGACTTGTAAAACAGATATCAAACTTCACATTACGGAGAGCTTCTCCGGTTTTTTCTGCAAGAAGGATCCCTTCCTTCGCAAGAGGTACATCCGCTGCACCCTGAAGCTTTTTTAATTTATTCCACTCAGTCAGGCCATGTCTTACAATGTAGATCAGCATCAGCTTCTCAGCTCGATTCCAAGTCCGTTAAGACCATTCATGATCTTTTTCATTGCTGCGGAGATCTCGTTTTCACCAAGAGTCTTGTCATGGGCACGGAATACCAGAGAATAAGCCATGGATTTGAAACCTTTCTCAATCTGTGCGCCCTCGTAGATATCGAACAGCTGATAACTCTCAAGAATATTTCCGCCTCTCTGATCAAAAATCTCCTCGATCTGTCCTGCGAGAACTGCATGGGGAACTACAAGGCTCAGGTCACGAGTTACAGCCGGATATTTGGCAATTCCTGTATATTTGTGGTTGAAACCAGCAAATTCCAGAACATCCAGAATGTCGATCACTGCGATATATGCTTTTTCTCCGATAGAGTAATTATCTGCAACAGCCGGATGAACCTCACCTAAGTATCCAACTACCTTACCCTCATAGATCATGTTAGCCTGTCTTCCCGGATGAAGGAATGGTTTTCCGCTGTTTGGATCGTAGGTAACCTTTTTCTTCATTCCGATCTTCTCGAAGAACTCCTCGCATACACCCTTCATATCAAAGAAATCGCCTTTTCCGTACATTCCAAGTGTAAACATGGTACGCTCATCCGGAAGCTCTGTAACCGGAAGGGACTTCGGAAGATAGATATTTCCAAGCTCGTAAAGACGAACATCTTTATTACGTCTGTTATAGTTTGTGGAAAGGGATGCCAGCATACCGTTCAGTGTGCTTGTACGCATGATACTGTAGTCCTCTCCAAGAGGATTGCTGATGGTGATGACTTTACGAAGATCACTGTCCTCAGGAATACAAAGCTTGTCAAATACCTTCGGGCTTTCGAAAGAATAGGACATTCCCTCTGAGAATCCGCAGTATTCTGCGATATCTCTTGCAACCTCCTGGATACGAAGCTTAAATGGCAGCTTACCTGTAGTAGCCTCTCCTGTAGGAAGTGTCATCGGGATCTTATCATAGCCATAGAATCTTGCAACCTCCTCTGCAACATCTGCATTACAGTGGATATCCTGACGGAATGTCGGTGCAACGATCTCGTCTGTTTTTTCATCATAAGCCAGTTCTACACGTCCAAGATAATCGATCATCTCTTCTTTTGTAAGGCTGGTTCCAAGAAGTTTGTTGATCTTCTCAGGCTCAAATTTTACTCTGGATGGCTCTCTTGTCTCGCTGCAGACATCAACCATTCCGCCTACAACCTCACCTGCACCAAGCTCTTCCATCAGCTGGCATGCACGGTCAATTGCAGCCTGTGCATTGTTCGGGTCAAGACCCTTCTCAAATTTACCGGATGCATCTGTACGAAGTCCGATCCTCTTGGAAGAAAGACGGATGCTGGTTCCATCGAAGCACGCCGCCTCAAAAAGAACCGTTTTTACATCGTCTGTGATCATGGAATTCTCTCCACCCATGATACCTGCGATGCCGACAGCCTTCTCACCGTCACAGATCATCAGAACGTTCTCATCCATGATACGCTCCTGGCCATCCAGTGTGACGAATTTCTCATCTTTTCCTGCACGGCGTACAACGATCTCCTGATTTGCGATGGTATCCAGATCATATGCATGCATTGGCTGTCCAAACTCTTCCATTACATAGTTTGTGATATCAACCAAGTTGTTGATCGGGCGGATTCCATTGGAAGCCAGACATCTCTGCATCCACTTCGGGGACGGACCGATCTTGACATTTTTTACAACTCTTGCACAGTAACGCGGGCAAAGCTCCGGATCCTCTACAGTAACCTTTACATAATCGGAAGCTTTCTCATCATTTTCCTTAACCTCTACAATCGGCGGACAGAATTTCTTCTGGAAGGTTGCTGCTGCCTCTCTTGCGATTCCAAGAACACCGTAGCAATCTACACGGTTGGAAGTGATCTCATACTCAAATACCACATCGTCAAGGCCAAGTGCCTTAACAGCGCTCTCACCCACAACTGCGTCCTCAGGAAAAATATAGATTCCGTATTCCGGTGCTTCCGGATACATTTCTCTGGTGCTTCCAAGTTCCTCGATAGAGCACATCATACCAAAGGACTCAACGCCACGGAGTTTGCCTTTTTTGATCTTGATCCCTCCGGGAGTCATTTTTCCATCATGGCCACCTGCAACACGTCCGCCATCAAGAACAACCGGAACCTTATCTCCTTCTTTTACATTTGGAGCGCCTGTTACAATCTGCACACTCCCAGTTCCGATATTTACCTGGCAGATGATCAGCTTATCTGCATCCGGATGCTTCTCGATCTTATCGATCTGGCCGATCACGATCTTATCGAGATCGGCATCCAGCTCTGTAAAGCCCTCTACCTTTGTGCCTGTTAAGGTCATGGCATCTGTATATTCCTGTGCCGTTACATCCAGATCCGGCACATATGTTTTAATCCAAGATAATGAAGTATTCATTTTGGTTGTCCCTTCTTTTTTCTATATTTACTGTCAGACGGATACTCATGATCCGTGTTCACTGTTTTAGAACTGTTTCAGGAATCTGCTGTCGTTCTCATAGAGAAGACGCATATCATCGATCTCATATTTCAGAAGTGCGATACGCTCCAGACCTACACCAAAGGCAAATCCTGTATACTCATCCGGATCGATCCCGCACATACGGAGAACATTCGGATGAACCATACCACAGCCAAGGATTTCGATCCAGCCGGAACCTTTACAGAAACGGCAGCCTTTTCCGCCGCATTTGAAGCAGGAAACATCAACCTCAGCGCTCGGCTCTGTGAACGGGAAATGATGCGGACGGAATTTGGTCTTTGTCTCCGGTCCGAACAGCTCTTTTGCAAACTCCTGAAGGGTTCCCTTAAGATCTGCAAACGTAACATTCTTATCAATAACAAGGCCCTCGATCTGGTGGAAGGAAGGTGAATGTGTTGCATCTACCTCGTCAGAACGGAATACACGGCCAGGTGCGATCATACGGATCGGAAGCTTGCCTTTTTCCATCTCACGTGCCTGCACCGGTGATGTCTGGGAACGGAGCAGAATGGAATCATTGATAAAGAATGTATCCTGCTCATCTCTTGCCGGATGATCCTCCGGAATATTCAGCTTTGTAAAGTTGTAGTCCGCATACTCAACCTCCGGACCTTCCACAACCTCATAGCCCATTCCGATGAAAATACGCTCAACTTCTTCCAGAGCGATAGTATTCGGATGGCGATGACCGATCTTCGCTTTCTTTGCAGGAAGTGTTACATCGATCACTTCTGCCTTCATTTTTTCCTCACGGACCTTCTCCTCAAAATCCTTTTTGGAGGCTTCCAGAAGTTCTTCGATCTTAGCTCTTGTCTCATTGACAAGCTGTCCAACCTTCGGACGCTCTTCCGGAGCAACATCCTTCATACCTTTTAAGATTGCAGTAAGCTCACCTTTTTTTCCAAGATATGCAACACGCACATCATTCAGCTTATCCAGGCCCTCGGATTCCTCGATCCGTTTTCTGGCATTTTCAGCCAGTTCCTGAAGTCTTTCTTTCATATCCATGGTCTATTTCTCCTTTAATTAAAATGATCAAATGATCCGCCGCCCACCCCGAAGATCCAGATATGGGCAATAAAAAAACCGTCCCTTATAAAAGGGACGGAATATCCGCGGTACCACCCAGTTTCCCATGAAAAGATCACGGGCACCTCTTGTCTGCTTAACGCGCAGCTTACGTCATCTCCTACTGCTACTTCAGAGAGGAAGCTCCGGTGGGAAATTCAAGAACCATCTGAACCCGGGGAAGCTTACAGCCGGTGACTTCCCTTCTCTGTGAGAAAATGATCCTCTATAAACACCTTCACAGCTTTTCTGTCTTTTAATACTATGCCACAAGGTCTGCCTTCTGTCAAGCGCAAAGTCAGGATTCTTTGGAACTGTTTTTTTCATTTTCTTTCTTGGAAAGAAGTGTTTTTACAGATCTCTGGGCCTTTCGGAATTCATTTTCGAAGTAGGCATTGATCTCCGCCCCGTAAAGAAGCAGGTTCATACACACATACAGCCACAGCATTACCATGATCAGCGCAGTCAGACTTCCGTACATATTTCCAAAACTCGGAAAAAATTCAAAATACAGGGAAAATCCATAGGAAAATATCATCCATGCCACTGCGATCATAAATGCACCCGGAAGCTGGCTTTTAAAGGTTGCCTTTCGGTTTGGAAGCACTTTATAAAGGACCAGAAACACTGCAAACAGCACGGCAAATACAAGCAATGTCCTGGCCCCTATAACCTTGGCCAGCAGTCTCCCGAGAATCGGAATGGTTCTCTGTGCAGCTACTTGGATTCGATTACCAAGAACCAGGACCAGAAGAGTGACAATGATCGCCAGCACAAACAACAGCATATAAAAAACCGAATAGATTCGGGTCATCAGCCAGTTTCGGGTTTCCTTTACATGATAAATGGTATTTAAGCCATTGGTGATCGCCTGCATTCCCTTTCCGGACGCCCAGAGCGCCATCAACGCAGACAACGGCACGATGGCTGTACTTCTTTTGTATACTTCTACCACAATGCTCAGCACAAAGGTCTGCAGATTTCCGGGCACAAACCCGATGATGGCATCCCTGACAACATTATAGCTTAACGGTGTATAACGGATCAGCGTTGTAAGAAACAGTATAAACGGGATAAAAGACATGATCAGAAAATACGCTGCCTGGGCCGCATATGCACTGACATGATCTCCGTTTGCCCTGCGCACAAATCCCAGCATGAGCTGGATTATATTTTTCTTTTCCTCGTCCATGCTGACCTCCCTCAGGTTTCTTTTTTCACCAGGAAAAACGTTCAAATCCGATCTTATCCTGGATTTCCGGAAAAAGCTTTACTTCCGGCTGCAGGCTCTTATGTTCGCCTATCATCTTTTCCATCCATACCATATTATACCAGCGGTTAAACTTATAGCCGCATCTGTGGAACTCTCCCACACGCTTATAGCCGAAATGCTTATGAAAATCCACACTGGCACTGGTCAGGTATTCATCATCTTTTGGTGCAACTGCAATGCAGGCGTTCAGGTTCAGAATTCCCATCTCTGCAAGAAGACTCTCCAAGGCTCGATAGAGTCTGCCTCCTGCACCGCTGCCCCGCCGGTCATGTCTCACATAAACAGACATCTCCGCACACCAGCCATAAGCAGCCCTCGGGTGAAACGCCGAACCATAGGCATATCCCAGGATCTCTCCGTTCTCTTCTGCCACAATATACGGATATTTCACCTTTATATCATGGATTCGCTGCGTAAACTCTTCTATGGAAGGTGTTTCGTATTCAAATGTGATCGCAGTTTTTTCTACGTAGTAGGAATAAATCTCTAAAAGTGTTGCTGCATCTCTCTCTTCTGCCACACGTATCTGCATTGCCTTCTCGCACCTCTTTTATTTCTGTTTATCTGTTATTTCACAAAAAAACGGTAAACCGTTTCGGAGCTGTACTCTTCACCGGGAAGCAGGATCGGAGAATGGAAATCCTCTACATTGACTGCATTTGGCTCCACCTGTGTCTCCAGGCAGAATCCATAACGTTCATGATAAATATGACCGTTCTTTCCCTTCTCATCCTTAACAAAATTGCCTGCATAGAACTGCACACACGGGCAATCGGAGGAAACCTCCATACCGATACCGGATTCCCTGCAGTATGCAGTAGCGATCGAACGGACATTGCCCTTTGCATAATTATCGGTTACATAGTTATGGTCATAACCGCCTGTAAACTTCAGCTGTTCAAAGTCCGCCTCAATGTCTCTGCCGATCGGTTTGGAAACATTGAAATCCATCGGCGTTCCCGCCACCGGTGCATATTCACCGGTAGGAATGGACTGGCTGTCTTTTACCGGAGTAAAATACTTCGCATGAATACATACTTCCTGGTCAAGCACATCTCCGCTGCCTTCTCCGTTCAGATTAAAATAAGAATGGTTGGTCATATTGGCAACGGTAGCTGCATCAGAGCGTCCTCTGTAAAAAATCTTCAGTTCGTTTTCCTCTGTGAATTCATATTTCACAACAATGGAAAATTCTCCCGGAAATCCGTTCTCTCCATCCGGACTGATGCGGAAGAAATCCACGCTGTTCTTCTCCTGGGAAATTTCTTTTACTTCCCACAGCTTTTTCTCAAAACCATCCGGACCGCTGTGAAGATTGTTATGATTCTCATTCTCTGCAAGAACCACTTCTTTATCATCAATAAAAAATCTGGAATTCTCGATACGGTTTCCACTTCTTCCAATGATCGCACCGAAAAAGCATCCATTAATCTCATATCCCCGGATATCGTCATATCCAAGGACCACATCCTTCAGATCTCCCTTCTTATCCGGAACACATATCTTCACCAGGATCGCACCATACTGAAGCACTTCAGCATAGGCACCTTTTTTATTCTCAAGATGATAGATTTTTACTTCTTCCCCTGTAGGAAGTGTCCCAAATTTCCTTTCAGAAACACTCATGCTGTAATTCCTCCCATATATGAAAAAAGAGCCACTAACCGGCTCTATGTCTTTAACCGATTAATCCCGGGATGCCGTTCCCTTATTTTTGACGCCTAGCAGATGCTAGGTGGGTATCCTCAACAGTGTCTTCTGCCTACCACGACGTGAGGTCTGACATCCAACCTGCGATTTTGGATTCCCAAAATGTCAATGTAGGTTCAAAAAGAAAAGGGGGATCGAACATTCCAGGATTCGGTTTTCGTTGTTTTTATTATAAACCAGTATTTGTGCTTTTTCAACAGAAAATACATTTTCTTACTGATTTTATTATCAATTATTATTTGATCTTAAGGATATCCTTTACTGCTGCCGGCATATCCACTGCATCTACCACCCTGTCATGAAGAACCGGAGCAGTACGGATTTCTTCAACTGCACGTGGAACAGGTACTCCGGAAAGCGCACTTAATGCATCTACAAGGCCAAAATCATCCAGATCTTTATGCTCCTCACCAAGTGCTTCCATAACACTTCTTGTGAATTTATACGGACTTGCAGTAGAGGCGATCACTGTCGGAAGATGATCCGCTGTCTCACTTACATACTTCTTATATACGCCGGCTGCAACTGCAGTATGCGTATCGATCACATAATTGCTGTTTTTGTAGATATCACTGATGGCCTGTGCAGTCTCATCTTCACTGCAGAAATTACCATAAAAATCAACAAGCTGTGCTTTCATATCGTCAGTAATGGTATATTCGCCGCCCTCACTTAAGGATTTCATAAGCTCTGCACATTTTTCAGCATTTTCTCCGGTAAGACGATAGATCAGTCTTTCCAGATTGCTGGAGATCAGGATATCCATGGAAGGAGATGTCGTAAGGATGAAATCTCTCTTTCTGTCATAGGTTCCTGTGCGGAAGAAATCATAAAGAACACGGTTCTCATTCGATGCACAGATCAGCTTGTGGATCGGAAGTCCCATCTGTTTCGCATAGTATGCAGCAAGGATATTTCCGAAGTTTCCGGTAGGAACTACCACATTGATCTCCTGTCCGTCTTTGATCCTGCCGTCGCGTACCAGTGATGCGTAGGCATATACATAATATACGATCTGAGGAACAAGACGACCGATGTTAATAGAGTTTGCAGAAGAAAACTGGAAGCCGGCCTGATCCAGCTCTGCTGCCAGCTCATGATCATTGAACATCTTCTTAACTGCAGTCTGGGCATCATCAAAGTTACCGGTAATACCTACCACATAAGTGTTGGCACCCTTCTGAGTTACCATCTGTTTCTCCTGGATCGGGCTGACACCATGCTTCGGATAAAATACAATGATCTTCGTTCCCGGCACATCTGCAAAGCCTGCCATGGCAGCCTTACCGGTATCTCCTGATGTTGCGGTAAGGATCACGATCTCATTCTTAACATTATTCTTCTTCGCTGCAGTTGTCATCAGATGCGGAAGAATGGAAAGTGCCATATCCTTAAATGCAATGGTCGCGCCATGGAACAGTTCCAGGAAATATGCCCCATCCGCTTCATGAAGAGGCGCGATCTTTTCTGTATCAAATTTGCTGTCGTATGCTTTGTTGATACAGTTCTTAAGCTCATCCTCGGTAAAATCTGTAAGGAAACGGCTCATTACCTCATATGCTGTCTCCTGGTAGGTCATCTGTGCCAGCTTGTCCATTGGTACATCCAGCTGTGGAATGCTTTCAGGCACGAACAGTCCGCCGTCCTCAGAAAGGCCCTTAAGTATGGCCATAGACGCTGTAACTGCCTGCTCTTTTCCTCTGGTGCTCTTGTACAATACCTGCATTGGTGTTCCGCCTTTCTATTGTAAGATATTCGTTTTCTTTTCAACGTTATCACATTATAGCATGGAATTATGGAAAATGCCACCACTTTTAAAAAAGAATCTGTCTTGCCCAATCCCACCCTATGATCAGACAGATATTCACAGCTTTCGGATAAAAAGAAACCGCCGGTCTGTTTCTGCCGGCGGTTGGTTCCTTCTGTACTGCATCAGTTCTTCCTATTTATATGTATAAAATTCATGGACCCCGTATTTAAAGAGCCTCTTCAGGTCCTTTTCAAACCATTTCACATTATGTTCCTCTGCTGCAGATTTCTGGATAAAGAACAGTGCACCTTCAGAATAATCCGTACCCTTCAGCGCCTGCTTGACCGCTTCCCTTGTTTCATCGGAAACTGCAACTTCATTGATCCTGCCATCATAGGTCGGTGAAAACTGCGGAACGCCGTCACTGTTATCCCAGACAACCTCTGTCACCGTATTCGGAAAATCTTCGCTTTTTACACGGTTCATGATGACGTTAGCCACCAGAACACGGCCCTTGATATCTTCACTTCCTGCTTCTGCCTCCACGATCCTCAGAAGTGTATCATAGTCTTCATCTGACATCAGTGTGGGATTTTCTGCCAGTGTGATCGACCTTGCATCAAGTTCATTTACTTTGTTTTCCATAGAGGAGCTTACATTAAGATCTGCAGCAGTATTGGTTACTTTCTGTACTCTCTGGCCTACAATCACCTGCTCACAGGAGCTTCCGATCCTTGTAACCGTGCTTCCGGATAATGGTGTATCCGTAACTCCTGAAACCACACCTGCGATCCCGGTAGGAACAGCAACCTCTTCATAGGGAGAGCCCTCTCCTCCATCTGAGGCTGCATAAACCCTGCCTCCCTCACTTTCTGCAAATGTCCTTGTCCCCAGAGAAATAACCATCGCCAAAACTGCACATAATGTCAGCACTGCAAAACTGCGCGCGGAATTTCCTCCGGTTTTTCCATTTCTACGTTCATCCTGCACTCCGTCAGCCTCGCGTAAATCTTTCTCAACTTTCATAATCTCATTCCTTGCGTTTCATTTTCTGTAACAGCCCATAATCCTCCGATGCGATATCACAGCCCCCATTATCATCGCTTTCCGGATAAATACGGATCATTACGATTTCCTTTACATGTTTGTAACATTTTTGTAATGTATGGGAAAATTATATTTAATAATATTGAATATGTCAAGCTTTTTCCCGTATTTAACGCTTCAACGGCGGTATTTGTGTTTTATCCACACCTTATCCACATGTATTCCACATAAAATCCACATAAAACCGCAGAGTTATCCACACTCATGCCGTATTTCATTTCAGAAAAAAAGGCAGATAGCGTCTCCATCTCCGTCCAATGTTGTACACCCACTTTCCGGAAATCGTACTTCTATCTGCCTGTTTATCCTTTTTCAGAACAGTTTTTTCTTCTGTTATTTACAGATTTGATTATAATATTTTGTTTTCAGCCAGTCAAGGATTTTTGCTCGACCAGATCCGACACCTTATGCAAAACGGCACAATGCCTGCACGAAAAGTGTCGCATAAACACACAGATCGATACTCCAGGCTCCCAGAAACATTCCCCATGGTGTTTCCCCGGCTCCTTCGGCAAACCGTTTGGGCTTCAGCGCAAGAATCAGTGGAAAAAGAAGTGGCAGAAAATATCGTCCCTGCACGCCCAGGATCTTATCGTAGCCATAGGCTGTCCACTGTCCATATAACGTTACAAAGATCAGCGCAAATACCAGGAGACTGACTCCTCCCAGAATGCCCTTTGCCGGAAGATCCAGACGGATTCCCGATATATCATCATTCCCGGAAACCTGAAGGACCAGGATCAGAAGATATCCTATTGCCAGCAGGGCACAGACAGGAATGTTCAGCCATCCAAGATTACTTCCTATCATTTCTGTAAGATAGGTCACACCAAAATTATCCAGGCTCCGCACAAAAGTCAGGACAAAGGCAGCCGGATCCTTCAGGATCCCCACAAGCTGTGCAGCTGTATCCACACCTGGCTGTGACTCACAGAGATATCGGGACGCAATGGCCAGCCAGCCGAAACTTAAGATCAGGATCACAGCTCCTGCACAGACCACATGAAACCAGTAATTTTTCCTGCTTTTAAACCGTTCTTTCGGAATCAGGAACAGGAGCAGGCAAAACGGCATGTAAACCACTTTGCAAAGGCACAGGAATCCGGTCAGCACGTACATCCATATCAGCTGTCTTCTACTCATCACTTCTTTTTGTTTATATCGCATAGCCAGTACAAAGGCAGCCAGAGCAACTGTCAGAGCCAGGGCCAGGGCATCTGCTGACATGGAATTTGCTGACTGGATATTCACAGGTACCAGTCCCAGAAGTACGAGGAAATTTTTCCCAACAGGCGTCAGACGAATGGCAAAGAAAAAGAACAGTCCAAACATAAGCATATTGGCGATCCTTCCCGCATAGGCAAGAACCATCGGCCGGTCCGTAAACAGATCTGCAATGCGGATCCCTACTGCCTGGGGAAGATACGAAGTAGGTGCATACAAAGCTGTATTTCCAAATCCGTAAAACTGTGTTTTTTCCCGGTCGATACGCTGATCTGCATTCTCTCCGATATCCCATAATGATACATGATCCTTGGCGGAAAATTCCGGAACCAGACCACTGTTAAACGTCCTTCCATATGAGAATAAGTCGTTTCCTCCGTTGCCTTCCGACGTCAGATATCCTCTGGAAACCTCATAGCTTCTCAGATAATGGCTATACTCATCCGGCGAATTAAAGGCCGGAACCGCCGCCAGCGTACAGATACTCATAAAAATATAAACAACGGCAAACACCACTTCTGCCCGGAGCCGTCTGCGTTTCAGGAATGCAAAGATCACCAGCATCACAGCTGCCGCCGCTCCAATCACCAGAAACACCAGTGATTTTGGAAATGGCCTGGAAATGATCCGATAGGCAAGTGTCTGTGTATCATCCTTCTGGCTCACCAACCCTGCTGCCACTCCGGTATCCCCTTTTGCGCCATCTAAAACGATCCGGAATTTCTGCCCCTTACATTCCGTAAGCTTCTGGTCAAGCCGGAAATACGTGGTATCCCCCGACGATATGGTCAGTCTGCTGGCCTGCCAGCTCTGGATTTCCCTTTCATTCTGATACAGCGTTACCTGAAACGTTCCAGCAACCGATGCACTCTCTGTAGAAAGAAAAAGCTCCACACCGGACAGACGGTTCGTTTTGCAGGTAAACTCCTCTTCAAAGCTTCCTCCCACACCGATCATAGACCAGGTATCCGGTCTTGCCTGCTGCTTTACATTTCCGAGGATCTCCGAATCACTAAGCAGATATGCGGAAAAGATCAGGATCATTCCCCATATCAACATATATTTCAGAGCGTTTTTCAGCTCTGCAGACAGGCTGTATGAGCTCCTGTTTTTTTTCTTATTTTTCATAATATCCCTCTTACTCACTGTTATTTTCACATTCCGCACTATTATAGCATCTGCACGGCAAAAAAAGAAGCTGCGTTTTATGGCAGCTTCTCATTTTTTTGTAAACCTATCCGGAACCGGATGCTTATCGATTGTTGATCGCAGTTACCAGTGCATCAATAGAGGCACGGATGATATCCTGATCAACACCCGCTCCCCAGGCAAGCGTTCCATCCGGTTTACGGATTCCCACATAAGCGATAGCCTTGGAGGAAGAACTCTGCTCCAGAGCATGCTCCTGATAAGTCTCCAGTGTGTATTTCAGTTCGTAAGCTTTCTTCAGTGCATTGCTTACCGCATCCAGACGACCATTTCCGGAAGCCTCTGTAACGATGGTTTTTCCACGGAATGTAGAAATAACCCGTGTTACGATGCCGTCTTCCTTCTGCTGGAAATGAACCTCATTGATGCTGTATGGTTCAACCACATTTTCGAAGGTAGATTTGAACAGACTGAAGATCTCGTCCGGATGAAGCTCTTTGTGCTTGTGATCGGACACTGCTTTGGCTGCATAGCCCATAGCCTCGCGCATTTTCGGAGGAAGGTTCAGGCCAAACTTTGTCTCCAGTATATAGCCTACACCGCCCTTTCCGGACTGGCTGTTGATACGGATAACATCTGCGTCGTAGTTTCTTCCCACATCTGTCGGATCGATCGGCAGATACGGAACAGTCCAGTGCTCCAGATCTCCGTTCTCTCTCCAGTGCATACCCTTTGCGATGGCATCCTGATGCGATCCGGAAAATGCAGCAAATACAAGAGCTCCACTGTACGGACTTCTTTCATAGATCTGCATTCCGGTACATTTCTCATAAACCTCACAAATATGCGGCATATCAGAAAAATCGATCTTCGGGTCCACACCCTGGGAATACATATTCATACCAAGCGTTACAATATCCACATTACCGGTACGCTCACCATTTCCGAACAAAGTTCCCTCAATTCGGTCAGCACCTGCAAGAAGACCCATCTCGGAGTCTGCAACGCCACATCCACGATCATTGTGCGGATGAAGAGAAACGATCACGTTTTCACGGTATTTCAGATTATCACACATGTATTCCACCTGACTTGCATACACATGCGGCATAGAATGCTCAACCGTAACAGGCAGGTTGATGATTGCTTTGTTATCTGCAGTGGGCTGCCATACATCCAGAACCGCATTGCACACCTCCAGTGCATACTCCGGCTCTGTTCCCGTAAAGCTCTCCGGGCTGTACTCAAACTGAAAATTGCCTTCTGTCTCATCAGCCAGCTTTTTCAGAAGTGCAGCGCCATCTACTGCGATCTTCAGAATCTCCTCTTTTGATTTTTTGAATACCTGCTCTCTCTGAGATACGGATGTGGAATTGTATACATGAACGATCGCTTTTGGGGCGCCTTTAACAGCTTCAAAAGTCTTACGGATAATATGCTCTCTTGCCTGAGTCAGCACCTGGATCGTTACATCCTTCGGGATCAGATCCTGCTCGATCAGCGTACGGAGAAACTCATACTCTGTCTCAGAAGCAGCCGGAAATCCAACCTCGATCTCTTTAAAACCAATCTTTACAAGAAGCTTGAAAAATTCCACTTTCTGCTCCAGGCTCATCGGGATCACAAGTGCCTGATTTCCGTCACGAAGGTCTACAGAGCACCAGATCGGGGCCTTATCCACATATTCTTTCTCCGCCCATTTCATACATTTCACCGGCGGCATGTAATACTGACGTTTGTACTTGGATGGTGTCATCATTTTGTTTTCCTCCACTTTCTGTTTCCATTAAAATTTCTCTTTGGTTTCTGTTTTTGATATAAAGACATAAAAAAATCTTCCGACTCTGCAGATTCTGCAAGAGACGAAAGACAACTGCTGTCCTACGCGGTACCACTCTTATTTCATGAATAAAAATTCACACACTTGACAGATACGGAATGTATATACATCCTTATATCCTCTCCGGATAACGGCGGACACCGTCTGCGTCTACTCTCTTATATAATATATAAAGATTTCAGGCAGATGCTCCGAGGCGAGTTCCACAAATCCCTTCCGCTGCTTCTCACCGGCCAGCAACTCTCTGTGCTCCGTTCTCTTGTGTACTATTCCTCATCTACGCATTTTCTTTTTGAAACTGGTATTAGGTTAACACGTTATGGAAGATTTGTCAACGAAATTTTAGCGATGCACCGTGCAAAAATTTCAGTGCATCACTCACGAACAGAAATCCGGGCTGATTCTTTTCTCTGTCTTCCTGCTATCTGCGGCAGACATTATTCGGCTCCCCGCCTGACTGAAAGCTGATGACCAATCCAGTACACAGCCCCGCCAATACCTCCTCCAAGAGTATTATATGTCAGATCAGAAACCTGGAACGTCCCAAGCCTCAGGAAAAGCTGCAGAAGTTCAATGGACAGTGAGAATACAAAGGTAATCTTAAGTCCGGTCCACACAATATTCAAGAATGTTGTTTTTTTCAATATTTTCTTTCCTGCGGTCCAGAACAGCAGGATCGTGAACGGAATGAACAGCATCAGATTCTCAATACACTCAGTTGTGAGATATCTGGTACCATCCTCTCCATATTTCCAGATCCACCAGTTCGCCATCACATCCGAAAGGGGATTCATCCACATATCCCGGTTCAGCAGCGTGCGAAACAAGATCATGGTTGTATAAAAGGTCAGAAAAAACAGCTTCCGAAAAAAAGCATTTCCTCTGAAATACTGCCACCACACGGAAAAAGCTCCCCTGATTCCCCTTCCACCTGTCTCATTATGGTAGGCAAAGAGATAAAAAAACAGTACCATCACAGACAGGATCACAGAAAACCAAAATGGCTGGTACAAAGCTGTCAGTACACTTGTAATAATACTTGATATGATGTCTTTCATTATAAGTCCTTTCACATAAGCCAGACAGTCGACCATTCTTCTGTCCGGCAGCTCTGTCATTATTCCTACCTATATTACTACACTCTTCCCACAAAAGCCAGAAAAAGATATCTCTCACCGCTCTGTCAATCGACCTGCATATCGTTTTTATATTCCTGAAAATGTGAGGGTCATGCGGATATTCGCAATTGAAGCAGGGGACTTACTTGATTCGGCTAAACTGCAATATTTTTTATTTTTAACAAATTTTTGTTATATTTTACCAGCAAAACATGCTATAGTTCATAGTAAGAAAAACATTTCGGAGGTATTTTTAATGAAACGTGATCTGAAAAAAATCGTAAGCCAGATGACACTGGAAGAAAAAGCCGGCATGTGCTCAGGTCTTGATTTCTGGCATCTGAAACATGTGGAACGCTTGGGGATCCCGGAAGTAATGGTCAGCGACGGCCCTCACGGACTTCGTAAGCAGGATGACAAGGGCGATCATCTTGGAATGAATGACAGCATCAAAGCCGTCTGCTTCCCGCCGGCCGCTTTAAGCGCCTGCTCCTTTGACCGCAAGCTGATGGAAGAAATGGGCAAAACCATCGGAAAAGAAGCTCAGGCCAACGATGTATCCATAGTTCTCGGACCGGCCGTAAACATCAAACGTTCTCCTCTCTGCGGAAGAAACTTCGAATATTATTCCGAGGATCCATATCTCGCAGGTGAGATCGCAGCCGCTTTTATAAACGGAGTACAGTCCCAGCATGTAGGAACCTCTATCAAGCACTTTGCAGCAAACAACCAGGAATATCACCGCATGAGTAATTCTTCCGAGGCTGATGAGCGCACTTTACGTGAGATCTATTTCCCTGCATTCGAAACCGCAGTAAAAAAAGCTCAGCCATACACCTTCATGTGCTCCTACAACCAGATTAACGGCACTTTCGCATCTGAGAATAAATGGCTTCTCACAGACGTTCTCCGCGGCGACTGGGGCTTCAAGGGCTATGTAATGTCCGACTGGGGTGCAGTCAATGACCGCGTCAAAGGTCTTAAGGCAGGTCTTGAGCTGGAAATGCCTTCCTCCAATGGGGTCAACGATGCCCTCATCGTACAGGCCGTAAAAGACGATTCCCTCAAGGAAGACATTCTTGACCAGGCTGTTGAACGCATTTTACGCATAATTTTTGAATATGCAGACAACCGGGCACCGCAGGAATTCACCATGGAAAAAGACCATGAAAAAGCACGCCACATTGCCGAAGAATCTATGGTTCTTCTGAAAAACGATGAGCAGATCCTCCCTCTGAAAGCATCCGAGAAAATTGCTTTCATCGGTGGTTTTGCAAAGAAGCCTCGTTTCCAGGGCGGCGGAAGCTCTCATATCAACTGCTTCAAGATCACAAACGCACTGGATTCCGTTCCTTCCGATGCACAGGTTACTTATGCAGAAGGTTTTCCTGCAGACAAAGATCTCTACGATGATGCACTTGCAGCTGAAGCGATCAAAGCTGCTGCCGCCGCTGACAAGGTTGTGATCTTCGCCGGACTTCCGGACAGCTTTGAATCTGAAGGATACGATCGTTCTCACATGAGGCTTCCTGAATGCCAGAACCGTCTCATTACTGAGATCCTTAAAGTACAGCCGAATACCGTGATCGTCCTTCACAACGGTTCCCCCGTGGAGCTGCCATGGCTCAATGATATAAAAGGCCTTCTGGAAGCATACCTCGGCGGTCAGGCAGGCGGTACCGCTGTCGCAAACATTCTTTACGGAAAAGTAAATCCAAGCGGCAAGCTTGCCGAGACAATACCGCTCAAGCTCTCCGACAATCCATCCTACCTGAACTTCGGCGGTGGTGAAAAGGTTGAATACCGTGAAGGCGTATTCGTAGGCTACCGCTACTATGATACAAAAGAAATGGATGTAGCATATCCGTTTGGCTATGGACTCTCCTACACTACCTTTGCCTGCAGCGACCTGAAGATCTCCAATGAAAATCCTACAGACAAAGACACCATCACCGTTTCGGTTGATGTAACAAACACAGGAAATATGGCAGGAAAAGAAGTCGTACAGCTCTATGTCAAAGACTGCACCCATTCCGCGATCCGTCCGGAAAAAGAGCTCAAGGGCTTCGAAAAGGTTTTCCTGAACCCAGGCGAGACCAAAACAGTAACCATGGAGCTGGATAAGAGAAGCTTCGCATGGTACAATACAGAGCTTCACGACTGGTTCGCAGCCAGCGGCGAATATAAGCTCCTTGTCGGTACCTCTTCCAGAGATATCCATCTTGAAGGCAGGATCCATCTGAACAGCAGCCAGGAACTTCCGATGCATGTTCATATGAACACCACTCTGGGCGAACTGTTCCGCAACCCGAAAACAAGCGAAACAGCAAAAGAACTGACAGCAAAATATATCTCAGCCATGAACGTTGGTGAAGAGTCCTCTTCTGAAGCCGCTTCCGAAGCTATCACTGAAGAAATGACAGAAGCCATGACCGACTCCATGCCATTACGTGCGCTGGTAAGCTTCGGCGGATATTCCAGAGAAGAACTTACAGAAATTATTGAAAAATTAAATAAACTGATATAATTTCACAGGACATCCTCCGCCGAACGAATTATACTTACATAAAAAGCTGCATAAAACGGCACAAAAAGCGACATAATTGGACCGCTATGGCAGTTTCAGATCGCTTGACAAGCATTAAAGCGGATGTTATCATTACATATGGTTCAAAATCTTGGATCAAACAACAGAATAATCCGAAAAAATTACTGTCGCTTAATCTAACATTAAGCGGCAGTTTTCACATTCTCTTCATTTTCCTTTCACACAATGCACACATTTTTTTACTATATTATTAACTGTAGATAGCAAATGCTAAACAATCTTTTTCTTTTTCATACTTTTTTGCCGGGAGTCAGCACAACTCCCGGCCTCCTTTTTTATTCTTCAGGTAGTTCGCCTGCATTTTCTATTATTATTAAAGATATAAAAATATGTCTTGTTTTTTCTTATTATATATATTATACTAGTCAAGAACTTATTGTTCCCGTCCATTTTGTTCTTTGATAATTTCATAGACTTCACACTCGAAACATGATACAATATCCGCACAGAGAAATATGCGGTACAATTTTTGTGGGAGGATGCGCATATGCTAGATCAGAAAGATTTGGAATTATTAGCCGGTATGATAAACCCGATCAATGTCCAGCTGGGCAATATAAATAACCGATTAGATGGTATCGACGCCAGACTGGATGCAGTGGATACTCGTCTCGACGGTATTGACGCTCGTCTCGATGCTATGGATGTTCGTTTTGACGGTATCGACGCTCGTCTTGATGCTATGGATGTTCGTTTTGATGAAATAGATGCCCGCTTCAACCGGGTAGAAAACAGACTTGAAATGATCGATCTGAAATGTGATACCAACAGAAAACGCCTGGACGATCTTTCACTGGATGTTAAGCTTGCAGAACGGGATATCCGAAAAGATATCAAGAATTTACAGGACACAACAGAAACTCTTGTCGTTGTACTTCAGGGAAGAGGTATTTTACCTGACCCAGGTAACACAATACAGACAGCCTGATCATATCATGTAAAGAGTGTGAAGCCTATGAAAGTATCAAGGGATTACACTCTTTATTATCATCCATACAACCATCTTTCTCCTCAAAAAATGGTTGCATTTACAATTCGTTTATGTTATAGTTATATGCGTTGCGGGGTATGGCGTAGCTTGGTAGCGCGCACGGCTGGGGGCCGTGAGGTCGCAGGTTCAAATCCTGTTGCCCCGATATTTCTAACAAATTCAAGGATTTCCGAGGTCTGATGACTTCGGATTTTTTTATTACCTTTATTACCTTACTATTTTTCGAAAGGAAGGTTTTGCATGCAGGATAATCTGTCTCTTTATCATATTTTTTATACGGTAGCACGTACCGGCAGTATCTCCCACAGTTCCCGGGACCTTTATATCAGTCAGCCTGCTATCAGCAAGGCGATCCAGAAGCTGGAGCAGAATCTGGATACCGTTCTTTTTAAACGCAGTTCTCGGGGTGTCACTCTGACCCCGGACGGTGAGCTTCTTTTTGAAAAAGTAAAAGAAGCTCTTTCACTTCTGGATGAAGGAGAAAATTCCATTCGCCATAACCGTTCCCGGGACATTCCAAAGCTGCGTCTGGGCGCCAGTTCTACTCTTACCAGATATGTACTGCTCTCCCACCTGGAAAACTATATTGCACGTTTTCCTCATGTACGTATCACAATTTCCTGCCAGTCTACTTATCAGACGCTGCAGCTTCTGGATGAGGAAAAAATCGATCTGGGACTCATCGGACGGCCGCAGAAGCTTCGGGGATATTATTTTCAGCCTCTTTTGAAAATCCAGGATACCTTTGTCTGTACACAGCAGTATCTGGAAAATCAGAAAAAGCTCTATCCGGATGAACCTCTGATCCAGGCAGCAACTTTCATGATGCTGGATGAGGACAATATTACACGTCAGACCGTGAACACTCAGCTGAAAGAACATCATGTGGAATTAAGTCATATTCTGGAAGTAACAACTATGGATCTTCTGATCCAGTTTGCGGAAATTGGTCTTGGGATTGCATGTGTGATCCGTGATTTTGTAAAAAAAGAGCTGGAAGAAGGAACTCTGGTGGAAGTACCGGTAGGATTTTCTTTTCCGCTGCGTGAGATCGGGTTTGTATGCAGACAGAAAGATGCTGATTCGGCTTTGATCGCGCCATTTTTTGATGATGAAACAGAGCATCCGGATAAATAAAGGAATGTAAAAAAAATTCCCATCTGATCATTGCGACCAGATGGGAATTTTAAATTTCAAAAAAGTTTCCTACCACTGTATTACGTGTGTGACTTTTTTGACTCAAACTTCGCTGCGCTTCGTTCGAGTAGCGCAAAATTTATTGCACCTGCAATAAATTTTGCTTAGTTATTAATAAGCTTATCCTCGCCGTTCCAGCTGTAGAGTTTACGGATCTCCTCGCCGACTTTCTCAGACTGATGCTCAGAAGCTAATTTTCTCATAGCCTTGAAGTGTACCTGTGCACCTGCATCGGACATGTCGAGCAAGAACTCTTTTGCGAATGTACCATCCTGGATATCGGAAAGAACTTTCTTCATTGCTTTCTTTGTATCCTCTGTGATGATCTTCGGTCCTGTGATGTAATCGCCATACTCAGCTGTATTGGAGATAGAATATCTCATTCCTGCGAATCCTGACTGATAGATCAGGTCAACGATCAGTTTCATCTCATGGATACACTCGAAGTATGCGTTTCTTGGGTCATAACCAGCTTCAACAAGTGTCTCGAAACCAGCCTGCATAAGTGCGCAAACACCACCGCAAAGTACAGCCTGCTCACCAAAGAGGTCTGTCTCTGTCTCTGTACGGAATGTTGTCTCAAGAACACCAGCTCTTGCTCCGCCGATTCCAAGTGCATATGCAAGTGCGATATCCTGAGCTTTACCTGTAGCATCCTGCTCTACAGCGATCAGACAAGGAACACCTTTACCAGCCTGATACTCGCTTCTTACTGTGTGTCCAGGTCCTTTCGGAGCGATCATTGTAACATCAACATATGCTGGTGGTTTGATGCATCCGAAATGAATGTTGAAGCCATGAGCGAACATAAGCATGTTGCCTTCCTCAAGGTTCGGCTCGATATCGTTCTTGTAAAGTGCAGCCTGTTTCTCATCGTTGATCAGGATCATGATGATATCTGCTTTCTTAGCTGCTTCAGCAGATGTATATACCTCGAAGCCCTGCTCCTCAGCTTTTTTCCAGGATTTGCTTCCTTTGTAAAGGCCGATGATTACATTACATCCGGACTCTTTAAGGTTCAGTGCATGTGCATGTCCCTGGCTTCCGTATCCAATAATCGCAATTGTCTTACCATCTAATAATCCAAGATTACAGTCTTCCTGGTAAAAAATCTTATTTGCCATTTTACTTTCCTCCTCTGATGTTTACAACATCTTCTTCATAAAAATTATTTATCGTTAAGAGAGTAGCTGCTCTCCTAGCAAACATATGTAAAAAATTTACAGGTAACGGACATCGTCACTGCCTCGTGACAGACCTGTGATTCCTGTTCTTGCAAGCTCAAGGATCTCATAGTCAGCCATCAGCTCCACAAACGCCTGCAGCTTGTTCTGGCTTCCGGTCATCTCCATAATAAGAGAATCCTTACTTACATCCACCACCTTGGCACGGAAGATATCTGCAACAGAAAGAGCTCCCTGTCTCTGTTCCGGCTTCACAGCAACCTTGACGAGCATCAGCTCACGGGCAACGCTGTCGTCCTGTTCAAGGACCTTAACATCCCGTACATCTTCCTGCTTCGCCAGCTGCTTAGTGATCTGCTGGAGCATCTGATCATCTCCCTCACAGACAACTGTCATACGGGAATATCTCTGATCTGCAGTCACTCCTGCGGTAATGCTGTCAATATTATATCCACGGCGGCTGAAAAGACCAGCCACACGGCTAAGGACTCCGGAGGTATTATCCACAAGGATGGATAGTATTCTCTTTTCCATAATACACCTGCTTTCAACACTTTTATGTATAGAAAACCGACTTCGTCAGTTAACGCTTTAATCTAATAAACCCTTGCTTTCTTACCATTATAACAACTTCGAAAATTTTGTCAATCAAAATTTCCTGCAAAATTCCTTCAGGATGATAAGAAATGTTTTTATCCTCAGATCAGATATTTTTTCTTAAGCTCCTCGGATGCCTTTGGTGTCAGATAAAGTTTTTTCCGAAGGAATCTTTCAATTCCTCCGTTTTCTTTTTCGATGACATCAAAAACTGTATTGATATAGGACTCCTTCACCTGATAGAAGGCTTTCAGATCTGCAAGCTTCCGGCTGTTTTCCGGCCGGTCTGCCCGGTAAAGCCTGCGCATATATTTCAGTTCATCTTCCAGACATGGATTTGACCGCATATAATCCCTTCGTATCGTTTCCTTAGGTACACCCAAAGCAAAGAGCAAAAGTGCTGTTCCGACTCCTGTCCGGTCTTCTCCTGTGGCACTGTGAAAAACAACAGCTCCATTCTTTACATGAAGCAGGACATCTAGAAAACGTGCATACTGCTTCAGAGAATACTCATCCGTAACGAAATTCCGGTACCAGTCCTGCATATACCGGTCTACATCACCATAGCAGGACATCACATGTTCAAAAAAGCTGTTTCCACTGCTGTCCTCATCCCGGATTGGAATGTGATAATACTCCACTCCTGCCATGATATCATCCGGTTTTTTCTTTACTTCTGCAGCTGACCTGAAATCAATCACTGTTTTTACATTATATTCTTCTGAAAGGATCCGGTTGTCTGCAGCAGAAGCATGATAGATTTCTCCGCTGCGCAAAAGCTTTCTGGGAAGAATATGCGAACCGTCTACTGTCATCAATGCACCCAGATCTCTTGTATTCGGAAGATTCTGAAGCGGAAGCCTGCTTCCTTTTGGAAAACCAACCGCAAGATCCGGATTCAGTACTTTAAGAAGCTGAAGGCAATCCTGTACCTCCTGCTCTGTCATATCAAATTTATAACGCTTCTGACGTCTGGTTATGATCACCAGATAATTGATGATCAGCTGCTTTTCACCGGTTTTATCGGTTCCCTCACGGCGCATGTACGCCCAGAGAATATCTTTACACGGAAGACTGTTGAGCATCATATGTCTGGTAAACACAAAAAAGCCATCTTCGATCCGTATTTTTCCGTATCTCATTTTCTTTCCTTTCTCCTTCTCAACCCCTGTGCTGCTTTCTTCGCAACACTTTTTATCATACCAGAAATCTCCAGTCCCGTATACCTCGTTTGACAATTTTCGTAGTTTGGATATAATAAACAGAGAAATTTTACCACAGGGAGGTTTTCTTTTATGGACAATCTTATTTTCTGTCTGAATGTTACCGTGCCCATCTTTCTTACACTGCTCCTGGGATATTTTTTCCGGAGGATCGGACTGTTTGATGAAACATTTGTCAATCGTATGAACAAATTTGTGTTTGTCATCCCCCTGCCTGTGCTTCTGTTTCAGGACATCGCTAAAATCGATATCTATGAGGCCTGGGATCCCAAGATGGTTCTTTTCTGTTTTGCGATCACATCGCTCAGTATTATAATCTCCGTGCTCCTGTCCCGTTTTCTCCACCCTTCCGATATCCGGGGCGAGTTTATCCAGGCATCCTACCGCAGCAGCGCAGCGATCCTTGGTATCGCCATTATCCAGAACCTTTACGGAAATGCAGGTATGACACCACTGATGATCATTGCCAGCGTCCCTCTTTACAATGTAATGGCTGTTGTAGTTCTCTCTGTCTTTAAACCAGGTCAGGGAAAAATAGATGGTACCGTTCTGAAGCACACTTTAAAGGGAATTGTCACCAATCCCATCATTCTCGGCATTGCAGCCGGTACACTCTGGTCCCTTCTTCGTCTTCCATTTCCGAAGATCCTGGACTCTACGGCAGGCAATCTTGCAAAAACCGCCACTCCTCTTGGCCTCATGGCTATGGGCGGATCTCTGCACTTCGGAAAAGCCTTTTCCCGGCTGAAAGCATCTGTTGCCTGTACATTTATGAAACTTGTCGGTTATGAAGCACTTTTTCTTCCTCTTGCCATCCGTTGCGGTTTTACAAAGGACAAGCTGGTTTCCATCATCATCATGCTGGGGTCGGCCAGCACCGTTACCTGCTTTGTCATGGCAAAAAACATGGGACATGAGGGCTCCTTTTCTTCGGGAGTCGTGCTTCTTACCACATTATTCAGTGCCTTTACCCTGACACTCTGGCTGTTTATCTGCAAAGGTCTGGGACTGATCTGATATTGCAGCTTCTGCATATTATCTACCCGGAAAAATCTGTAACATAAAATGCTGTAAGAACTACGATTTCTGGTTCTTACAGCATTTTTTTATAAAAGCATATTCACATAAAGCTATCATTTCTGATGTGGATGTTTCTGTTCTTACAATCTCATAGCCTACAAAACAAACGAAGCATTCTCTCAGATCAGCTTCAGATATTTCAAGCCATCCCGAATGCCGTAGTGGAACATATCAGACGTAACATAATCTGCCAGATCTTTGATCTTCGGAGAAGCATTTCCCATGGCAACCTTTGTTGCAGCGTATTCAAACATGGCAAGATCATTGTTGCTGTCTCCAAAAACAACGGTATTCTCCCACGGAATATCAAACAGGCGGATCACAGCTGCGATCCCAACAGCCTTGTTAAAGCCCTTTGGCACCAGTTCAATGGTATTTCCCACAAACGAACTGCTGCCTTCATGGCGGATGATATCATAGTATTCTGATAAAATGGATAACGCTGCCTCCGCATCACATCCCTCAGTCATTTTTGCACTGATCTTATTGATCCGCATACAATCCTCATTTCCACGGATAGGCCTCCATTTATCGCCCAGGGATTCTGTGATCAGACTGGCATACCAGTTCACTTCATCGGTATACTCCTCTTTGTCATAATACATAAAATCCGCGCCTTCCATTACCGGGATCAGTCCGTATTTTCTGAGAACCTCCACAGAAAGCTTTGCAACCTCCGGCGTCATCTCTTTATTAAAAAGTCTCTTCCCGTCCTTCTCAATGGTGGATCCGCAGGCACTGATCATTCCCGTAAAAGGGATCTGCTCCAGATACCAGGATACAAACGCACGACTTCTTCCTGTGCAGAGCCACGCTTCATGTCCGTTATCTACCAGCGCACGGATGGCTTCTATGGCACTGTCCGGCACTCCTTTTTTCATATCACAGACTGTTCCGTCCGCATCAAAAAATACTGCTTTTCTGCTCATTTTCCTGTCCTCCGATATCACCTGTAAAATACCTTTGCCGCACGGATCAGGCTTTCCGTATCTTTCACTCCGGCTGTTTCATAAGCGGAATGCATCGCCAGCTGCGGCAGACCGATGTCGACCGTATTCATGGCCGCCTGGGTATTGGAAATATTTCCCAGAGTGGAACCACCGGCAATATCGGAACGGTTCACAAATGTCTGATATGGCACATCTGCTTCTCTGCAGAGTTCCTTAAAGATTGCTGTAGAAATCCCATCAGTACAATATTTCTGATTGGCATTATATTTGATCACAATTCCACCATTCATCACCGGACGGTTTACAGGAT
Organism: Blautia sp. BCRC 81119; assembly: GCF_003184505.1. Taxonomy (NCBI): domain Bacteria; kingdom Bacillati; phylum Bacillota; class Clostridia; order Lachnospirales; family Lachnospiraceae; genus Blautia; species Blautia sp. BCRC 81119. Next base: position 39,229 of record NZ_QJHD01000023.1, on the reverse strand, counting down.
CTGCCTTGTCTGTATAATTCGGATGTAATGCATGTGCATTGTCCGCAGAGATCATAAAGCTCTCTGCAAGGGCCATCAGATAACTTTCCTGGTCTCCGCCAAGGGCCAGATTGATACGAAACAGTACATCTTTAAGAAATGTGGATGCAGCTCCCTGCCTGGTAGTGCTTCCCACTTCTTCATTATCCAGTACACAGTGGACTGCAATGACCTTCTTCTTATCTGCCTGGAGAAAGCCTTCCAGTGAAGCGAAAGCACACTGCAGATCATCTAATCTTGGACTGGAAACAAACTCATTCCTGGACCCCCAGATCGTTCCGGGCATCCGGTTATAGAGAAACAGATCATGGCCCAGGATATCCTCCGGACGGATCTCTGCCTCTTCTGCCAGCATCCGCATGAAGTTTCCTTTTTCGCCACTGCCACTGTACAATGGAAGCATATCCTTCTGGACATTATAATGATAGCCTCCGTTAATATCTCGGTTCATATGGATCGCAAGGCTCGGGATCATGACCAGATCTCTATCAATATCTACAAGCTTTTCCAGAATTTTTCCGTTTTTGTGGACGATCATGCGGCCTGCCACAGAAAGGGGACGGTCAAACCAGGTAGAAAGGATCATTCCTCCGTACCGCTCCACATTCAGTTTCACATAAGCTCCGTTTACAGACATCTCCGGATTTTCTTTTATTTTAAAAGACGGAGAGTCACTGTGACTTGCAATGATATGATATCTCCTGCAGTCATTGACAGGAATGGAAAATCCGATGATCGCGGAATGATTTCTCATGACAAAATATTTTCCGCCCTTTTCCAGCTCCCAGCGCTCCTCTTCCTTCAATTCTGTAAAGCCTTCCTCCAAAAAACGTCTTCTTGTTTCCTCTGCCGCCTGAAAGGCTGTAGGACTTTTACTGATAAATTCCAGCAGTTTTTCTGTTGTTTCTTCGTACATAATCTTCTCCTCTGTCGGCCCGGTAATATCCAGGCTGTTATGCTATTACCCATTATACGGCAAAACTTTTTTCAGGGCAATATCTCAGATTTCTGCACTCTTTCGTACCCACATATGCTGCACAAGCTTATCCCCAAGCTTATTTGCGAGCATAGTATAAATTGAACTAAATACATTGGCTCCAATACGGAGCAGCACTGCTGCAGGCATTCCAAACAGTCCTGATGCAATGGACAGTGCTCCAAATGTATTAAATGCAGTCTGCCACGCATAACCTGCGGAATATCCCACACCGATTCCTCCGATCATTCCAATATAGGGATACATAGATTCCGGAAGTATCAGATAAAGCACTGCAAACAAAATACAGCCAACGATATTGAACATCCCCCTTTTTCCGGCTCTTTCCTTGCAGTCCTCGGTAAACGGCAAGCACACGGACATACAAGCAATTCCGGCCCACATTGCTCTTGGGAGTCCTAGAAGAGACATGATCAGCATAGCGCTGGAAACGATCAGCGTCAGTCTTAAATACCACCTGCCTCTTGCGGAATGCAGGTCAAATTCCCGGAACAGGTCCAGAAACGTCCTGCGATACGGGCGGTTTTTCTGGTTCTTATAAAAAACTACCATGCAGAGAACCATTCCGGCCAAAAGCCCCTCTACACGAAGCAGATACGCCTTTCCGGTTACGTCATATCCCATCAGAAGCAGATATCCGAGAACAAATGTGGAATGGTTATACATAATTACATTATGGCATCCCAGGATCATCAGTAACAGGATGCTTATCGCATTAACAAAAAATGCCGGTACCGGTGAAACCATATTGGACAATCTCGGTCCTGCGATCAGAATACAGAAAATCCCGGCAATGGACAACAATCCGTGGGACGTCCGGATCCCGAAATCCGCCTGTCTTAAAACCAGCACTGCCAGCAGTACGGTTACTCCTACAACACTGTTGTCATTGCCGGTTATCTTACTGTACAATGTCACAACCGCCACACAAAATGCCATGACAAGATACACTTTAAAATTATAGATCAGAATATGCCTTCTTTTCTCCTTTTTGTCTGTGGTATTTCTGATCAGCTGTTTTGATCCGGTTGAGCTTAACTGCAGTTCCTGATAAAATGTCATTTTCATCACTCCTTTTGTAAAGCAGACATTCTCATTTCGCTTTTTTCACATGCTCATAAACGCAATCTCTTTACAATTTACGTTCAAAGATACAAACAGCCATTATACTTGGTTTATTCTGAAACGTCAAATATTTTTTTCTGAAATCATATTCACACATTACACTCCCAGCCCCGATCAGATCACTCCGAAAATGGCCAGGAACATTTTTATTATTTTTATATTTACTGCAGCTCCGCTATCCTGGTCACTGCTACATAAATGTCCTGTATCTTATACCAGGTTGGATAATCCACCACTCCGGATGCAGGAAGCCCGAATATATTCTGGAATTTTTTTACAGATGCAGCAGTAGCCGGACCATAAATACCATCCACGATCACTGACGGGATGGCAGGATAGGCTTTTGCTATGGCATTAAGCTGTTCCTGGATCTGCTGTACCTTTTCTCCAGTAACACCGATAGTCAGGTCATATCCCGGCCAGGATGCGGGAATCCCGGAAACTGCTTCCGCCACATTGATATACATATCGTTTCCATAGAAGCTCCGCAGGATCTCAATGGCGGAATATCCCTGATCTCCCAGAGCTTTGCTTCCCCACTGGGTCATCCATCCCCGATTCCTGCACTGCACCTGGTGTCCGTCACAGTACTGGGTCAGGATCGGCTGACGTACATCCGGTCTGGAAAGGTAGTTTTCAAAAAGTTCATCCACGATCCGGTCTATACTCTCAAAAATATTCCTGCCATGGATCCATTTGTGGTCGTATGCTGTGGAGGATGTAATGGTGAAATCATAACCCTTATTCCGGTACCACTCTGTATAAACTCTGTTCAGAGTAAACGACATGATTGCCAGAACATTGGCACGTATCGTGTCCTCCGGCCAAGTTGCGTAGATCTCACTGCTGGCCACGTTTTTGATATAATCCTTATATCTTACATAATAATCCTGTGCAGAGGTATCCCCTATTGGCCCGTCGTGGACTACGATATACTCCGGGATCACCACTTTGTTTAATACGATCTCTCCGGTTTCATTTATCGGCTTGATCTCTGCTTCCGGATTTTTGGGAGGATATTCCCCAAAAAGCGTATGGGGTCCGATGACGATCCGCTGATAGTCCTCTCCACTACCCTGCTGTCTGCTAAGGGATGCTCCCTGCCTGGCAATGGAATGGGGAAGAACTTCTGTCCCGGCAACTTCTTTTGGTGTAAAACCCTCTGCACTGATCCGAACTGTATATTCTGCATAAGGCTGCTGCTCCACCGGTTTCATGCTGTATTCCAGTGGAGGAGCTGCCAGCTCCAGCATGGGCGTTTTTCCGGAGGAATCCGTACGGATTTCTTCGATCACATTATCCGGGACTCCTGTGTACGAGATCCGCACTGTAGCATTTTCCACAGGACGGTTACTGGCACTGTCCAGCACCGTCACCTGCAGCTGTCCCTGATCCGGCATATCCTGCTGCATGGAAATATAAGAATGATTTTTCATAAACAGAGGCTCCTTTTTGTGCCTGAAAGCACACTGGTTCTCTGCTAGTATATGTTTGCATAAAAAAAATGTCTCTTACCTGATATACAAATAAGAGACACCTTTTTCAGTTACAGATTATAAATTTTTTCCACCTCTTCAAAGTTCTCTGACTTCTAGCGTTCCCGCAATTTCCAAGAGCTGTTCTTCATTGACAAAATTGCTGATACAGCCCATTCCCTGAACACACGCACTTCCTGTTACATTTCCAAACTTAATGCACTGTTCAATTGGATAATGATGATAAAGTCCATAAATAAAGCCACTCATAAATGCATCTCCTGCTCCTGTTGCATCAATAGCTTTTACATTTTGTACAGAAGATATGATTTTTATTCCATCCTTATTTTTAAGCAGGCACCCTTCCTTGTCCATTTTGATCGTCACGTCAGAAAAAAATTCCGACAGAATGTCAGCAGCCTCTTCCACACTGGACGTTCCTGTAATCTTCATGGCCTCTTTCTGGTTGGGAATATAATAATCTGCAATTTCCAGATAATCCTTGTATTTTTCCAATGTCAGATCATCTTCCCATCCCGTATCAAAAATCTGGATACAACCATCTTTTTTCAGTCTTTTATACACATCTAAAAATCCAACATGCATATCTACCACATATGCACCTTTCAGATTTTCATAAACTTCATCCATAACAGCATCATTAAGATCCATTCCGTCTGTATATGAAATAAAACTTCTGTCACCACAATATAGCAAGGTGGAAGACAGCACCACCGGCATCTTGTTTCCTTTATAAAGATTCACAGTTTTTACCGGATAGCTATTCAGTGTTTTTTTCACAAATTCCGAAAAAAGATCATGCCCTGCAAAAGTAATAATTCTGGACTCAACTCCAAGCCTTGAAAGATTGATCATGGTAGCCGGAATCCCACCACCAAACTGCATGGAAAATCCTCTGGCGAAAATCTCCTCTCCCTTATCAGGCAGTCTATCAAGACCAGAATAGATCAGATCAATATTGGAATAGCCTACGCCACCTACAAAACTCATATCAGTTCCATTCCTCCATATAGTCTTTATTTGTGGCTAAATATGTTTCCACCAGTTTCTTGGCCAGTGAGTAGGAATTGACAAGAGGATGCACCATAAGGCAGTCAATTGCTTTACTAATGCTTCTTGTACGGATTGCTTCAGAAGCCAGCCTTTCGTAAATCTTCACCCTGCGAATAAGTTCCATCTGCAATTCCCCGGGATTTGGGACTTTATGCGGAATCATCTCACCATCTTTAAGATCACATGTAACTTCCACAATGTCTGTATTAAGGAGTCCCGGAATTGCTCCGTTATTCGGTACACAAAGGATCATCTCACTGTCTTTTCCACTTAATTTGGAACGGATATATTTCAGGGCAACACCTGCATAGCCTCCATCATCCTTTGCATAAACATCAAAATGATAGGGTTCTTTTGCTCTGGATACGCCGGTCTCATTTGCCATATAAGCATCTTCACGTTTGCCATACCACTTATCATAAACCTTCAGGCAGTTTTCAAAATCATTTTCGACATCCATGTGTGACAGTTCCTCCGTCATATGGATATTCACATCACGGATCACTTCTCCCCTGGTGATACCCGCATCCAAAATATGCTGAACTGCTTCTTCTCTGTAATAAAAATAATACAAATATTCATTAAGAATACATCCCATATGCTCTACCAGATCTTTTTTAAAGAAACGCATATCTGTATCCGTATACAATCTTTCATCTTTTAAAAGCTCCGGCAAAATCTCTTTTCCATCCAGCTTAATACTGTCAAAAAAAGAAAGATGATTCAATCCATAGCAGTCTCCCGTCACAGAATTTTGCGGAACCTTATACATTTTTGCAAAGGAATGGAGAAGACTACTTGGAGCATCGCAGATACCATAGGTAAAATCATATCCCATATCACGCAGAGTCTGAGATACTACTCCCGCTGGGTTGGTAAAGTTAAAGATCTTTACATCCGGAGAAGCGTATTTTTTTGCAAGCTCACAATATTTTACCAGAGCCGGCACAGAACGCATAGCAAAAGAAAACCCTGCCGCACCGGTAGTTTCCTGCCCCAGAACCCCCAGATTCAGAGCTACTCGTTCATCCTGGATACGCATATCATCCTCTCCAACACGAATCGTTGTTATGATATAATCTGCATCTTTAATGGCTTCTACAGGGTCGCCGGTAAGTTCCAGCTGCAAGTCTGGCTGCAGACGTTTTGCAACCTGCTGTGCCATTTTACCATAGATATTAAGCTTCTTTGGATCATTATCCATAAAAATCACTTGGTTGATCCCCAATTCCAAACTGCTCTGAGCAAGGCTTTTTGCCAAAAACATGGAACGTACTCCACCACCGCCGATTACTGCTATTTTCATCTGTAATTCCTCCTCTTTCTGTCTTTTTAGTAGTCTGCCTCATTCATCTTAAACAACCGATTAATGGCACTTACTACAATTACCCCTGCAATAATAAGAATTACTCCCATCATGTTGGCATAACCATAATTATTATCTGTCATAGATGTTTTGTACAGGTATAGTGGAAGATTCAGTGTTGTATCTCCCGGCCCTCCGTTGGTTGTCAGATAAATGAGTTCAAATTCTCTCAGCATACTGGTTGCCGCCAGAATCTCACAGGTTCCAATAATAGTACGGATCAGTGGGAGACGAATCTTCATATTGATCTGCATGTCTGTAGCACCATCGATCTTGGCCGCTTCCACAACATCCTCGGGAATGGACAGAACACCTGCAAGCACAAGAATGATGATCATTCCTGTATACAGAAGCCAGCTCCATGTAACTGTGATAAAGGCACTGTTCTGATCAAAGAACCAGTTTTTCATAAATGGTTTCCCGGTTACTGTTTTTACAAAAGAATTGATAATACCATACTGCGCATTAAATACATTCAGGAAAATAACAGCCAGTGCCGCTGCAGATACCACATTCGGGATCATATAGATAGTTCTGAGGACTTTCCAACCTTTTTTTCTTTTTGAAAGCATAAACGCGATCACAGTTCCTAGCATCACATGCACAACAGACTGAAGCACAACCCAGATTCCCGTATTCTTCAGTGCTGTAAGCATTCGTGCGTCGTTCCGGAAAGCATTGATATAATTATCCAGTCCAATAAATTTAAATACACCGCCTGCTTTCCATTCAAAAAATGAACTTCCAAACACCATACACATCGGAGCCAGGTAAATCAATGCAAAAAGGAGCAGACACGGCAAAAGAAAGCTTGCCAGTTTCCATTTTTTAACTTTCATTTCTCATCTCTCCTGTTTCAGTCTGTTCTTAGCCTCCGGCGACTTCAGAAGAAGGTATGTCCTGCCGAAGCCGCGGAAATCATATAATTATCAGTTTTTCTGTGCAGCGTCTGTAAGAGCCTGTGCGAACTCTTCCGGAGTAATTTCACCCTGCGCAAGAAGCGGATACTGAATACTGATCTCATCCACTACATTTGCATACCAAAGGCTCTGGAAATCATTAATACTGTGCGCTGCTTTATCGCCGTTTGCGATGACTTCATTTACAAGTGGCTTTACATTATCAGATGTAAGACCCTCCATAGCCGGAATATCGCCTGTAATTTCAAGCATTTTAAGCTGGCTCTCCTCATTTGTGAGGAATTTTACAAATGTAAGAGTTGCATCCAGTGTTTTCTCATCCTTGGAAGCAACATTAAAGCCAATTTTTCCACTGTTATACATAACATCACCAGGATACATTGCAGTACCGACTTTATCTGCAAATCCATCTTCAACCATAGAAGTATCATAGAAATCGCTAATCATCCAAGGACCATTTGCAATGATAGCTGTCTGTCCCATAAAGAAGTTGCTTGCAGCATTCTCATATTTTCCACCAACTGCATCCGGAGTTGTATATTTCTGAAACATGGTCTGAATCCTGGTTGCTGCATCGATAAATTCTTTTGTATTATAATCTGTCGGGAGCATGGTATTCATAAACTGTTCTCCCTCATCGCTCTCACCAATCATAGCACCAAGCATCAGTGAAGTTACCCAACCGGAATCTGCAGTATCCATGGAAAGCGGTGTAATGCCTGCATCCAGAAGCTTGTCACACTGCTCAAAGAACTCGTCCCATGTCTTTGCCGGTTTCTCAATTCCTGCCTGAGCAAAGAGATCTTTGTTGTAGAAGTATCCTATTACCTGTCTGGTATAAGGAATTCCATAAATCTTACCATCGCGGGAGTTTACATCCCAGCATGCATCAGTTGCAAGTTTTTTCCAGTCATCATCTACATAATCAGTAAGGTCGACAAGTTGATCCTTCATTGAATCAATCAGATTATATCCACCTGTACTGAATGTATCCGGAAGAGAATTGGAAGAATACAGAACTTTCAGCTTATCCACATAGTTCTGATCACCTGCGATTTCTTCCACATTGACCTTGATACTGTCACCGTACTCCTCATTAAAAGCTTCCAGACGATCCTGGAACCATTCTGTATTAACACTGACACCAACCCAGGATGTAGGAAATGTGATTTCTGTCACATCATCCGCTTTTACTGTTGTGGCCATGCCTCCTGCCATGGATAATGCTGTCACTGCTGACAATACTGTGGCCATCACCTTTTTTGTTTTCATATTAATTGCCTCCTTTTATATAATTTATAAATTTTCATCTTCAACCTTTGACAGATCCTGCTACCATACTGGTAGTAACCTGTTCCTGCAGCAATACATAGATTACGATACTTGGTAGAATTACCATAGTCAATGCCGCAAACATCGCTGTATAGTTAAACGAAAACTGAGATGTAAAATAATTCAGAGCAAGAGGAAGGGTCCTTACTTCTGTGCTTTTGGTAAGAACGAGTCCGAACATGAACTCATTCCATGACGTCAGGAACTGTAAAATTGCCCCTGTTGCAAGTCCTGATTTAGCCAATGGAAATACAATTACAAAGAATGTCCGATAAAACCCGGCTCCGTCAATATAGGCAGCTTCTTCCAGTTCCTTGGGGATACCCTGAAAATAGCTTTTGAATACGAAAAGTGAAGTAGGAAGTCCCAGTGCCGCATACACAAGTACAAGCCCTGACCTTGTATCAAACATTCCGATTCCCATCATGATCTTATAGATTGGCATCAGAAGTGCTGAAGTAGGTACAAGAAGAGACGCAGATAAAAGCAATGTGATAAAGGTACTTCCCTTAAACGTATATCTGGCCAACACATAGGCAGCCATGGAAACAATCAGGATATTTAGCAGGGTACTTGTGAAAGAAATCACAACACTGTTTCCATAAAACTTAAAAATTGGAGCCAAATCCAATGCAGCCTTATACCCATTAAAGCTTAATGATGTAGGCAGTGCAAATGCAGATGATAGGATCTCCTTATTGGATTTAAAGGATGACATCACGATCCATACTAATGGTCCTACTGAAATCAGTGCCATAAATCCCAGGAAAACAAATCTAAATATTTTCCAAAGAATATCTTTAAAGCTCTTCCCCCCCATTTTATATTTCCTCCCTTCTGAGTACAGTTCCTCTTTCCAATAATTTATAGGGTAGTGTATACTCTATATTTTCTTCTCTGTTTCTACTTTTGTTACACAAAATCTCAAGAGTCCATTCCACCATCTTATCCAGTGGCTGATAAATCGTAGTAAGTTTAGGAACCACCCGCTCTGATATACTTAATCCATCAAATCCCAAAACGGATACATCTTCCGGAACCTTCAAACCATGTTCATTTAGCGCTGTAATTGCTCCTACCGCAGTCTCATCGGAAAAAGCAAACACTGCAGTGAACTTCTTTTTCTTTCGCAATGCACTGTTCATAGATCGATAGCCTTTTTCGAAGGTAAGCTGACCGTATTCTGCCATGTCATCACTGAACATAAGTCCATATTCCTCCATTGCCTTCTTACAGCCAACTAACCGCTGGAATCCTGAACTGATGCTTGTAGAAAGATCAGTCAGAATCAGTATCTCCCTGTGTCCCATTTCAAGAAGATATTTCATTCCCTCGTAAGCAGCCATCATATCGTTAATGTGTACCATATCGCATCTGCTGTCAAAAGCTGCGCCTCCCAGCATAACCACTTTGATATTCTTTGCCCGGATATATCGTATCACCTCACGGTCAATCTCCTCCTCCAGATAAATAACTCCCATCACATACAATTCCTTCAGGATACTCTTATAACTATCATCTCCCGGAAATGTAGGAAGAAATATCACTCTACATTTGTATTTTGGCATCTGCCGGATAATCTCCTTTATAGATTCACTGAAATATCCAAATTCCAGATTAGGAATCAGAACTACGATCACACCATCTGACTTACGTGTTGGATGATTTGGCACATAACCAACCGTATTAGCTGCCTCCTCAATTCTTCTGGATAATTCATCACTCACTACATTCTGTCCTGAAAAATATCTTGAAACAGTTGCTGGAGACACATGTGCCATTTGTGCAACCTTTCTGATTGTACCTGCCATTGTCTCATCTCCTTATGTGATTTTTTCTTATTATTTGAGATTTATTCCTTATTTCTTTTAGTATTTTGCACGATTTAATATCGCTATCTACATTTTTGATTGTACAAAGTTACAAATAGAATGTCAATCTTGTTTCATGTGTTTCATCTTGGTTTCATATGTTTCATTAAAAAAAGATGGAACAATCCGGACATCTTCCTGACCATTCCATCTTTTATATATCTTTACTTCATAATCCTCATCAGAATATCTTCAGAATATCATTATACATAACGATAACCATCAACGCCATCAAAAGCATCAGCCCTGCAAAATGGATCATGCCTTCTACCTGACGGTTTACCGGTTTTCTCCGGATCGCTTCTGCCACCAGAAATACCAGCCTTCCTCCATCCAGCGCAGGAAGAGGAAGAAGGTTCATCACTCCCAGGTTTGCAGAAAGAAGAACTGCCATATTCAGCAAATTCATCCAGATCATCAGCGTTCCCTCACTCTTGGACTGTTCGTAAGTGTCGCCAATGGCATCCGCAATACCCACAGGACCACTTAAGTCTTTCATTCCAAGGTGACCGGTCACAAGCTCTTTCAGGCTTAAGATCGTAGTACGGATCATGTATTTCACTTCCACAGCACCATATTTCAGAACATTAAAGCCGGAAGTTTTTTCACTGTATGTGTTATATCCGAAACCGGAAACCGGTGTTCTGTATTCCCTTGGTGTTATCTCTGCCTCATATTCCAGTCCGTTACGCTCATAGGTGATCGTCACAGGTTTCTTGGATAACGGATGCTCCTCGATGTATTTTTCATATGCATTTCCATCCGGAACCTCCACACCGTTGATCTTCGTGATCACATCGCCTGCTTCCAGACCTGCCTCTTCCAGTGGCATTCCCTTGATCAGTGATTCCACTGTCATGGAATTTACATCGGAACGGTTAAAGCCAAGAAGATACCGCACATTTACATCTGGTTTATAGGAAATCTCCTGTTCCTTTCCATCACGTTTTACTTTCAGCCGGATGGTATCTCCCTCTTTCAGTTCGTTGAGATACGAATATACATAAAGATCTTTCCCCAGATCAATATGGTAGCCCTGATATTCCGTGATCACATCGCCCTTTTTCAATCCGGCCTTTTCCGCAGCAGAATTTTGGGTTACTTCTAATACGGTTGCCGGATCATAGCCCATACAGCCTACAATGATCACAGACAAAACAAATGCCAGCAGAAAATTAAATATCGGACCGGCAGCAACCACTGCGATCCTGCCCCACACAGGAGCCGAATTAAAGGTTCCCGGACTGTCATCTTCCGCATCCTCTCCGGCCATGGCGCAGGAACCTCCAAGAGGAAACAGTTTCACGGAATAACGTGTGCCGCCCTTTACCGTACTTATGATCCTGGGTCCCATACCAAGAGAAAATTCCAATACCTCGATATGGTTCTTTTTTGCCAGAAGAAAATGTCCCAGCTCATGGATCAGTATCACAACACTGAAAATAATTACAGCAATCACAAATCTCAATTTACCACCTGCTTTCGATCCACTGATAAGTATCCTGCTCTACAGAAAGGATCTCATCCAGATCCGGATGTGCGATTTTTTTATGTCTTTCCATAGACTGTGCAATAATCTCATAAATATCCAGAAAGCCGATCTTTTCCTCCAGGAATTTCTTTACTGCAAGCTCATTGGCTGCATTAAAGACAGTCGGCATACTTCCGCCCTCCCGGGATGCCTGGATCGCCATAGGAAGTCCCCGGAATGTCTCCATATCCGGAACCTCAAATGTGATCTCATGAAGCTTCGTGAAATCAAGGCGGTCTCCATCCAGATATCGTCTGTGCGGATAGTACAGAGCGTACTGGATCGGAAGTCTCATATCCGGAGTTCCAAGCTGTGCCATGATCGCACCATCCTTAAACTCCACCATGGAATGGATGATACTCTGCGGCTGCACCACCACCTGAATATGATCCAGATCCATGTCAAACAGCCATTTGGCTTCCATAACTTCCAGCCCTTTGTTTACCAGGGTTGCGGAATCTACGGTGATCTTTCGTCCCATTACCCAGTTTGGATGCTTCAGAGTATCTGCAACAGTGACCCTTCGCAGCTCTTCTGTGGTACGTCCGCGGAAGGGACCACCGGATGCCGTGATCAGAAGCTTGTGGATCTCTTTGTTTTCTTCTCCGTGGATAGCCTGGAAAATAGCGCTGTGTTCACTGTCCACCGGAAGGATAGATACGCCATATTTCTTTGCCATGGGCATGATCAGATGACCGGCTGTGACAAGGGTTTCCTTATTTGCCAGGGCAATGTCCTTTCCGGCACGGATTCCCTCCATGGTAGGACGGATCCCGATCATTCCCACGATCGCGGTGACAAGAATTTCTGATTCCGGCATGGACGCAAGCTCCAGAAGTCCTTCCATTCCGCTGACTACCTTTGTATCCGTGTCCGCAATACGCGTTTTCAGATCCCGGGCTGCTTCTTCATCCCAGACTGCTGCCAGAAGCGGATGAAACTCACGGATCTGCTCTTCCAGCTTCTCCACACTTTTGCCTGCACTGACTGCAACAACACGAAGGTCTTCGTTTTTTCTTGCCACATCCAGTGTCTGGGTCCCGATGGAGCCGGTAGAACCTAAGATTGCAATATTCTTCATTTTAATGTCTCCTAAATTCCAAGAATCATTTTTGCAAGATAGTAAATAACAGGGGCTGTGATGATCACACTGTCAAAACGGTCCAGGATTCCTCCATGGCCCGGGATCAGCTTTCCATAGTCCTTGATGTTCTGGTTTCTTTTGATCGCAGATGCAGCCAGATCACCCACCATGGAGATCAGAGCTCCAACTGCGCAGATCAAGGCATACTCAGCCATTTTTCCCTGTGTTGCTGCTGCATAAATCACTCCAAGAAGCGCCGCTCCCGCAACGCCTCCTACAGCTCCCTCGATGGATTTCTTCGGGCTTAAAACCGGCGCCATTTTATGCTTTCCGATAAGCATTCCCACACAGTAAGCACAGGTGTCACATCCCCAGGAGCACAGGAATATCAGCCATACCAGGAATTTTCCGTCCGGAAGGCTTCTGGTAAGATAGATAAAGGAAAGCATCACAGCAACATATACAACTCCAAAAAATGCTGCCATCACCTGTTCTGCATGGTATTTCGGATAACCGAATACATAAACAAACAGGATCAGGATCATACTGATGATGATCGCCATTGTTCCGTAATTTCCAAAATCAGCTTTCATGGCAATATAATAAAGCACTGCTCCAAGATATCCTACAAGTTCCAGCACAGTAACATGCTCATCGCTTACCTTCATTACCTTGTAAAGCTCTCTCATTCCGATCAGTGAAACAGCCAGAAGTGTAAAAAATAAGATCCAGCTTCCGGAAATGATAGTTGCCAGGGCAATAATGACAAGGACGATACCACTTATCAGTCTTGTCTTAAACATGATCTACTCCTCCTTGACGCCACCGTAGCGTCTGTCTCTCTGATTGTATTTCTCGATGGCTTTGATCAGCTCTTCTTTATTGAAATCCGGCCATGCAACCGGTGTAAAATAAAACTCGGAATAGGCAAGCTGCCAAAGCAGGAAATTGGAAAGCCGCTGCTCACCGCTTGTGCGGATCAAAAGATCCGGATCCGGTACACCTGCAGTATCCAGATAGCTCTCAATCGTATCTTCTGTAATGCCATCCGGCTCAACTTTTCCGTCTTTTACATCCTGTGCCATCTTCTGCATTCCACGGCGGATCTCATCACGGCTTCCGTAATTTAATGCCAGCTGAAAATAAATACCGTCAAAATCTTTGGAATATTCCTCCAGTTCCCGGACACTCTGCTGGATATCCGGTGCAAAGGCAGTAACATCTCCGATGACTTTCATCTTCATATTATTTTTCTTGGAAATCTTGATACATTTCTTAAGATAACCGCGGAACAGTTTCATCAGTGCTTCCACTTCTTCTCTGGAGCGTTTCCAGTTTTCTGTGGAAAAAGCGTAAACCGTAAGATATTTCACCCCAAGGTCTTTGATATCATAACAAATGTTTTCAAGATTGGCGCATCCCTTTACATGTCCGTAGGTTCTCGGCATTCCTCGTTCCTTTGCCCAACGTCCGTTTCCGTCCAGAATGATCGCGATATGATTTGGTACGTTCATAAATCTCCTCCATACAGAAAGAGAGCTTCTTCAAAGAAGCCCTCTCTATCCTCGTATTTCTTACAATTATACAGTCAGAATCTCTTTAGACTTGTTCTCGATCGCCTTGTCAACTTCCTTGATGTACTTATCTGTAAGTTTCTGGATCTGATCCTCAAGCTCTTTGATCTCATCCTCAGAAACATCCTGTTTTGCAAGTTTCTTAAATGCATCGTTGGCATCACGACGGATATTTCTTACTGCAACCTTGGCACCCTCGCCTTTTTTCTTAACGTCCTTCACCAGCTCTTTACGACGCTCCTCGGTAAGCTCCGGGAAAACAAGACGGATCATTTTTCCATCGTTGCTCGGGTTTAATCCCAGATCAGAGCAAAGGATCGCTTTCTCGATCGCTTTGATCATGCTGGATTCCCACGGCTGGATCTGGATCATACGTGCCTCCGGTACAGAAATGTTTGCAACCTGCTGGAGCGGAGTCGGTGCTCCATAATAATCTACGGTAAGTTTGTCAAGAATATGCGGGTTTGCACGGCCGGCTCTGATGGTTGTCAGCTCACTCTCCAAAGCATTCAGTGTTTTTCCCATTTTTGTTTCGTATACCTGAATTCTCTCATCCATTTCACATATCTCCCTGTATGGTTTTTTTTATTATTCCCTTTTGATCACACGGTTACCTTTGTTCCGGAGAACTTGCCATGTACGGTATTGACGATGCTATCCTTTTCATCAAGACCGAATACCAGCATCGGCATCTTCTGCTCCATACACATGATGGAAGCGGTAAGATCCATAGCTGCCAGCTTCTTTGCAACTACTTCATCGATGGAAATCTCATCATACTTCTTGGCATCCGGATTTACCTTCGGATCACTGTCATAGATTCCGTCAACAGCCTTGGCAAGAAGAATGGCATCTGCGCCGATCTCAACAGCACGAAGTACAGTAGCTGTATCTGTAGAGAAATACGGATGGCCGGTACCACCTGCAAAGAATACAACCTTTCCTTCTGCGAAGCTCTCTTCTACAGCATCCTTGGAATAAAGTGTGGTAAATGCACCACATACAAACGGGGTAAACACCTCTGTCTTAAGTCCCACATATCTGCAGATGTCAGACACATAGATACAGTTCATGATAGTAGCAAGCATGCCGATCTGATCCGCCTTGCTTCTGTCCATGGCTCCGCTGGTACGTCCTCTCCAGAAGTTTCCACCTCCGATCACGATACCAACCTGAAGTCCTTCATCCACGATCGTCTTGATCTGTTTGGCAACCTCTGTAACAGTTGCTTCATCAAAGCCTCTCTTCTGCTCTCCTGCAAGAGCCTCTCCGCTTAATTTCAGTAACACTCTTTTCATATGTTTATTCTCCTTTACCATACGCCGGATACAACTTCATTGCCGTCATTGTCAAAAGTTGTGGATACCGTAAACGTATCATAATAATAATAACCTGTCTTACCGGACTCCGGCTCGTCCTCATAATCACTGCCATTTGGGCTGCCACATGCATTCTCAAGCTCAGACATGGACTGACCGATATATCTTGCTGCTACAGATGCCGGATCATCCTCGCCGGATGGTGCTTCCGTAGGATCCGCATCGGAAGAATCAGAGGAAGCTGGTGCAGATGTTGGATCCGGTGTGGATGTGGAGTCCGAACTGCCGGACGAACTGCTGTCTGTACTGTCTCCATTATCATCAGAACTCTCCGGAGTCGGAGTCACAGCCGTACTGTCTGAAGAATCTGTACTGTCACTGTCACTTTCACTGTCATCCTCAATGCCAAGCCTTGCCTTTACATCCTTCAGGGTAGACACCTCCTTGGTGCTTCCGCTCGCCAGATATGTAGCATATGGAATTCCGTCTTCACCCTCACCATCCATGCACAGGCTCAGCTGTGAGATCGTCAGAAGCGGCAGCTGGCGGAAGAAACATTCATTCTGCTCTTCGTCAGTAAATGTGATCTTTACATCAAAGCTTGTTGCTGTATCTCCGTTATCGTCCTTCTGACTCTTCTCCATATAATAAACAGCCTTGTCGTTGGAAGCCAGTGTGAATTTACTATTTACAAGATCGCTTCCCCAGGTCTCATCACTGTCATCGCCATCATCTCTGGTAGGACGGACATAAATTGCAGAAATCGTGGAGTTCATCTTATTGGTAAATACAATACTGGTAGTGGTCTCACTCTTGGTTCCCATTACGTTCTTGATATTTGCTGTTTCATCCGTAGAGGTCTGCATCTCCACCACATCCGTTTTCGCAGCTTCCGTTACCGTCGGGGTTGCCGTTGCCTCCACCTTCTGCTCCGGTGCCACAGAGTTCTTCTTTCCGCAACCGGCTGCAAGCATGCTCGCTGCAAGAATTCCGGCAAGAATCAAATAACGTTTTTTCATTATATCTCCTCCATATAAAATGGTCCTATTCGCTGTCAGGTTTTCCTTTTCTATTATTACAGAGTATCACTTTCTTGTCAACCTGACCGTTCTGAATTTCACAGAATCTTTAGATATTTTAAACTATGTCAAAAATTGGAACAGCTGAGGTCAGAACCCGTTTTCCCTTCGCTGTCTGCGCATATCACGGCGCATTTTCGCAGCTTCATTCCGGGCTTTTTCCGCTTCTGTGGTAATGATCAGTTCCGGCACCTGGATCGGTTTCTGGTCTTCATCTACAGCCACCATCACAAAAAATGCCCGGTTTACAGTATGACGCATGCCATCCGGCTGTTCCACATACGTATCGATCTCGACCTCCATGGAAGTTCTTCCCACATAAGTCACATATCCCTTAAGTACTACGATCTCTCCCTCATAGATCGCATGCTTGAACTGAAGATTGTCCACTGCCGCAGTTACCACCCGATATGTCTCCGCATGACGCATAGCTACCACTCCGGCAACCTCATCCAGCCACTGCATCAGTGCTCCGCCAAAAAGTCTTCCGCCTCCGTTCAGATGCTGCTGCATGATCAGATGAACCTGCTCCGTCATCGATGCTTCTACCGTTTTTTTACGTCTTTCCTGTACCTCTGTCATTTCTCATTCCCCGCATTTTATCATACTTTTACTTTTTCAATTGAAACCAGTCGATCAATAAAGATTTTTTACTTTAAAGTCTCGCTCCGCTTCTCTTCTCTGATCCTTCTTTGCAATATCCTGGCGCTTGTCATAAAGCTTTTTACCACGTGCCATGCCAATCTCTATTTTTACCAGGCTGTCCTTGAAATAAACCTTCAGTGGTACCAAAGTCAATCCTTTTTCCTTTAATTTAGCTTCGATCTTATTGATCTCGTAACGATGCAGCAAAAGCTTACGCACACGAAGAGGATCTTTGTTAAAAATGTTTCCTTTCTCATAAGGAGTGATATGCATTCCATATACATAAACTTCTCCGTTTTCTACACGGACAAAGGCCTCCTTGATGCTGCATTTACCGGAACGTAAGGATTTCACCTCGGTTCCTGCAAGTGCGATCCCGGCCTCATAAGTATCCTCGATAAAATAATCATGAAAAGCCTTTTTATTATTTGCGATCAGTTTCATTCCTGTTTTTTTTGCCATTTCGCGCTCCCTCAGTCTTCCTCAGCCAGGACAAAATCCACGGTTTTCAGCATTTTATCCGCATCTGCCACACGGACACGGACCTTCTGCCCAAGACGGAAGATCTTTCCTGTCATGTCTCCCCGCAGTTCATATGCATCCTGGTCAAATACATAATAGTCATCTCGTAATGTATTGATATGGATCAGTCCTTCTACGGTATTCGGAAGCTCCACATAAAGTCCCCATCCTGTAACGCCGGAGATGATCCCCTCATACTCCTCTCCGAGATGATAGGACATATACTCTGCTTTCTTCAGCTTATCGGATTCTCTTTCCGCTTCGTCTGCACGCCGTTCGCACACACTGGACTGACGCGCCACTTCATCCAGGATCTCCTTGTAATGCTCGGTACGTCCTTCCCTTACCAGTCTGCCTCTCAGACGGTCATGGATGATCCTGTGGATCTGAAGATCCGGATATCTTCGGATCGGAGAAGTAAAGTGGCAGTAATACTTCGCTGCAAGTCCGAAATGTCCGCTGCATTCCGTAGTATATTTTGCCTGTTTCATGGTACGCAAGGTCAGTCGGCTGATCTGTGCCTCATTGGGCATTCCCTCAATACTTTCCAGGATCTCCTGGATCTCACCAGGCGTGATCTCCTGTCCGGATTTCTGTATGTTGACTCCTTCATTATGAAGAAGCATCAAAAGACTTTCAATCTTTTCCGGATCCGGATTTTCATGTGTTCTGTATACAAAGGGATAATCTCCGGTGCAGTATTCCTGTGCCACAGTTTCATTGGCAAGAAGCATAAAATCCTCAATGATCCTGGTTGCCACATTGGCCTCATAGGGCTGCACATCAATAGCTCTTCCTGCCGCATTCAGGATGATCTTACTCTCCGGAAAATCAAAATCAATGGAACCTCTTGTATGACGACGGCTGCGCAGGATCCCGGAAAGCTCTTTCATCAGGAAAAACATGGGGATCAGAGCTTCATAGCGTTTCTTCGCCACCTCGTCGGTATCCTCCAGAATATTTTTCACATCTGTGTAACACATACGCTCATCTACACGGATCACGGTTTCTGCAATCTTATGGGAAATCACCTTTCCTTTTTCATTAACATCCATCAGACAGCTTAAGGTCAGACGGTCCTGTCCCTGGTTCAGAGAACAGATACCGTTGGAAAGCCGCTCCGGGAGCATGGGAATGACACGGTCTGCAAGATAGACGGAGGTTCCGCGCTTCAGTGCCTCTCTGTCAAGGGCACTGCCGCCCTGAACATAGTTGCTCACGTCTGCGATGTGCACACCCAGATGGTAGATTCCATCCTCCTTTGTCAGGGAAATGGCATCATCCAGATCCTTTGCATCCTCACCGTCAATGGTAACTGTAACAAGATTTCTGAGATCCAGTCTTCCATCCAGATCCGCTTCCTGTACATGATCCGGCACACGGTCAGCCTGACGAAGTACTTTGTCAGGAAATACACTTGGTATGTTAAAGCTCTTCACAATAGCAAGGATATCTGTTCCAGGTGAACGTAAGTTTCCCAGCACCTCCGTGATCTTTCCTTCCGGCTTCCGGTTTCTGGAGCCGTAATCTGTGATCTCTGCAACTACCTTGTCTCCGTCCTTTGCTCCCATGGAGTTTTTTCTGGAAATAAAGATATCTTTGGAAAATTTGGGGTTATCACTGATCACAAAGCCATAATCACGGCTGCTCTGGTATGTTCCCACGATTGAAGGCATTCCCCTTTCCAGAATCTTCAGCACAACGCCTTCCTGACGTTTTCCCTCTTTATGTCCGTTCCGTACAAGGATCTGCACCTTATCCTGATGCATGGCGCTTCCCGTGTCATTTTCCGGAATAAAAATATCCTGTTCCTGACCCTCCACTTCCACAAAGCCAAAGCCCTTGTAATGGCCAATAAAAGTTCCCTCCATGAGGGTTCCGTCCTTCTCGGAGAAACGATATTCCTCATGATTCTTCTCTCTGCGTTCTCTTCCCTTACGGCCACGCTCCGGCTTTTCTGCCTTCAGAGCTTCTTTATTCTTTCGTCTGTCTCTGCGCTTGCCGGAAACCTTGCTGTATCTTCCTTTATTATCTACTTCAGCCTTGCCCTGGGCGCAAAGCTCGTCCAGCACGTCAAAAAGCTCTTTTTTCTCACTCTTATCCAGCTGAAGAAGAGATGCGATCTCACGCAGGCGCATGGGCTTATACAGCGGATCTCCCAGAAGCTCCATTATAAACTTTTTTCTTTTTTCAAAATTTTTCGATTTTTTCACATTTTCTCCTGTTTCATATTTATATTTCATTTTTAGCCTGTTATCATTCCGGAGGAAGGCTCACCCGTGCCCCTGTATCAACGCAAAAACACTCCTGCTGATTAACAAAAGAAGTCCCCATCCGAGTTTCTTCTGCATGCTAACGCAGCAAGAGTGTTACCAACTTCTGTTCTGCCCCTGGCAGATCAGATAATGTTCAGTACGATTGACAGTACAAAGAAAATAACTCCCATGATAATGGTACCTCTTACAAGACCACCTTCCATGGAACGGCCCTTATTCTTACCCCAGTAAGTATCAGCTACTCCGGCGATAGAGCCAAGACCCTGCTGCTTGCCCTCCTGCATCAGTACGACAACAGTCAGAGCGATACAATCTATTGCATAAATTACAGTCAGAATAATCTTCAAAATGTTCACGCGGTTACACCTCCTAATCAACTAGAGGTTATTTTACCATAGCTAAACCGGGATTTCAACCATTTTCCGTTTATTTTATGCAGGGCTTTTTCTGAGATTTTTTTGCAAAAGGATCTTTATATCTTCCAAGAGCTCCGAGCTGTTCGTGGATCCGCAGAAGCTGGTTATACTTGGCGTTCCGGTCCGAACGGCAGGGTGCGCCTGTTTTGATCTGTCCCGCCCCACAGGCAACTGCAAGATCTGCGATAAAGGAATCCTCTGTTTCCCCGGACCTGTGAGAGATCACTGCACGATACCCGGCATGCTGAGCCATCTCCACCGCATCCAGAGTTTCCGTGAGAGTTCCAATCTGGTTTACTTTAATAAGGATAGCATTGGCAACATCAAGTCCGATGCCACAGTGCAGCCGTTTGATATTGGTGACAAACAGATCGTCGCCTACCAGCTGGATCTTTTTTCCCAGGTGTTCCGTCAGATATTTCCAGCCTTCCCAGTCGTCCTCCCAGAGACCATCTTCAATGGAAACAATGGGAAATTTTTCCACCAGTTTTTCATAATACTCTGTCATCTCACCGGCATCCCGGTAGATCTTTTCTCCTTTCATGCGGCTCTCCCCAGGGAAAAAGTATACGCCCTTTTCCTCATCATAAAGCTCGCTGGAGGCTGCATCAATGGCAATGGTGATCTCTTCTCCTGGCTTATATCCTGCTTTTTCTATGGCATGAACGATCAGGGTAAGCACTTCCTCCGAATCTGAAAGATCCGGAGCAAAGCCGCCTTCATCTCCAACCGCTGTGGAGAGTCCTTTTTCCCGGAGAAGAAGCTTTAAGTGCTGGTAGACTTCCGCACACATACGGATACCCTTTTCCAGACAGCAAGCTCCTGTTGGCATGATCATAAACTCCTGAAGATCTACCGTATTGTCCGCATGCTTTCCCCCGTTTAAAATATTCATCATCGGTACCGGAAGCTGCATGGTATGGCAGCCGCCCAGATACTGATAAAGAGGAAGCCGAAGGGCCCCGGCTGCTGCGCGGGCTGCTGCCAGAGATACTGCCAGCGTGGCATTGGCTCCTGCACTGCTTTTGTTCTCCGTTCCGTCGGTTTCGATCAAAAGATGATCGATCCATGCCTGGTTCAGGGCATTCTCTCCGATAATGGCATCTGCCAGACGTGTATTGATATTTTCCACTGCTTTTTTCACACTCTGTCCCAGATATTCCTCCCGGTTTCCGTCCCGTAGCTCCACAGCCTCAAATTTACCTGTGGATGCTCCGGACGGCACCATGGCTCTTCCTGTGTATCCATTAATCCCCACAATTCCTTCACCTACCGTCACTTCCGCTTCCACTGTAGGATTCCCCCTGGAATCAAGGACCTGTCTTGCATGAACTTTTCGAACAGGCAGATAACGTAGCATAAGTTTTTCCCTCCTTGAAAATAATAATACTGTTTATGATCTCCTGCACTTTGTGATTCTCTTCTTATGTTCATAAAGGTATCTTGTCCGAAAAGGTTTTGGTCTATACCTTTTATCTGGTTTCGATATTATCTGATTTTTTTGTTGTTTTATTTTTATTATTTTTCTTTTTAAATATATTTTTATTATTTTTAAAATTTAGTGTTGACATTTTCCATTTTATCTGTTATAGTTTAACCATCAAATAAAACAAACGGAAAACAAAAAACTAAATCAAAAAGGAGCGTGAACCCACCGAAAACATAACTTACTTCCCATAATCTAAGAAAGAGAGGTACAGTCCACCAGAAGATTTAACGATTTTCCATTATAATTAAAACAAGGAGGTACGGACCACCGAGAACGTAAATTTTAATTCCGTATAAGTTTTAAATCTAAGAAATGAGAGGTATATTCCATTGGATAATGAAAATTAAAAGAGTCATCGGCAGAAGAAATCAATCGCTGATGACTCTTATTTTTTGCTTATTTTGACCTCTGTCTCACAGACATGATCTCATGATCTTCTGCTTTCATATCTTCTGCTTCGTGTTCATAAACATATTAATAACTCCATTTTCTCTGAGGTTCCCATGAAACAAAAACACATCTACCGTCTTATTTTTTTCTTTGTCATGGCTTTTGCTCTTGGCAGTCTTGTAGGAAAGATCTATTCTCATTTTACTTCCGACCCACGATCCGATCCGAATTCTACCAAAAACAGCCAGACCTCTTCTGCTTCTATGACATTCCAAAATGAAAACTGGGGGCTCGGTTTTCAGGAAGAAGGCAAACGGCCCACAGGAAATGCTTCTATGGAAGAATTAAAAAAATACAATGCCTGGTATGCAGCCGATAGCGATGAGAAAAAAATCTATCTTACCTTTGACGCAGGCTATGACAATGGAAATATGCCTGCCATTCTGAATGCCTTACATAAGCATCAGGTACATGCCACATTTTTTGTTGTGGGGACTCTGATCCGTGAAAAACCGGAACTGATCCGTGAGATCGTAGATGCAGGCCATACCATAGGCAACCACACCATGACACACCCGGATATGTCCGGCATCTCCACAAAGGAAGCCTTTCAAAAGCAGCTTGAAGATGTGGAGGTTCTTTATAAGGAAACCACCGGAAAAGAAATGACAAAATTTTATCGCCCGCCCCAGGGCATTTACAGCGTGGAAAATTTAGAGATGGCAAAAGAGATGGGATACCACACCTTTTTCTGGAGTCTGGCTTATGTGGACTGGTATCAGGATAAGCAGCCTTCGAAAAAAGAAGCTTTTGAAAAGCTTCTGGGACGGATCCATCCGGGTGCCATCGTGCTGCTGCATAGCACCTCTTCCACCAATGCTTCCATTCTGGATGAGCTACTGACAAAATGGGAAGAGATGGGATATACCTTCGGAACATTAGAAGAACTTGTGGCATCGGAATCCGCCTGAAAAAAATCGCACATGATCCATGCATCCTCAGTGCCATCGACACGGATCTTCCCACTTTTGAATTCTCCAGATAAGCACACAAAAAATCTGCCCCGGGACTATGTTCTCATATGTTCCGGAGCAGATTTTTCTGTGCTATTGATTTCAGAAAGTGTTCTTCTTATTTAATTGTCTTATTTACTGGACAGCCTTGAATGCCTCATCAAGATCCTGGATGATATCATCGATATTCTCAGTTCCGATGGAAAGACGGATCGTATTTGGCTTGATTCCCTGATCAAGAAGCTCTTCCTCTGTGCACTGGCTGTGTGTTGTAGTAGCCGGATGGATAACAAGGGATTTCACATCTGCAACGTTTGCAAGAAGTGAGAACAGCTCAAGGTTATCAATGAAATCTTTTGCCTTCTGTGCATCTCCCTTGATCTCGAATGTAAAGATGGAACCGCCGCCGTTAGGGAAATATTTCTTATAAAGCTCCTGCTGGCTTGGATCTGTGGATACAGACGGATGATGAACCTTCTCTACCTGCGGATGATCATTCAGATACTGTACAACCTTCAGTGCGTTCTCAACATGACGCTCTACACGGAGAGACAGTGTCTCAAGTCCCTGAAGGAAAATAAAGGAGCTCACCGGAGAAATTGTTGCTCCTGTGTCACGAAGAAGGATCGCACGGATCTTTGTAACAAATGCAGCCGGTCCGCATGCTTTTGTGAAGCTTACGCCATGATAGCTTGGGTTTGGCTCTGTAAGAGATGCAAATTTGCCGGATGCCTCCCAGTCGAACTTACCACTCTCTACGATCACACCACCGATAGTAGTTCCGTGGCCACCGATGAATTTTGTTGCGGAATGAACAACGATATCTGCGCCGTACTCAATTGGTCTTACGAGGTATGGTGTTGCAAATGTATTATCTACAACAAGCGGAATTTTATGTTTGTGAGCGATTTTTGCAAGAGCCTCAATATCTACAACATCAGAATTTGGATTTCCAAGAGTCTCAATATAAACAGCTTTTGTGTTCTCCCGGATCGCATTCTCCACTTCCTCGAGATTGAATACATCAACAAATGTTGTTGTGATTCCGTATGCCGGAAGCGTATGCTCCAGAAGGTTTGTTGTACCGCCGTAAATATTTTTGGCTGCTACAATGTGATCTCCCTGCTGTGCAAGGTTCTCGATCGTGTATGTGATAGCTGCTGCACCGGATGCTACTGCAAGTGCTGCGGAGCCACCCTCAAGTGCTGCGATCCTCTTCTCAAATACGTCCTCTGTCGGGTTTGTAAGACGTCCGTAAATGTTACCGGCATCTGCAAGTCCGAAACGTGCTGCTGCATGATCGCAGTTGCGGAATACATAGGAAGATGTCTGGTAGATTGGTACTGCTCTTGCATCTGTAACCGGATCCGGCTGTTCCTGTCCTACGTGAAGCTGTAATGTCTCAAATTTGAATTTTCTCTGATCTCTTGTAATTTTGCTCATGTGTTTGTCCTCTTTTCTTTTATTCTTATATTCGGTAAAATAGTAATTGCTTATCTTATAATCATCTGCTTATCAGCGACAACAACACATTCGCTTTTCTTCGATAAACACCCTTGTTGACTTCTGTAAAACCTTCATGATTTCCTCCTAATCATCACGTTGCTCACCTTGTTTTGTGTGCTCCGTTTTTTGATGATGCAATCATATCACCCTTTTCCTAGTATGTCAATGGGGTTTATCTATTTAGGTTCTCACCTTTATTTATGACTGGCTATAGATTTTATTTATAACGCCACCGCCTACAACCTCATCTCCGTCATACATCACCACAGCCTGACCTTTTGTGATAGCTCTCTGCGGTTCATCAAATTTCACATGAAGGATGCCATCCGGTGTCTGCCATGCAGTGGCAGGCTGCTCTTTGTGACGGTAACGGATCTTGGCAGTCACTCTTTTCGGCTCAGCTAAGCAGTCCACAGAGATCAGATTTACACTGTCTGCCTCCAGTTCACTACTGAAAAGATCTGCGTTGTCCCCGAGAACTACCGTATTGGTCTTCGGAGAGATCTCACAGACATAAAGACGGCTGGCCGCCGGAATGCCAAGGCCGCGGCGCTGGCCGATCGTGTAATGGATGATCCCCTTATGGCGTCCGATATAGTTTCCCTCTTTATCTACAAAATCACCCTCCGGTGTTTTTTTGCCTGTGTACTTCTCAATAAATTTCGCATAGTCGCCGTCCGGCACAAAGCAGATATCCTGACTGTCATGCTTTCTGGCATTGATAAAGCCATGTTTTTCGGCAATGACACGAACCTGGTCCTTCCGGAGACCTCCAAGCGGAAGCTTTACATGTGCCAGCTGTTCCTGGGTCAGCATATAGAGAACGTATGACTGATCCTTTGTATCGTCCGCTGCTTTTTTCAGAAGGTAGCGGTCCCGTTTCTCATCGTACTCCACTCTTGCATAATGTCCGGTTACAATATAATCGTAGCCGATCTCCTGCATGCGGTGAAACATTTTATCAAATTTCAGATATCGGTTACAGTCGATACATGGATTAGGGGTGCAGCCGTTTTCGTAGGCATCTACAAACCTGTCCATAACCTCTGTATGGAAATCTGCGGTAAAATTAAACACGTAGTAAGGCATATCCATCTGATAGGCTACGCTTCTGGCATCCTCAACATCGTCCAGGGAACAGCAGGTCTTTTCCCTGTGGACACCGATATCTTCGTTGTTGTAAAGTTTCATGGTAGCGCCGATGCACTCGTCACCGGATTCCTTTGTCAAAAGAGCTGCCACGGAGCTGTCTACACCGCCGCTCATTGCTATGATCGCTTTTTTCATTTATATCTTAACCTTTCCTGATGATTGATGATTTCTCAGCTTTGCAGCCTGTATTCTCTTACGGTTACTGCAATTTCGCATTTATTATAATATGGCAGTTATTCTTTGTCCACGATTTTTCACCCGGAACCTTTGCTTTGCTTCTTTCCTGCAGGCTCTCTTTGGTATATAATAGAAAATATTTTTCAGAAAAGGATGTGACTATATGAAGCTTTCCCTGTTTTCCACGCTGCGAGGATATCGGAAGGAATACCTTCCCAAAGATATTTTCTCCGGCATCATCATAGCAGCTGTTTCCATCCCTATCTCCATGGGATATGCCCAGATTTCCGGGATCCCGGCGGTATACGGACTGTACGGTTCTGTTCTGCCGATCCTTTTGTTTGCTCTATTTTCCACTTCAAGACAGTTTATCTTTGGAGTTGATGCGGCACCTGCTGCCATTGTAGGTGGTGCACTGTCTACTCTTGGCATTGCTGCAGAGTCAGAAGCTGCCATGGATTATGTTCCTGCCATCGCACTTTTTGCAGGTCTGTGGCTGTTTATCTTCTTTCTGCTTCACGCAGATAAGATCGTGGACTTTATCTCCACACCTGTTATGGGCGGTTTTATCAGCGGTATCGCAGTTACCATCATCCTGATGCAGATCCCGAAACTTATGGGAAGTCCTGCAGGATCCGGAGAGCTCCTGGAACTGGCAGAGCATATCTTTGCTGCTGCCAAAAATATCAGCTGGCTTTCCCTCTTCATGGGGCTTGGTGCTCTGGTGCTGATCCGCACATTTAAAAAGCTGGCGCCGAAATTCCCCATGGCTATCGTTATTATGGCTCTGGGTGTTCTTTCCACCGTTGTTTTTCATGTGGACGAAAAAGGCGTAGTCCTCCTGCAGTCTGTAGAACGTGGACTTCCCTCCCTGGTGATCCCGGATTTCGGAAATGTTGATCTGACCCAGGCGGCAGGCCGCGGTCTTATGGTTGCTGTTGTCATTATGGCAGAAACTCTTCTTGCAGAGAATACCTTTGCGTTCCGCAATGATTATAAGCTGAACGACCGTCAGGAAATCCTGGCCTGTGCCGCCGGAAATATTGCTGCCGCCGCAGTAGGCTGCTGCCCGGTAAACGGCAGTATCTCCCGCACCTCCCTCAATGAACAGTACGGTGGAAAATCTCAGGCGGTTTCCATCACTGCCGGGATCACCATGGCTCTGATCCTTCTTTTCGGCACCGGTTTTATCGGATATCTTCCGGTTCCTGTACTGACAGCCATTGTGATCTCTGCTCTGATGGATGTGGTGGAAACCCATCTGGCTGTACGTCTTTTCAAAGTAAGCCGTACAGAATTCTACATCTTCATGGCTGCCGGTTTCAGTGTGCTCTGTCTTGGAACCATTTATGGGGTTATCATTGGTATCCTGCTCTCTTTCGTAGCTGTGATCCTGAAGGCCACCAACCCGCCGCGCTCCTTCCGTGGTATGATCCCTGGAAGAGATGCTTATTTTGATCTGTCCAAAAACCGTTTCGCCTACCCTATTAAGGGCGTTGTGATCTACCGTTTCAGTGAAAACCTGTTTTTTGCAAATATAAAGATTTTTCAGGAAGATATTGAGAACAGCATCCGAAAAGACACCAGGGTAGTGATCGTAGATGCCAGTGCTATCAACAGCATTGATGTCACAGCAGCAGACCGTCTGGATGCCATCTCCGCAAGCCTGAAAAAACGTGGGATCCGTTTTTACCTCACAGAGCATTCCACCCAGATCAATGACCAGCTGCGTCAGTTCGGCATCGGTCATATGATCAAGGACGGTATGGTCCGCCGTACCATTCTTGCTGCTCTGCATGACGCAGGGATCGAAGCCCCTTATGAACTGGATGTTCCAAAGGAAGACGAGACAAAGCTTCTGCGCCGCAGTATCGCTTTTCTTCCGGCAGAGGAAGAAAATACCCTGGAAGAGTTCGCCTGGGCTTTTGGTGATGATGCAGTAAAAGAGATCGAAGAATCTGTCCATCACATTATTGAACAGCTGCATCAGATCCCGGATATCCAACGTCTCTCCGAAGAAGGTCTGGAAGAGCTTCTGGATAACTGGCATGGGCTGGGTGTTCTGGATGAGGATGAACTGCTTCGAAGAATTGAATTACATATGGATGAGCTGCCTGAGGAATTAACTTCCGACCGGAAACTGATCCTTCATCTTCTGGAAAAGCGCCGTGGCAAGCTGAAAGAAAAAATCCTTGCCGAGCATCCGGAAGTCCTAGAACGGCTGGAACAGCGCCGGAAAAAGCTGGAAGAACGGCTGGAAAAGCAGAATCCGGAAGCTGTTCAGAAATGGAAGCACTGGAAGGAAGAGCATCTCAAAGACTGATTTCTGCGTACATCCCCTTTCCAGGTCCATGATCAGATTGCAGGGTTTCCTGCATATTTCTCACAGATATTGATAAAATCCTGCATCACGGCAGAAGGCCTGCGATCCTTTTTCCAGGCAAGAAGGATCCTGGTCTTCAGCTTCTCTTCTTCAATGATCCGGATCGGAAGATCTGTACAGAGATCTTCCATGGATCTTGGAAAAACGGCGGTTGCAAGACCTTCCTGCACCCAGAGCATGGCGTCTCTGGGATCATCGCAGACACAGAAAATATCCGGCTGAAGATTTTTTTCTCCAAAAGCTTTCATCAGAAATTCTTCGTACCGCCGGTAAATAATGAGAGGGCGTCCGGTCAGCTCTTTAAGGCTGATGCCCTCTTTTTTTGTCTCATTTTCCGGGATCTCCGGAGGAAGGACCGCGATCATGGGTTCCTCATCCAGTTCCAGATAATTTAAACCTTCCAGCTTGATAGGTGTACGCACTACCGAAACATCAATGATCCCATCCATCAGATAATTCAGAAGTGTAAAGGTGATCGCATCCCTTACCTCAAAGTTTACATCACAATTTTCCCTGGAAAATCTGGAAATATAAGGCATAATGGTGGTCACTGTGGTTGGCGTGATCCCGATACGTAAAACCTGTTTTTTCCCTGCTTTGGATACTTCCAGTTCTGTGGAACGAACGTAGCTCAAAATGTTCTCTGTCCTGTCATAAAGAAGCTTTCCGGCTTCTGTCAGTGTCACGCCTGCCCTGGTCCGCTCAAAAAGCTTCACCTTCAGCTCTGCTTCCAGCTGCTTGATCTGATAGCTCAGCGGCGGCTGGGACATGTTCAGTCTCCTTGCGGCTTCATTGATGCTTCCTGTTGCTGCGATCTCATGAAAATATTCCAGCTGTCTGATTTCCATATATAAATCCTTCTTTCTTTATCTGATATATAACACAGGCAAAACCCATCTACTGCTTATTGCTTTTCGCTGTCCCACAGAGTACTTTCTTAATTCGGTTAAGAAATACTATATCTGCAATACTTTGTAAATACTATGAATATCTTTCCCACGCAATTATCCGAAAAACCATACTTCTATCATCCCACAGATTTCCGTCCCAGGCAATAGCAAAATTATATTATCATACATTAAAAACAATATTATACGTATTATCTCCATAGGAGTATAATAACAGAGGTTTATTATAGAAAAATAAGGAAACGGAGGAAGAAAAAGAAATGCGAACACTTGCAAAATATCTTCAAAACTACAAAAAAGAAAGCGTTCTGGCTCCTTTTTTCAAGTTTCTGGAAGTTGTATTTGATCTGCTGGTGCCTGTCGTCATCGCCCAGATCATCGATGTGGGAATTGCAAATAATGACCACGGCTATATCGTTCAGAAGTTTTTTATCCTGATACTGATGGCTGCTGCAGGACTTGCAGTCAGCATTACTGCACAGTTTTTTGCTGCAAAAGCCAGCGTAGGCTTTGCCACAGAAGTGCGTCAGGCTGTATTTGACCATATCCAGAAGCTTTCCTATACGGAGCTGGACACCCTTGGCACTGACACGCTGATCACCCGTCTTACAGACGATGTCAATCAGGTACAGAACGGAGTAAACATGGGACTCCGTCTTCTTCTTCGAAGCCCGTTTATTGTTCTAGGCTCTATGGTAATGGCTTTTACCATCAATGTGCGCTGTGCACTGATCTTCGCAGTTGCCATTCCGGTACTGTTCCTGGTTGTCTTTGTGATCATGTTTTTAAGTATCCCGCTTTTCAAAAAAGTACAGGGACGTCTGGATTCCGTCACCCGTCTTACCAGAGAAAACCTGACCGGTGTCCGTGTGATCCGTGCATTTTGCCGTGAAGCTGATGCCGTTGCGGAGTTTGACGAAAGCAATCTTGCACTTACCAGACTGAACGAATTTGTCGGAAAAATCTCTGCACTTTTAAATCCTGCAACTTATGTACTGATCAATATCGCAACAGTAATCCTGATCCGGACTGCAGGTGTACAGGTAAACCTCGGAAACATGCAGCAGGGTGAAATAGTTGCTCTTTACAACTATATGGCACAGATGATCGTAGAACTGATCAAGCTTGCGTCCCTGATCATCACCCTGAACAAATCCATGGCCTGTGCGGATCGCGTTGCCGGAATCCTGAAAGTCGATTCCACCATGACTTACCCGGACAAAGCTTCCTTACCGACTGCGGAAAACAGTGACTATGCAGTTGCCTTTGACCATGTGAGTTTCTCCTATGCAGGAACTGGCGCACCTAGCCTTTCTGATATCACTTTTTCCGCAAAAAAAGGCTCTACGATCGGAATCATCGGCGGTACCGGAAGCGGTAAATCCACTCTTGTGGATCTGATCGCCCGTTTCTACGACGCAACCTCCGGAGTCATTACCCTCGATGGTCAGAATATACAGACCTATTCCAGGCAGGAACTCAGGGAAAAAATCGGCGTAGTTCCTCAAAAAGCAGCACTTTTCCAGGGAACCATCCGCGATAACTTAAGCTGGGGACGGGAAGATGCCACGGACGAAGAAATGTGGGAAGCACTTACCACCGCTCAGGCTCGTGAAATCGTAGAGAAAAAGGACGGTCAGCTGGATTTCCGTCTGGAACAGAACGGCCGGAATCTTTCCGGTGGCCAGCGTCAGAGACTTACCATTGCCCGCGCCCTTGTGAAAAAACCAGAGATCCTGATCCTGGATGACAGTGCCAGTGCTCTTGACTTTGCCACAGATGCGGCACTTCGGAAATCCCTTCACCAGCTTGGTGGAAACACCACCACCTTCCTGGTATCCCAGAGAGCCGCCAGCATCCGCCAGGCCGATCTGATCCTGGTACTGGATGACGGTCAGCTTGCCGGAAAAGGAACCCATCAGGAGCTGATCTCTACTTGTAAAACCTACCGTGAGATCTTTTTCTCACAGTTCCCGGAAGAGCGTACCAAATATGAAAAAGCGACTGGAAAGGAGGTCCTGTCATGAGTAAAACAGATACAACCGCCAAAAACAAAAACAGCATGGCAACCTTTTTCAAGGTACTACGTTTCATTGGAAAATACCGTTTTCTTCTCGTATTAAGTGTGATCCTGGCAGCAGTCACTGTAATTTTGCAGCTGTATGTCCCCGTACTTTTTGGTTATGCCATTGATGAGGTCGTTGCTGCCCACGAAGTTAATTTTACAAGAATGGGATTCTATCTTTCCCGTATTCTTGTCATGATCGTATTTTCCGGCATTGCCACCTGGATCATGAGTGTCATCAACAACCGTATGACCTACCGCACAGTACAGGATATCCGTGCAAGATCCATCCGCCATATCCAGAAGCTTCCTCTGTCCTACCTGGACGGACACAGCACCGGTGATATCATCAGCCGTGTCATCGCAGATACGGATATTCTTTCCGATGGTATGCTCCTTGGATTTACACAGCTGTTTTCCGGTGTCATCACCATCATCGGAACCCTGCTCTTCATGTTCTCCAAAAATGTGTGGATCACTCTGATGATCATTGTCCTGACACCTGTAAGCTTTTTTGTGGCGAAATTCATCTCCTCCCATTCCTTCCAGATGTTCCGTGCGCAGAGTGATGCCCGTGGACGTCAGACTGCACTGATCGAGGAAATGATCGGAAATCAGAAAGTGGTTCAGGCCTTTGGTTACGAAAATCGTTCTTCCGAACGTTTTGCTGCGATCAATGAAGAACTCCGTGATGCCAGCCAGAAGGCTGTTTTTTACAGCAGCCTCACCAACCCGTCCACACGATGTGTCAACAACATCATTTACGCAGGTGTAGCTCTTGCAGGTGCCTTTCTGATCCCGGGCGGTCATCTGACTGTCGGTGGACTTTCCGTACTGCTGGCTTATGCAAACCAGTATATGAAGCCCTTCAACGATATCAGCTCCGTGATCACAGAGCTTCAGAACGCTCTGGCATGCGCTACCAGGATCTTTGATCTTCTGGAGGAAGAGCCAGAAAGCCCGGATCCGTCCGGAACTCTTGTCGATGTAAAAGGTGCAGTGGATATCCAGAATGTTTCCTTCCGCTACGAAGCGGACAAACCTCTCATTAAAAACTTTAATCTTCATACAGAACCAGGCAGACGTATTGCCATCGTAGGCCCTACCGGTTGTGGCAAGACAACTTTTATCAACTTGCTGATGCGGTTCTATGACGTCACCGGTGGAAGTATTTCCGTGGACGGAACCCCCATCACCGATGTTTCCAGACATGCCCTCCGCGGAAGCTATGGCATGGTTCTCCAGGATACCTGGATCAAGCATGGAACTGTCCGTGACAACATCTGTATCGGAAAGCCGGATTCTTCTGATGAGGACGTGATCCAGGCAGCTAAAATGTCCCACAGCTGGGAATTTATCCGCCGTCTTCCAAATGGCCTGGATACCATTCTTTATGAAGACAGCTTAAGTCAAGGACAAAAGCAGCTTCTCTGCATCACCCGTGTCATGCTGTGTCTGCCGCCAATGCTGATCCTTGACGAGGCAACCTCCAGTATTGATACCCGAACAGAAATGCTGATCCAGGAGGCATTTGACCGGATGATGCAGGGGCGAACAAGCTTTATCGTTGCACACCGTCTTTCTACCATCCGCAATGCAGATGAGATTCTTGTCATGAAAGACGGAAGCATCATCGAGCAGGGAGGCCATGAAGAGCTTATGGCAAAAGGCGGATTCTATCAGAAGCTTTATAACAGCCAGTTTGTGAAGGTTTCTGAGTAATATAAGCTGATTTTAACCGAATCAGGCAACTGGCTAAATGCGGATCGCAAATATCCGCCTGACTTAAAATTCTCCGGAACACAGATTTTCTGTACCGGAGAATTTTTTTATACTGTATCAATGATATAAAAAAAATAAACATCTCCATATGATATCTATTTTGATATCCAGGATGATGTCTATTTTTATAAAACTATATTCAGCTCTTTTTATATTTTGTCCGAAGAAGCCATTTCTGATCGATCACTTTCAGTTCTTCTCCAAAACGGATGTGAAGCCTTACAGAACCCGGAAGCTGCTCTACATGCTCAATATTTCCGGTTCCGAATTTCGGATGACTGACATCCTCTCCGATCTCATAGCGTACAATACTGTTCTGAGTATTCCTGTGCTGCTGCTCTCTTCTGTAAGTATCCCGCACCGTTACAGTACGGTCATGGATCGGGCTTCGGAGTTTTTTCTCATAGTTGTGTTTCATCAGAGCTTCCCCTGCCTTATAATATGGCGTTGGTGCCGCACCAGTCAGGGAACAGCAGTATTTCCAGGCGCTTCCGTGGGTTCCGTGCTGCCACTGATACTCTGAGGGAATGTGAAAATTATACTGCATATAGTGGGCATATTCATGTTTGTAAAGATCCAGTCGGTCTTCTTTTTTCAGAGGATTTTTTACCGCATAGCCAATAAACAGCAGAGAAAAATGGAAATGCTCTTTTTCGTGGCAGCTGCCTCTTGTATAAGATCCCAGCAGATCCGGCTCCATGCCAAAAGTTATAGGGATCTTTGCTCCGTTAAGATGAAATTTTTTATCGAATTCTGCATAGAGACTTCGGATCTGAGCTGTAAGTATTGGAATTTCTTTCTGCAGGGCCTGTGAAAGTGTCTGATCGATCATTGTATCTGCAACTCCTTATCGTCACCTTTTGCAAATTTATAAAATGAACAATCGCTACTATATCATTTTTCGGAAAAAATGTAAACACCTGAAAAAAATTACTGTTCCAGTTCTTTCCTCACATCCGGGAACATTTCCACACAACGTTTCAGGATTCCCTGCATGTAGGCAATGGCAATTCCGTAATTGGTGATAGGAATCTCCTGATCCAATGCACATTTCTGACGGTAACGCATTTCTCTCTCATTAAGCATACATCCGCCACAATGCACGATCAGACTGTACTTCGTCACATCCTCCGGGAAATCTCTTCCGGAGGAATACTCAAATTCCAGCTCTTTCCCCGTATAATTACGGATCCAGCGTGGAAGCTTGACTGTTCCGATATCATCACACTGCCTGTGGTGGGTACATCCCTCTGAGATCAGGATCTTGTCACCGTCTTTCAGCCGGTCCAGTGCTGCTGCCCCAGCTGCCGCTGTCTTTAGATTTCCTTTAAATCTGGCAAACAGAATAGAGAATGAAGTAAGCCAGATGTCTTCTGGAGTTTCTTCACTGACTCTGGCAAAGACCTGGCTGTCTGTGATCACAAGCTTTGGTTTTTTCCCCAGGGTTTCCAGTGTATTGGAAAGCTCATCCTCTTTGATCACGATGGCTGCTGCTCCGGCTTCCAGCACATCACGGATCGTCTGCTGCTGCGGAAGGATCAGACGCCCTTTTGGTGCAGCTTTATCTATGGGAACTACAAGAATCGCAAAATCTGATGGTTCAAGGAGATCCCCTACCAGACGCAATTTCAGTTCATCCGTTACTGCCAGAGAAGCGATCTTTTCTTTCAATTCGTAGATATTCTGACCGGTGGCGGCGCTGGCATAAATAGATTGCTCTGTGTTCTGGTTTTCATGATCCTGTTTCTGGCTGACATTGCTCTCTTTGACCGCACCATGGGTATTCCGGTTTAAGTTATTATCTGAAGAAAGCCGGTTCCCATCTTTTGTTTTCAGCAGATCTGCCTTGTTATAAACAACCAGATATGGAATCTCCTTCTCTTTAAAAATATGGATCAATTCTTCATCCACACTGGTTTTTCCCACAGTGGCATCTACTACAAGAACTGCTACATCCACTCTGTTCAGCACCTGTTTCGCCTTGCGGACGCGAAGTTCTCCAAGATGTCCTTCATCATCAATACCTGGTGTATCTATGATCACCACCGGGCCCATAGGGAGTAGTTCCATGGCCTTACTTACCGGATCTGTAGTAGTTCCCTTTACATCGGATACCACAGCCAGCTCCTGGCCTGTCACCTTATTTACGATACTGGATTTTCCTGCATTTCTTCTGCCAAAAAAACCGATATGTACACGGTCTGCTGACGGTGTTTCATTCATTCCCATAATTTATCCTCTTTTCTTTCAGCATCAGACAGGTCCTCATCCATTCCTGTTCCTATCAACCTGCTTCTTTTTGATTTTTCAAAAGCCGGACATTCCTTCCACTCTTATATCATAGTGTAGTATCTCTTTCAGCATTTCTTTTATCCAACTGTGTGGGACGTGTCATATTGAAATCATAAAGTCGATCCAGCTTTTTGATCTGATCCTGGATGATCTCATCATCATTAGGAAGATATAGCTCTCCTATATGCATTTTTTCTCATTGAGCGCATGTCAGCACCTCCTTTTTTGCGTTTTTACAAAAATGATATTTTTTATGTTATCATATCCTATATTCACCTACAAGCATGAATTTTCTGAATAATCCGAGGTTTTTTCGTGAATCTGTTATATTTATATATAATCTGCAGATTTATCTTCTGTCAACAGATTTCTGTATTTTTGCTATTCACAAAATCTTCCACCCTGTCGGATCACTTTATTTTTCTGCTCCGTTTCCAATTCTTCGTCGGTAAAGATCAACTGGTACTCACTGACATCATTATATTTTATGAGATTTTTTTTGCCAAACTTGGTATGGTCCGCCAGAAGATAGCTTTCCTCTGCATTGGCATACACGCAGCGTTTCACAGCTGCTTCGATCTCTCTAGTGGCCGATGCTCCAAAAGAGGCATCTACTGCACTGGCTCCAAAAAAAGCTTTGTCATAATGAAATCTGGATATATTTTTATTTTGTTATTTATGTGCTATTTTATATACAGAAACACCTATACTCATCTTTTACAGAAAGGATCTCGAATATGAAACCATTATCTTCATTTAAGCCACAGGCTGTTTTCAGCGATATTGACGGCACTTTACTAACCTCAGAACATGTGGTATCTCCGCTGACTAGTTCCGCCATTCATACTTTGACAGATCAGGGCGTTCTATTTACTATTTCTTCAGCACGAAGCCCTTCCGGCATCCGTCCTATTATTAAAAAAAATGATTTCCATTGTTGTACCATTGCATTCAGTGGTGCACTAATCCTGGATGAAGATCAAAATATCCTTTACGAAAAAGGAATAAGCATTTCTGACGCTTCCAAAATCATTGATGTGATCGAAAAAAAATGTCCTCACGTGACCTGGAATGTTTTTACCTCAGAAGACTGGATCGTAAAAGACCGGACAGACCCTCATGTGATCCATGAAGAAACGGTTGTGGAAACTACCTCTATAGAGGGATCCCTTCAGTCTCTCTCAGATACGCTTATGGTAGATAAAATCCTGTGTATGTGCGATTCTGAATATATGTCACCGTCAGAAACACTTCTTCGCAAATATTTTCCGGAATTATCTATTGCAAGATCTTCCGATTCTCTTCTGGAGATCATGGCTGGCGGCATAAACAAAGCGGAAGCTGTAAAATATCTTTGTGATCTTCGAAAAATCCCTCTTACCAGTACTATTGCATTCGGAGATAATTATAATGATCTGGAAATGCTGGAGGCAGTAGGATGTGGAGTTTTGATGGGAAATGCACCTTCTGAGCTGCAAAAACATTTCTCTTTTGTAACAAAGAGTAATGATCAGGACGGGATTTTTCAGGCCTTTAAAGAATTGGGAGTTCTGAATTAAAGAATATTTATAACAAATAGAAAGTCTCTTCCAGAAGATAATTTTTTATCTGTACCTGTGAAAGAGACTTTCTGTATTTCAGTAGATATTATTTATTTCAGTGCCGTTCCGGCTTTAAAAGCATCGCCGACTTTTTCGCCAAGACGGATATATGCATTGTTGAACGGATCAAAAGTGATCGGTGCTGCTTTTGCAACATCTACGTTTCCATTTTCATCCAGAACGCTCTCATCCACGCTGACATTTACGATCTCACCGATCAGCCGGCAGGTGTCTTTGTCATAGCTTTTCAGCTTACATTCTATACAGATTGGAAGCTCTTTGATAATAGGTGCATCTACTTTTTCAGATTTTTCTGCTGTAAATCCGGCTTTTACAAATTTATCCGGCTCTTTGTTTCCGGAAACAATTCCTACATAGTCGCAGGCTGTCATATGCTCCACATCTGCCATACTTACTGTAAAAGCGCCTTTTTTCAGGATGTTTTCAGTTGTTTTATGATTTTCACTGACACAGATGGAAATTTCCTTATCATCGCTGATTCCTCCCCAGGCTGCATTCATAACATCCGGTTTTCCATCCTCACCATATGTAGCGATCATTAATACCGGCTGTGGATAAGTGTAAGGCTTTGCTCCGAAATCTTTTCTCATGATCTTTCACTCCTTTATTGTATTGCCGTTACTTTTTATAAATTGACGTACAAGCTGCAGACCTCCCAGCGGAACACAGAATTTATCTCTGTGCTGACTGCATTGCTGATACGTTTCTTCCAGATCAAACCACTGTACCTCTTCTACTTCTTCCTTTTGAAGTGTAAGATGATTGATCTCTACCGGGTGATCGTAGATATAAACAAAAGCGATTTCTTCATCCCGGAATATTTTTCCATGAAATTCTCTGGCAAAAGATATGGGGAATTTTCCTGCAAACTGCAGATCAGCTGATTCCGCATGGATTCCCAGTTCTTCTTTCAGTTCCCGTAATGCCGATTCCATTGGTTCATCTCCCGCCTGTATGTGACCTGCAGATGAAGTATCAAATTTTCCAGGAAAGGAGTCCTTGTTTCTGGATCTTTTCTGAAGAAGGATCTCTGTTTTTTCATTCCTCCGACGGATGATCCAGATATGAGCAGTACGATGAGGGATTCCTTCTGCGTGAGCAATACTCCGTTCTACGATCTTTCCAGTGGGATTTCCGTTTTCATCTATGATATCAAATAATTCCATTTTTCTGCTTCTTTCTCATAAATTATTCTTTCTTAACCAAACCAATTTCATTCTAGCATGATTTCGAAATAGTTTCCAGTCTGTTATCAGAAAACATTCTATAGGGGATTACTTGATTCGGTCAAATATTACGATATATATAACGGATATTTATACAAACATATAAAAAGTGCCTGTAAACAATTCCTTGTTTACAGGCATAAAAAAACTCCCCCTGTTGGACTCGAACCAACGACACTGCGGTTAACAGCCGCATGCTCTACCGACTGAGCTAAGGAGGATTACTTAAATATTTAATTAAGGTTTGTACCTTAAAAACTACATACATGCCTGTTGATCGTTAATCAAACTCTTTGAATCAATTCTAACCTGCGTACCGATACTCCAGCGGTGGTCATCTCACGACTCCGTCGTTCGATGTCATTTGCTTCGCAAATGTTCAGTCTGTACCATAAATGGTTCTCCACAAGCAAGCTTGTTCCGCCCCATTTCTGTTACATCCTGTCCGCTTCCTCGGCTTGTTGGTCAAGCCCTCACCCGATTAGTAACAGTCAGCTCCATGTGTTACCACACTTCCACCTCTGCCCTATCTACCTCGTCGTCTTCAAGGGGGTTTACTTCACTAAGAATGGGATATCT
>NZ_QJHD01000022.1:0-85498 GCF_003184505.1 Blautia sp. BCRC 81119 | reverse complement strand
GAACAGTATAAATATAGCTTGTGGACACTGTGTAAGACATTGCAGTACCGTAAGGTGTTTGCCAATGCAGTAGTGGGAGAAGCAAGAATCCCCCTGCTTTAGCTGTGGGGAGTGTCAAACAGGTCTGCGCTATGAGGGTGGACGAATGGTGGATATGTACCGTACTCTGGATAGTATCCCGGTTCTTGCAAAAGCAGGCGGTATTCTGGTGATGACCGATGAGATCCGTGGAACAGAGGCGGAAAAGAATCCGGAAAGCCTGAATATCCGGGTATTTCCGGGTGCTGACGGAAGCTTCAGATTGTATGAGGATGACAACGAAACCTGTGCTTATGAAAATGGTGCCTGTGTATTTACGGAAATGGATTATAAGGAAAAGGATCAGGGAGTGTTTACCATTCATCCCGCACAGGGAAAAACAGAGCTGATCCCGGCAAAGAGAGCTTATACCGTGGAGTTCTGTAATTTTGCGAAAACAGGAACAGATACTGTGAAGGTTCTGGTTAACGGAGCAGAGACTGAGGCTGCTGTAAAATATGAAGAGAAGCTTCAGAAAATCTGTGTGGAAGTGGAAGCAGACACAGCGGCAGAGGTGCAGATCATTCTCGCTGTCGAAGTGGCAGACAATCAGACAAAAGAGCGTGTCTTTGATTTCCTGAACCAGGCAGAGATCGGTTTTGTACTGAAGGACAGATTATATCAGCTGATCACAGCCGGAAAGAAGCTGCCGGTTCTTTTATCTGAGCTTCAGTCCATGGAGCTGGACAAGGATCTTTACGGAGCACTGATGGAGATCCTGACTGCGTAAAATATGAATAAAATCGCGTTTCCAAACCATACTATCATTATTATCAAAAGAAAGGATGATCATAATGATATTAAAGGAAAAAGAACGCACA
The DNA here is from genome assembly GCF_003184505.1 of Blautia sp. BCRC 81119. Lineage (NCBI taxonomy): Bacteria > Bacillati > Bacillota > Clostridia > Lachnospirales > Lachnospiraceae > Blautia > Blautia sp. BCRC 81119. The sequence continues at coordinate 84,599 of NZ_QJHD01000022.1, read as the reverse complement.
GTGATCCAGGATCTTCAGACACAGGAAAAAAGCTGCATTGAAAAATACGGAAAATACGCACAGCAGGCCAGGGATCCGGAGCTTAAAAGCTTATTTCAGACTCTTCAGAAAAAAGAGCAGGAGCATTACGATTCCCTGAGCCAGGTGCTTTCCGGTACAGTTCCCCAGGTAAACTGTAATGACAGTGACGGCCGTGATTACCAGCCCAAGGCTGCTTACACATCGGTGATGTCCTCAGAGGATAAGGAACACGATGCTTTTCTTGCAACAGACTGTATCGGAACAGAAAAGCTGATTTCCGGAGAATACAACTCGGATGTTTTTGCTTTTGAAGACAGTGGTGTGCGGAAGCTTCTGGCAGATATCCAGGTGGAAGAGCAGAATCATGCGGAGATGCTTTACAAATATAAGACTGTGAACGGAATGTTCTGATATATAAAAAAGAGGGAGGATTTCAGTAATGGAATTCTTCCTTTTTTTATTATATAATCAGGAGAACAGCAGGGAGAAATACTTTCCTGCAAAGAGAGGAGAAATAAATATGAAGGGAACCAGCTGCGAATACTGTGCAAACTATACATATGATGAAGAGTGTGACGAATATTACTGTGATGTCAATCTGGATGAGGATGAATATTATCGTTTTGTGAGCAGTGATTACAAGGAATGTCCGTATTATCGTTCCGGAGATGAATATAAGGTGGTACGTCATCAGATGTGATACAGAGTAACGGAAAAAACAGAGCAGAAGATAATGTGATAAGACAAATGCGGGTTTTCCACGAAAAGGAATGCGAGTTTTGTGGAAAATCTGCATTTTGATGTTTTGATATGTGCAAAAGGCTTCAAATTTGTAAAAATTGGCGTGTTTACATTTGAAAAAAATATCTTTATAATAAAAATATTGGTCTGACAGGTGGAACCTTTATACCATCCAGACGATGATAATGCTACAGGATTTTGTCTGAGACAAAATTTCGGGTAAGCGTCTGACAGACTTATAATAGATTTTTTGATTTGACGGAGGATGTGACAGATTGGATATTATAAAGAAATTCGGGGATATGGTGGGAGAGAGATCCATCAGGGATCCGGAAAAAGCACGAAAACTTCTTCTCACTGGATACCGGCTTCAGGAAAAACGTCTGCAGCTTTTTCCTGACAGGAAGCTTCCGGCTTCGGGACAGTATGTAGCCCGTGTAGTCATGCAGAATATTATCAAAGCCCTTGCAAAACCGGACGATACCGCTCTGGTGAGCATTTTTGTACCGGGAGAGCTTCTGACAGCAGCAGGGATCACTCCGTATTCCGTGGAGGCAATGTCCTGCTTCATCGCCGGAACCAGATGTGAGCAGGCATTTCTGGCACAGACGGAATCAGAGGGCTTTCCGGAAACCATGTGCTCCTATCACAGAGTTTTTCTGGGAGCGTCCATGACAGGATTGGTACCGAAGCCCAAATGTACCATCTACACAAACCTTGCCTGCGATGGAAACATGATGACGTTTCCTTATCTGAAACAGAAATATCAGATCCCGGGCTTTTATATTGACGTACCCTATGAAAAAAATCAGGATTCCATCAGCTATGTTGCAGATCAGCTCCGTGAGCTGAAGAAATTCCTGGAGGATGTAGGCGGGAAAAAAATCTCCGAGCAGTCGGTACAGCGTGCAGTTGCCAACAGCAATGAAGCGGCCTCCTATTACAGCAGCCAGCTTGCCCTCAGAAAAGATCACGATCCGGTGACTTCCCTGACAAACGAGCTGTATGCGATCTTTATGTGCCATCTTCTGGCAGGTTCAGAGGAATCCCTGAAATACACAAAAATGCTTCTTGAGGATGTGAAGAAGGCACCAAAGGGGGAAGGTCTTCATATTTTGTGGATGCATATGATGCCGTTTTTGCAGGAGCCGGTAAAGGATGTATTTAATTACAGCCAGAACGTGCATATCCGTGCCTGTGATTTTGTTGCAGACGGTTTTCAGCGGATGCAGGCCTCGGATCCTTATGAGGCCCTTGCGGAAAAAATGGTCAACTGCATTTACAACGGAAGTGTGAAGCAGAGGATCCGGCGTGCCCAGGAGCTGGCGAACCTTACAGAGGCAGACGGCGGGATCCTTTTTGCGCATTGGGGCTGCAAGGGAACCATCGGAGCTTCCAGCCTGATCAAAAATTCTCTGGAAAATGCAGGACTTCCAACCATGGTCCTGGACGGTGACGGCTGTAACCCGGCCAATTCCAGTGACGGCCAGGTATCCACACGACTTCAGGCATATCTGGAAATGCTGTCAGAAGGTAAGGAGGAAAAACGGTCATGATACATTACGTCTGTAAATATACACCGCTGGAGCTGTTTAAGGGCTTTGGCGAGGAATGTGCGGTTCTTGAGGAAATGCCGGAGAATTTTGAGCTTTCGGACCAGATCGCTCATGCTAATCTCTGTGGCTTTGGAAAATCTGTGATCCAGGCAGTGCTGGAGGGAAAGGTAGAGCAGCTTGTTCTTGTTAACTGCTGTGATTCCATGCGCCGTGTGTACGACATTGTGGAAAGTACCGGTAAATGTAAATTTCTGTACATGCTGGACATGCCTCATGAGGATAACGACTGTGAAAAGGTGAAGCTTGCCCAGGGCATCCACCGTCTGAAGAAAGCTTATGAGAAATTTTCGGGGAAAACCTTCGACAGAAGTGGATTTCTGAATGCTTTTTCCCATGAGCCTGTGGATAACCAGCCGTATATCGGTGTTCTGGGTGTCCGTGTCAGCGGCATCCTGGAAAAAATGATCCGGGATAATATCCGCATGGATGTGGAAAACCTGACCTGTACAGGTGGAAGACGTCTTGCAGTGATCCGTGAGGAGCTGGAAAAAATGGAAGACGATGCCATGTTCCTGGCTTATGCGGATGCACTTCTTTCACAGATGCCCTGCTTTCGTATGAACAATAGCACCCGAAGAAACCGGCTGTATCTGGATCCGAACCTGAAGGGGATCATTTATCATACTATTAAATTCTGCGACTATTACGGATTTGAGTATGCAAGCATCAAGCGTGATATCAAGGTTCCGCTTCTGAAGATCGAGACAGATTTTACAAGCCAGAGTGCAGGACAGCTCCTTACCAGAGTGCAGGCTTTTGCGGAGACCCTGGAAGGCTCTGAGGATATGGACCCATCAAAAGGAATCAGTGAGGAGATAAGGAAAAAAATGGAATCAGGAGTTTATTATGTGGCAGGGATCGACAGCGGTTCCACAAGTACGGATGTTGTGATCCTGGATAAAGACGGAAAAATTAAATCGACCATGATCATTCCCACAGGCGGCGGCGCTATGATGAGTGCAGAGAAGAGCCTGGAGATGGCCGTGGAAAAAGCAGGGATCAGGAAAGAAGATATCGTGCGTATCGTTACTACCGGATATGGACGTGCCTATATTGACAGTGGTGATGACAGTATCACAGAGATTACCTGTCACGCGAAGGGCGCTCATTATCTGAATCCGAATGTGCGTACAGTTATCGACATCGGCGGTCAGGATATCAAGGCGATCAGCATTGACGAGAACGGTGCGGTAAAAAATTTCCTGATGAACGATAAATGTGCAGCAGGAACCGGACGATTCCTGGAAATGATGGCCCGTACTCTTGGACTTTCCCTGGAGGAGATGAGTACCCGTGGCCTGGAGTGGAAAGAGAACGTAGTGATCTCAAGCATGTGTACTGTATTTGCAGAGTCCGAGGTAGTTTCCCTGGTTGCCCAGAATAAGGACGTGGCAGATATCATCCATGGTCTGAATGTATCTGTTGCTTCCAAGGTAGGAGCTCTTGCAGCCCGCCTTGGCAAAAAGAATCCGGGGGAATACATGATGACCGGTGGTGTTGCCAGAAATAAAGGTATCATCCAGGCATTGGAGGAGAAGCTGGGGGCGAAGCTTTATATCTGTGATGAGGCACAGCTTTGTGGTGCGCTTGGTGCGGCACTGTTTGCTTATGAGAAGTGTAATGCGGCACGGTGATCAGATCAGACAAGTTGCCTGCGCAGTAAATGCAGAGTGTGAATATCCTTTTGGTCAGGGGCGGCGTGCCCACTCACTGGGCGAACAGCCACAGTTCTTTCGGAAGTACCGGCTGAAGTGTGAGAGATTTGAAAATCCGCACAGCAGAGCCACCTGTTGAACAGGCAGAGCTTCGTTGGTGAGCAGATTTTTTGCTTTTTCCAGACGGAGCAGATTCAAGTCAGCATGAGGGGTGCTGTCAAAAAAATTCCGGTAACAGGAATAAAACTGACTTTTTTCGAGATTAGCCATGGCGCAGAGCTTTTCTGTTGTCCATGGCTTTTCGTAATTTGTAAGCATTTCCAGACGGATTTTTTGGAATAGGCTGCAGAGCTCCGAGTCTGCAGACTTGCCTGTATCTGTACTGCGGAGTTCCCGTGAGGCTGTGATCATCAGCTGGCAGAGCAGGGCATACTCGTAGTCCCGGGAAAAAACTTCTCTGTTCAGATATTCATGCTGCAGCTTCTGGATACAGTGATCGATCTCCTGGCAGTCACTGGGGTAAAAAATTTCGTTGCAGGGAAGTCCGAACCGTTTTGCCAGGTTTTCTCCGCAGGAAAAATGGACATAACTGTTCCGAAATTTTCGCACAGCCTGATAATGCTGGGGATTTCCCGGAATATAAAAGATGCAGGCATTATCCCGGGTGACAGTAAGCTGATCGCCCAGATAAACCTTCATTGGTGTTTTAAATAAAAGAAAAAGAAAATCTCCGCTTCCCTCCGGCCGGAAAATCCTGTCGTAATCGGAGTTGGAACGGTTGTATTCGCAGAAATTTAAGGTGAAATCCATGAAAATGCTGCGCTCCTTTCATTACGTAGATCAGACAATCCGACTGTGGCATTATAAAGAACTTTCTGTCTGGAAGTATAAAGTAAAGTGACAGAGGGACGTCCGTCTGGTAAGACTGTCTTTACGATAAATCTTACCGGAAAAAAAGTCAACTGTTTCGGAAGATAATCACTGGTATGGATAGAACAGGATGGTAAAATGAAACATAGAAACGGTTGATTTCCGCTGAGAGTGTATGAGCGAACAGAGGCGTAAGAGCCGGTATACGGCGGAATCGGAAACAGAGCTAAATGCGGTAGCAGCAGAAAATAATAATTTACAGGAGGATTTTTACAATGAAAAAAGCGCAGATCATCGTGGACAAATATTTCCTCACCGGAAAAACAGACAAAAGGATCTATGGTTCCTTTATAGAACATCTCGGACGTGCGGTTTATGAGGGGATTTATCAGGAAGGCAGCCCTCTTTCTGATGAGCAGGGATTTCGGAAGGATACTCTGGAGCTGGTAAGGGAGCTTCAGGTACCGATCGTTCGTTATCCGGGCGGAAATTTTGTATCCGGATTCCGTTGGGAGGACAGCGTCGGGCCGAAAGCTCAGCGTCCGTCCAGACCGGAGCTGGCCTGGGGGGTCATCGAGACAAACCAGTTTGGACTCAATGAGTTTGTGGACTGGTCCAGAAAAGCCGGCAGCGATGTGATGATGGCAGTAAACCTGGGAACAAGAGGACCGGAGGATGCGAAAAATCTTCTGGAATACTGTAACTTTAAGGGTGGTACCTATTACAGTGATCTCCGTAAGGCTCACGGCTATGAACAGCCGCATGATATCAAATTATGGTGTCTCGGAAACGAGATGGACGGTCCGTGGCAGATGGGACATAAAACTGCGGCAGAGTACGGAAGAGTTGCAGCAGAGACTGCCCGCCTGATGAAATTTATGGATCCGGAGGTTGGGACTGTTGCATGCGGAAGCTCCAGTCTGGAAATGCCTACCTTTGGCTCCTGGGAGTATACGGTTCTTGACGAGGCTTACGATCAGGTGGATTATCTTTCCCTGCATCAGTACTATGGAAATGCATCGGGAGACACTGCCGATTTTCTGGCAAGCTCCAAGGGCATGGATGATTTTATCTCAGGAGTGGTTTCCATCTGCGATGCTGTAAAAGCAAAGAAGCATGGAAAAAAACAGATCAATCTTTCCTTCGACGAATGGAACGTATGGTACCACAGCAATGAACAGGATAAAAAACTGGAAAAATGGGTACAGGCGCCCCATCAGCTGGAGGATGTTTATAACTTTGAGGATGCACTTCTTGTGGGAAGTATGTTGATCACACTTCTCCGTCATGCAGATCGCGTAAAGATCGCCTGCATGGCACAGCTGGTAAATGTTATTGCGCCGATCATGACATCCGATACAGGCGCATGGCGTCAGACGATCTTTTATCCGTATATGCTGACAAGTATGTTTGGAAGAGGAACCGTCCTTAATACACAGGTTCTCACACCCATATATGAAAGCAAGACTTATGGAGAAGCTCCATATCTGGATTCTGTGTGTGTCTGGGATGAAGAAAAGGATACGCTGACGATCTTTGCAGTGAATAAGAGTCTGGATGAGGATATGGAAGTTTCCTGTGACTTAAGACAGTTTGAGGGATATAAGATCGTAGAGCATATTGTACTCAATAATGACGATCTTCAGGCAGCCAATACAGAGGCTCAGACGGAGAATGTAGTTCCTGTAAAAGCCAGTGCAGAGTGCTCAAAGTTGGACGGCGGAAAACTGGAAGCAGTTTTTGCAAAACACAGCTGGAATATGATCCGTCTTGCGAAATAAAGGTCGGTGAAGTATAGTAAAAGCAGTTACAGAAAATGTAAATCATGCTACATTATGGGAGGTTTTTATGTACACACCTGCAAAGGAACGATACGAAACCATGGAGTATAACCGCTGCGGTAAAAGCGGTCTGATGCTTCCGAAGGTGTCTCTTGGATTATGGCATAATTTCGGAGATACTTCTGATTATGAAAACATGAAGCAGCTGTGCTTTACAGCTTTTGACAATGGTATCACACAGTTTGACCTTGCCAATAATTACGGACCTGCCTATGGAAGTGCGGAACGGAATTTCGGCAAGATCCTGAAAGAAGAACTGATGCCATACCGTGATGAGCTGATCATCACAACAAAGGCAGGCTATGATATGTGGGAGGGCCCTTATGGAAACTGGGGCAGCCGCAAGTATCTTCTGGCGAGCCTTGACCAGAGCCTGAAGCGCATGGGTCTGGAATATGTGGATATTTTTTACCATCACAGAATGGACCCGGAGACTCCGCTTGAGGAGACTATGGGGGCGCTGGCAACAGCGGTTCAGCAGGGCAAGGCCCTTTATGTGGGACTTTCTAATTATGATGGAAAAACCTTAAGCCAGGCGGCAGCGATCCTGAAGGATCTGAAATGTCCCTTTGTGATCAACCAGAACCGGTATTCCATTTTTGACAGAACTGTGGAAGAAAACGGTCTCAAGAGAACCACCGGCATTTTGAAAAAAGGTCTGATCACCTTCAGTCCTCTTGCTCAGGGACAGCTGACAGACCGTTACCTGAACGGGATCCCGGAGGACAGCCGTATCCGCAAAGATGGAAGATTCCTTAAGGAAAGTGTGCTGACGCCGGAGCGTCTGGATCAGATCCGGAGACTGAACGATCTGGCAGCCCAGCGTGGAGAGAAGCTGGCTGATATGGCGCTTGGCTGGCTGCTTCAGCATAAGGAAGTTACCAGTGTTCTGATCGGAGCTTCCAAGCCGCAGCAGATCCTTGATAATGTGAAAGCGATCCACTGTGCACCGTTTACAGCTGAGGAGCTGCGTCTGATCGACGAGATCTCAAAATAAGATTTATATACTTCCTGTTTTACTATGAAAAGTAGTAAAGCAGGGAGTTTTTTATGTCGAAATAATTGTTTAACTGAATTAGGAAAGTTTCCGGGTTACTGTTCACTGGTAATATTCCGCGAGGTGTTTTTTGTGAGCGAAGGTCACAGAAAACCCGAGACATACCGCGCGAATTTATGCGATTAGCATAAATTCTGTGCATCGCGAAGCGTGTTGCTGAGAACGGAGTGAACAGTAACGTCTCCGGCGGGAGTGCAAAGAGCAATAAGCAGTGGAGGTTTGACAATGGGATAGGTGTGTGCTATATTGAAAAACAGAAAAGAAAAGAGCCAGCGGGAGCTTGTGTGACAGGCTGAGAGGAAGATAGATCTTCGACCGTACCTGATTTGGGTAATGCCAACGGAGGGATTGTGATCTGAGAGCGTGTCTCCGTGGAATTTGCCATGGGATGCGCTCTTTTCGGATGCAGGAATGGAACTGGAATGGTCTGACAATGTGGGGATGTGAAAGTGACAGAGACTGCATGTGGAGCTTCTGCGGCGAGCGGGCAGGAAGGGGAGCGCCTTAATGTCTGGCAGGAGAGTGATATTCCGGAGGATTTTTCCGGAAGGATCATGTAAGCGATGGGAATCCGTGTTTTCGGAGTGAGAGGAAGTAAGGGAACTTCGACCGCCAAAATCTAAGGGCAGACTGCAGCAGACGGGAAGCTTTTGCCCGGATCTGACAGGGCTCTGCCTGATATTTCAGGGAGGAAAAACACTATGGAAAAACAAAGGATGCACACGCTTCGTATGGTAATGCTGGCAATGATGGTTGCGATCGGTGTCGTTATTTCACCGATCCTGAGGATTGAGGGAATGTGCCCCACGGCGCATCTTGTCAATATCGTATGCTCGGTTCTGATGGGACCGTGGTATTCCCTTCTCTGTGCGACCATGATCGGCGTGATCCGTATGATGTTCATGGGAATCCCGCCACTTGCACTGACCGGTGCAGTATTTGGCGCATTCCTTTCAGGTGTGTTCTACAGACTTTCCAAAGGCAAGATCATCTGTGCGGTGATCGGTGAGATCTTTGGAACAGGTATCATCGGATCCATGGTTTCTTATCCGGTGATGGCATTCCTGATGGGAAGAGGCGGACTGACAGCATTTTATTATACGCCGATGTTCCTTGCAGCAACCACAATGGGAGGATGTGTTGCCTATATTTTCCTGAAGGCTCTGAGTAAAGCAGGTCTTCTGGTGAAATTCCAGGCAGCTTTGGGTTCAAAAACATATGAGACAAAGAATTTTACAACTGCGAAAGCGAATTAAAGAAGAAAAGCCGCTGATCCATTGCATCACCAATCCGATCTCGATCCATGACTGTGCCAACGTGGTCCTTGCAGTAGGTGCAAGGCCGATCATGGCGGAGCATCCAGCAGAGGTGACAGATATTACGGCATCGGCTGGTGCGCTGATGCTGAATCTCGGGAATATTACCGATGCCAGGATCGAGTCAATGAAGCGTTCTATGAGAACAGCGATGGAAAATAAGATTCCGGTTCTTCTGGACCTGGTAGGGGTTGCCTGCAGTGATCTCAGGCTGGATCTGGCACGGGAGCTTTTAAGGATCGGTCATCCGGCAGTGCTGAAGGGAAATATGTCAGAGCTTCTGGCTGTTTCCGGGCTGCCGTCTCATGCGATCGGAATCGATGCGGGTGTCGAGGATGCTCTGACTGAGGAAAATATCGATGGAGTCAGTGAAGTGCTTAAGGCTTTTTCCAGAAATAATCAGGCAATCGTGCTGGCTACCGGGAAACAGGATTTTGTTACGGATGGTGAACGGGTTGTTCTGGTACAAAATGGCAGTGCGGCGCTGTCCGGGATCACAGGAACCGGCTGTATGGTCGGTGCACTGACTGCGGCGTTTTTGCCGGGGTGCGAAGATAATATTGCGAAAGAGATGACGGATAGTATAGAGGCAGGTGTCTGGTCTGGCGTTGAGATGGAATTAAATGGGAGATCCGGGAATTATCTGGCTGCGGCAGTGCTTGGTACTGCACTTATGGGTATCGCCGGCGAGGAAGCGGAGAAGATTTCCCGCGGTCCGGGAAGCTTTCAGGTAAATCTGCTGGATGAGATCTATGGGCTTTCGGATCGACAGCTGCTGGATCTGTTGAAGATTGAAATGTACTGAAAAAGAGGGGATTAGGATGGATAGAAAAGATTTGGATGTAACGTTGTATCTGGTGACGGATAGTTCTTATCATACGGAGGAGTCTTTGCTCCGTACGGTTGAGGAGGCTTGTAAGGGTGGTGTGACTCTGGTCCAGCTTCGCGAGAAGAATAAGGGTGGACGGGAGTATCTGGATAAGGCTTTTAAGGTGAAGGAGATCACAGATCGTTATAATGTGCCGCTGATCATTGATGATCGTGTGGATGTGGCGCTGGCCTGTGATGCGGCTGGTGTGCATGTTGGAGCTTCTGATATTCCGGTTGCTGTGGCAAGGAAGCTGATGGGACCGGATAAGATCGTGGGGGCTACTGCCAAGACGGTGGAGGCTGCTGTGAAGGCTTATGAGGATGGTGCGGATTATCTTGGTGTGGGGGCGATTTATCCTACTACTACTAAGGTGGTGACGATCCTTACCAAGGTTTCTACGTTGAAGGATATCTGTGAGGCGGTTCCGATTCCGGCGGTTGCGATCGGGGGATTGAATGCCGGGAATATGGATGTGCTTGAGGGTGCCGGTATGAGTGGTATGGCGGTTGTTTCTGCGATCATGAAGGCGGAGGATCCGAAGAAGAATGCGCGGGAGCTGAAGGAGAAGATTGTTGCTTTGATGGGAAAGTGATTTAGGAAATGAATGGAGAGCAGTGGTGGATTTGAGGTTCATTGCTGTTCTTTTTTTGTTGAAATACGGACGCCCGTGAGGCGTGTGCTGCCTGTCGCCGGGGCTTCGTCGGGGGCTGGCTTCTAGGCTGCCGGAATTCTGCTAAAACCGTTTTCCAAAAGTCCGAACTCGCGTCTTATAGCCGCTCAGACAGCGGACTTTTGTAAAACAACGCAGATTTCCGCCAGCCAAGAATCAGCTCCCCTCCTGCAGAGTCCGGCGACAGGCAGCACACGCCTCACGGGCTGGTTTTTCAAGGCGGCAGGGGAGGGTGGCTGCTCGGGAGTTTGGGTGTAAATGTTGGGTTGAGTGGTCTGCCGGGAATGCGATGAGGCATCAGCGCTGCGCTGGATGCCTGGGAGGAAAGGCTGAGTTTCCGGTTGTCTGAGGCGCTTCGCTGTCGGCTGGTAGAGCAATGTGATATGGTTTATAAAAAATGCCGGTGGGGGTTACTCCACCGGCAGATCTCTGTGTTCTACGCTGGTGGAGAATACGATCTGTGTTTTGGTGCGGCCGAACTGCTGGAGTTCGTTGATGAAGTGGTCCAGTTCCATGGTGGAGCGGAAGGCTACTTCGATGAGCATGGAGTAATCGCCGGTGACGCAGTTGCATTCGATGACGTTTGGGATGGACTGGATGAAGGGATAGAAGTCTTTTTTTTGGTTGGGTTCTACTTCCAGGTTGATGAATGCTTTTATATGATAACCGAGAAATACCGGGTTGATCTGGGCATGGTAGCCTGTGATCAGCCCGTTTTTTTCGAGGTGTTCGATCCTGGCGGAAACAGCGGGGGATGAGAGAAAGACTTCCTTTGCGATTTCCTTTACCGGGGTGCGGGCGTTTTTCTGAAGCATTTCGATGATCTTTCGGTCGATGTTGTCGAGTTTGTGTTCCATGTAGAATGTATCCTTTCGATGAAAAATGTTATTTGTAACTGGTACAGAGCTGCGTAGGGAAGTGGATTGAAAATAGGTATTTCTGTATTGATTATACTGCGTGTGTTATCACAACACAAGAAATGACTTAATAAAAATAAGAAAAATAAAAGAAACTCTTAAAAAGATTAATATAAACTATTGAAAAACACGGATAATCATGGTTTTCCCTTAAAAGTATTTACAAGCCACAAAGAAAGTGTTAGTTTCTTAGGCATCAGAAAACAGCTGCTGATAAAAATGAAAATAACAAAATGATTTGTAAACAGTGAATATCCGTCGGACTGAAAAAATGAGATCAGAGGGCGGAGCAAATCAGATGTGCACAGGATCAGAAGAAAGAAGAGGGATGACAAAATGACAACAGAAACAAGACTGGAAGCAGATTCGATCGGAACTATGGAAGTGCCTGCAGAGGCTTATTACGGAGTTCAGGCTTTAAGGGCAAAACAGAATTTTCCTATTACAGGTACAAAGCTTCATCCGGTATTTATCAGGAACCTGGCACAGATTAAAAAAGCAGCAGCTATCACTAATAATAATGCAGGGCTTCTTCCGGAGGATAAGGCAGACGCCATTGTCAGAGCCTGTGATGAAGTGATCGCAGGAAAATTGGCTGAGGAATTTATCGTAGATGCCATTCAGGGTGGTGCCGGAACCAGCGCAAATATGAATATGAATGAGGTGATCGCAAACAGAGCCGGTGAGATCCTCGGATGTCCGAAGGGAAGCTATAAAATGGTCCATCCAAATGATCACGTAAACATGGCACAGTCCACCAATGATGTGATTCCGACGGCCGGTAAGCTTACCGTTCTGGATCTTCTTGCACCTCTGGAAAAAGCACTGGTAAGACTTGAGAAGGAGCTTGCAAAAAAGGCAGAGGAGTTCGATGATGTGATCACTATGGGACGTACACAGCTTCAGGATGCAGTTCCGATCCGTCTTGGTCAGGTGTTCCACGGTTATGCGTCTATGGTTTCCAGAGACAGGAAACGTATCGAAAAGGCTCACAGGGAAATGTACACCGTAAACCTTGGAGGAACTGCAGTGGGAACTGCTATCAACGTTTCCGATTCTTATTTTTATAAGATCGTGCCAAATCTGGAAAAGCTTACAGGTTATCCGCTGAAACAGGCCGAGGACCTTTTTGACGCAACAGAAAATCTGGACGGCTTTGTTGCCGTATCCGGTGTAGTAAAAACCTGTGCGGTGGATCTTTCCAAGATGTGCAACGATCTTCGACTGATGTCTTCCGGCCCGAAAACCGGATTTGGGGAGATCAATCTTCCAGCAAAGCAGAATGGGTCTTCCATCATGCCAGGTAAGGTAAATCCGGTCATTCCGGAGGTAGTAAGCCAGGTCGCTTTCCACATCGTAGGACATGATACCACCATTACCATGGCGGCAGAAGCCGGACAGCTGGAGTTAAATGCTTTTGAGCCGGTTGTATTTTGTAATCTTTTTGAATCCATTACGACTCTGGAAAAAGCAGTGGATACATTGAGCGTAAACTGCATCACAGGAATCACCGCAAACCGCAAACATTGCAAAGACCTGATGGAAAGCAGTGCAGGAATCGCAACGGCTCTCTGCCCGCATATTGGCTACAAGGCGTCTGCAACCATCGCAAAAACTGCAGTAAAAACTGGCAAGTCTGTCCGGGAACTTGTTCTGGAACAAGGGATCATGACTGAGAAAGAGCTGGAAGAGGTTCTTGATCCGTATCTGATGACAGAAGTCGGAGAAGAGCGGAAAGAGGATGAAGCAAGAAGGAAAGCCTGCTGAGAAAGTTATCTGTACCAACGTATGACGGGAACGTCTGATGCAGCAATTCATTTCAGAGCAGCTGAACCTGATGCGGGATTTTATGGAAATGCTATAGGCAGATCAGGAATGAGATATCAATGAGGACTATAAGGAGACTTGTCACAGTGCAGGTCTCCTTTTATAATGGAAGAAACGCGATAAGAAAAGAAGGGAAAGATACATGCTTAAACGAACAGCCATCCGGGCACTTTGTAATACAACGGCATATCAGAGAGGTCTTGATATTTATCGTACCGGAAAGAGGATCCAGTCGCTGGATATTAAGTCGGAAGGAGCTGTGGATAAAATATCTGCAGCAGTGAAGGGAAGTGGGCGTAATGTATACAATACAGGCTTTCAGTATGATACAGAAGCGGACCGCATAAAAGAAGCATACTGTGACTGCCCGGCTTTTCGCAGCTATTCCGAGATCTGTAAGCATTGCGTGGCAGTGCTTCTGGAATATGGAGACCGTAAGGCCTATGAGCGTGTGGAAATCCGCAGACAGCAGGATGAGGAACAGAAGCAGGCAGAGTTATTCAGCGGAACAGCATTTCCGGCTGCTTTATCCGGACCAGGGCAGCCTGCAACGAAAACCACCGTTGAGCTGAAAAGCCTCCTTAATCGCCAGCTATACAGCCGTATGCTTCCGTTTTCCGGGGATCCGTATTTTGGCAGGGTGGAGCTGGAAACCTGCCTGAAATTTAATTCTGTGAGAAATTGTTTTACCGTGGAATTCCGCGTTGGCTGTGAGAAAAAATATATCCTCAAGGATGTGTTGGCCTTTGTGTGGAATCTGGATCATAATGAGAAGGTTTCTTATGGAAAAAATCTGGAATTTATCCATTCAGATGAAGCCTTTTCAGAAGGATCCAGAAGCGTGCTGGCCTTTATCCGGGAATGGGTCGAGAATCATCACGGCACTTACATGTCCAGATATGAACAGCTGAAGAATATAGCTGTGGAAAAGGTGAGGGATCTTACCGTTGACAGAAAAGAACTTGAGGATCTGCTTCTTATACTTGGCGAAAAAAGTTTCAAGTTTAAAATGAACAATGATCCGGAGACAACATGGCATTCTGTCAGAGAAATTCCGGACAGGACGCTGACGATCCGGAAGAAGGATCAGGGGTTATCTCTTGAGATCGCGCCGGTATACAGTGTGACAGGCATACGGTATCATATGTATTTTGATAATGCGAAGGTATATCTGGTTTCCAGGCAGGAGCTTGGAGCAGTGGAGGAATTTGTTACCTGTCTGGAGCGGCTTCCTGCAGGCCGAGGATTTATTGATGAACCGGATGTGCCTGCGTTTGTGCGTGAGCTGCTTCCTTCCCTGAAAAAATTTTTTCACTGTGATCCCAGGGATTTCCCGGAAGAAACAGGTCTTGAATGCTACAAGGCTGCATATGAGATCTATCTGGATGCGCCGGAGCGTGACTGGATCACCTGTAAGGCATTTTCTGTTTACGGGAAGGATAAATTTTCGGTTTTTGACCGAGATGTGTCTGCCCGCACCAGGGATATTCCGGGAGAGCTTGGTGTGTTTGCGCTGCTGTCAAAATATTTTAACGGATATGATGACCAGCGGATGGAGCTGGCATTGGATTGTCGTGCCGAGGAACTGGAATCTTTGTGCAGGGAAGGTTCAGGGAAACCCGACAGTGTGAAAGATTCCGAAGAAAAGCTCTACCAGCTTCTTACTGAAGGGATCCCCGCCATGCAGAAAGTTGCAGCTGTCTATATTTCCCAGTCCATCAAACAGATGAGGGTGACAAAGCTGCCAAACATCCGTCTTGGCGTTTCTCTGTCAGCCGGACTTCTGAACCTGGATCTGGATGTGGAGGGGATGGATCAGGCGCAGCTTTTTGATATTCTTTCCAGGTACGATCGCAGGAAAAAATATTTCCGCCTGAAGGATGGCAGCTTTCTGGATGTTTCCGATGGTCAGCTCAGGGAGCTTTCTGCTCTGAAAAATGGACTGCAGATCAGTGATCGTGAACTGAAAAAAGGAAAGACTCAGGTTCCGGCCTATCGTGCTATGTATCTGGACAGTCAGCTGAAGGGCGGCGATCTGATCAAGGTAGAGAAGGACAATGCCTTTCGTGCGTTGATCCGGAACATGCAGACAATGGAAGAACATAAATTTCAGATTCCCAGGGAGCAGGAAAAAATCCTCCGGGGCTATCAGAAAGAGGGCTTTTACTGGATCAAAACTCTGAAGCATAATCAGTTTGGAGGGATCCTGGCAGATGATATGGGACTTGGAAAAACCCTCCAGGTGATCACATTTCTCTGGTCAGAATTTCAGGAATCTGCGCCGGGAGAAAACAGACGTGCCCTTGTGATAACGCCTGCTTCGCTGGTGTTTAACTGGATGAACGAGATCGAACGTTTTGCGCCGGGACTTCCGGCTACCGTTGTGACTGGTGATGTGAAGGAGAGGAAAGCACTGATCAAAAATGCGGGAGAACGGGAGGTTCTGATCACCTCCTATGACCTTCTGAAACGGGATCTGAAGGCTTATCAGAACCTGGATTTTGCTGTGCAGATCATTGATGAGGCGCAGTATATCAAGAATCACGGAACTCAGGTGGCAAAGGCTGTGAAGGAGATCCGGTCGGAATTCAGGCTTGCGCTGACCGGTACACCGGTGGAGAACAGGCTCAGTGAGCTGTGGAGTATTTTTGATTTTCTGATGCCGGGTTTCCTTTATTCTTACGAAAAATTTCGTAAGGAAATCGAACTTCCGGCTGTGCAGTACAGCAATTCCGATGCGATGGAGCGTCTGCAGAAAATGATCCGTCCTTTTGTGCTGCGGAGATTGAAGAGGGATGTGCTGAAGGATCTTCCGGATAAGCTGGAAAAAGATATGTTTTCCCCGTTGGAAAGCGAGCAGAAGGAGCTGTATGAGGCCCATACGGAACGGCTTCGCCTGATGCTTGGGATGCAGTCGGATGCGGAGTTTCGCACTTCTAAACTGCAGATCCTTGCAGAGATCACGAGGCTGCGGCAGATCTGCTGTTATCCGGGACTGGTATATGAAGGATACAAAGGGAATTCTTCCAAGCTGGAGATGTGCATGGAGTTGGTTCAGAATGCGGTGAATGGCGGACATAAGCTCCTGTTGTTTTCCCAGTTTACTACCATGTTGGATGTGCTGGCTGTCCGTCTGAAAAAAGCAAAAGTTTCTTTTTATATGTTGACCGGATCGACTTCCAAGGAAAAACGGGCGCAGATGGTACATGCATTTAATGAGGATGATACTTCTGTTTTCTGCATTTCTCTGAAAGCAGGAGGAACAGGCCTGAATCTTACGGCAGCTGATATTGTGATCCACTACGATCCCTGGTGGAATCTTGCTGTGCAGAATCAGGCAACAGACCGTGCCCACCGCATCGGTCAGCAGAACGTTGTCAGTGTCTACCGCCTCTTTATGAAAGACACCATAGAAGAACGAATCCGGGCTCTTCAGGAAAGAAAACGGGAACTGGCTGATGAGATCTTAAGCGGCGAGGGAATCGGCCAGGCTTTGATCAGCAGAGAGGAAGTACTGGAGCTGCTAGGCAGGTAAAATTCTTAACTGAATCAAGTAAGTTCCTTGCTTCAATTACGAAAAGCAATACGCGGTGAGGGGACTTGCTTGTATCAGGAAGAGTGCAGGCTGTGAATATCCGCCTGATTCAACAAAAACACCCCCGATGGAAATCGCGTGTGTAAATCACATACGATATCCGTCAGGGGTGTTTTATTTTATGCAAAAAACTTATCGTACAGACCAAAGAAGAAGATAAACAGAATGATCAGCGGCAGGATATAAGTGATGTATCCGCGCATCCATTTCCGGATCTTCATGCCTTTTCCGGTGTTGGCTTCTTCTGTGAAGTTTTCCCAGCCCCAGCCCCGTTTGGAAACACAGAAAAGCAGGTATACAAGAGAACCAAGCGGGAGCAGAATGTTGCTTACCAGAAAATCTTCAAGGTCGAGAATTGCGCCGCCGAATACCTTGAGCCAGTCCCAGGACCATACATTGTATCCAAGTACGCATGGCAGAGACAGAAGGATGATGGCGATGGCATTTACAAGACTGGATTTTTTTCGGCTCCAGCCGGTAAGCTCCATACCGCAGGAAATAATATTTTCAAATACAGCCAGGATGGTAGAGAAAGCTGCAAATGACATAAAGATAAAGAACAGGCTTCCCCACAGTCTTCCAAGCGGAATGTGGTTGAAAATATTCGGCAGTGTGATGAAGATCAGGCTCGGTCCGGAAGTCTGGTCAACATTGAATGTGAAACATGCCGGGAAAATAATAAGTCCGGAGGTGATCGCAACAAAAGTATCCAGAAGCGCAATATTCATGGATTCACCAAGCAGTGCATGATCTTTTCCGATGTAGCTTCCGAAGATAGCCATAGCACCGATACCAAGGCTGAGAGTAAAGAATGCCTGGTTCATAGCACCGGTAATGGTAGAAATAATACCGATCTCTTTCATACGCTCGAAATCCGGGATCAGGTAGAATTTCAGTCCCTCTTTGGCACCATCCATGGTAAAACTGTTGATGGCAAGAACAACCATGATCACCAGAAGAGAGATCATCATAACCTTGGTAACTTTTTCAAGGCCGTTCTGAAGACCGCGGGAGCAGACAAAAACACCTGCAATAACAACAACGATCATCCAGAATCCCATAGTAACGGGCTGGCCAAGCATGTTGGTAAACTGTCCTGCAACACCGTCGGAATCAAGTCCCTGGAATTTACCGGTGGCTGTCATATAGAAGTAATTCAGCATCCAGCCTGTAACAGTGGTGTAAAACATCATCAGGAGATAACATCCGATCAGAGTGATATATCCATGGATGTGCCATTTCTGTCCTGGTTTTTCCAGTGCGTAATATGCTTTGACAGGACTCTTCTGGCTGGCACGTCCAACAGAAAACTCCATAGTCATAACAGGAAGTCCAAGAAGGGCCAGGAAGATCAGGTAAAACAGTACGAATGTGCCGCCACCGCCCTGTCCGGCCATGTAAGGGAATTTCCAGACGTTTCCGATTCCGATGGCACAGCCAGCAGAAATCAGAATGAATCCCAGACGGGATCCAAGTTTTTCTCTTTCTTTCATAACTCACCTCATTATTGCAGTATGGTAAACTGCTATTTGTATAAAGTCGCAGGTTTTATCTTAACACATTCCGGGATATTGCACAATAAAAAGAACTTGCATTTTACATAAAACATATGTTAGAGTAAAATGTAATTTTAATAAGATGAAGCGGTGAAACGTTACGCTTTAATGAGATAAAGATCATATGCCGATAGAACCTGGATAACTGTTCTTTTCAGTCAGGGATACAAAGTTTTTTGGAGAGATTCCGTAATATTTCCGGAAACATTTGCTGAAATATCCGGAATCAGAAAATCCGCATAAAGAAGCTACATTTTGAATGGAAGGGCTGTCTTCCAGAAGAAACTGTCTGGCTTTTTTCATGCGGCAGACATTGATATATGAGGTAAGTGTAACTCCGGATTCCTGACTGAATACAGCAGAGAGATGCTGGGGATTGACAAAAAAATGGGAAGCAATGGTTTCAAGACGAAGATCCGGCTGATTAAAATTCAGACAGATATATTCCTGAACCTGGGATACAAGAGCTGACTTCCGCGGATTTTTTTCATCAGCAAGAGAATCCAGAACTGCCTTGCAGGTAGACTGGAGCAGTTGTTTTAACTGCAGGGCACTCTGGCAGTTCTGGTAAGTATTCAGGGCGTTTTCCAGAAGAGGAAAAAGCGTTTCACGCTGACTGCACTCCGTGATAAAACCGTCAAGTACAGTAAGAAAAGCAGCAGCTACACTCCAGGTCTGCCGGATATGGATTTTTTTGGTGATGATATCGTTGAAATATTCATCAATATATTTACAGAGAGCCGGTGAATTTTGCTGGCGCAGAAAGATCAGGATATCATTATAAACCAGAGGCTTTAATGTAAAATCAGCGGAATGGGACTGGGGCGTGAAATAAAGAAATCCGGAAGAAGACGCAGTTCTGTTATGAAAAACAGAAAGAGCCTCTTCATAGGAATAACGGATTCCTTCCACGCCTTCATGAGGTGTTCCGCAGCAGAAAAAAGTGGAAATCTGTGCAATATTATCATATATCCCGGCAAGTCTGAGACAGGATTGTTCCAGATCGGCAAAAGAAAAATCAGAGCTTTTTTCCATGATGATATACTGTCTCATCTGAGAATAGTCAATGTAAATAAGCTCTTTGCACACAGGCTGTAAGATTTCTCTGCATATATTTTCCAGGATAGTGTGGAGCAGAGAAAAATCACCTTTTTCATCCCATATTTCCGGATTGGCACTGTGGATCTCCATAAGAATGGTAAGATAACCGGAAGTTTTATGAATCGGAATTTTTTCCAGATCATCCGGGGAAATGGTTGTTCCGCTGATCACCTTCTGGAAGAAATTAAGCTGCATTTGTCGTGTATACAGATCGCGGAACTGAAAATAATTATTCACATAACTGTTTTTGGAATTTTCCTGATCGATCTCGTCACTTACTTTCTGGAGTGTCTCCATAAGCTCCCGGTGATCCAGTGGCTTCAGGAGGTATCCGCGGACCTGAAGAGAGATGGCTTTTTTGGCATAGTCAAAATCTTCGTATCCTGTGGAAAGGATGAATCTGGTATGACAGTCTGTTCCAAGAGCTGCAATCATATCCAGACCGCTCATAACCGGCATGGATATATCCACAAGGGCAATATCGGGTTTGACATTTTCAATAAGCTGGATTCCGGCCTGTCCGTTATTAGCTTCCCCTGCAATGTTATAAATGTTTTGTTTTTCAAGAAAATTGATCAGAGATTTTCTGAAAAAAATTTCATCGTCAATAATTACGAGTGTTTTCAATTTATATTTCCCCCTCAATCAGATTTTTTTGTCAGGTATTACTATGGTTACAGTGGTTCCCTTTTCAGGTGAACTTTCGATGGTGAGTCCGTAATTCTCACCGTAGAGAAGAGCAATCCTGTGGTTGATACTTGGAAGCCCGAAAGAATGTCGGGCAGTTTTGAAGTCTCTGATAGAACGGTTAAGTTCGGCAAGTTTTTCCGGCGGGATACCGGAACCATTATCAGAAACAGAAATACAGATGGTACCATTTCTGATAGAAACATTTAAGTGAATATGGCACATCTGGCTGGTAAGTCCGTGGACAAAAATATTTTCCACAACAGGCTGTATGGTCAGCTTAGGTATCTCTGCCCCATGATCCTCCCAGGACGGCTCATAGGTGATCTCGTAATCAACAAAATCCATATACCGCAGATTCTGGATATAAAGATACTGTTCTGTAAGAAGCAGCTCCTGGCGCAGAGGAATGATAAACTGTCCCTTTGAAAGAGAGTTTCTGTAGAAAGATGACATGGCAGACACTGCTTTTACTGCGGTATCATTCATGTCAAGTTCTATGAGAGACTTGATGGTGTTTAAAGTATTATAAAGAAAATGGGGATTGATCTGGGACTGTAAAAGACGTATTTCCATTTTCTGTTTGGCATTTTGTTCCTCATAGATATCGTTAAGTAATGTCTGGATCTTCTGCATCATAAGGTTAAACTGGTTATAGAGAACTGCAAGTTCATCATTTGAAGAGTAACTGGCAGAAATATTCAGCTTTCCGGCAGACGCAGATTTCATTTTTTCTACAAGTCTCTGTATAGGTGCGGTGACAGTACCTGTACATAATATGGAAAAAAATACAGATAAAATAAACACTACAATGCTGATCAGAAGAATATTGTGCAGGATCACCATATGATCCAGAGGCAGACTTTCCAGAGGAATCAGGTTGATCACATTCCAGTTCAGGTCAGGATAGGATTTGCAGATAAAAAGAGTGTTAGTGCCGTCTACGGAAAAAAAATGCCTGTAGGTTTCTGTCAGGGTTTTATAATTCTCTGAACTGATTTTTGTATAGGATGAGAAGTCTTTATAAATACCTTCGGATGAAGAAGAGGAAAGTATCTGTCCATTTTCATCAGTAATATAGAAATCCCTGGAAGAGCTGTCCGGAAGGTCGCGGAATGCAGAGGAAATATTTGTTTCTCTGATCAGAAGGACCAGGGCGCCCAGATATTTGGTGTTATCAATGTTTGTAATGCTTTTTAAGGCTACAAAGGTTGGCTCCCCGCTTATCTGGAAGGGTCCGAGAAACTGAAAAGCCAGATTAGTCTGAAGGCTGTCAAGGACTTCGGGATCTAAAATGGAATCAAGCTGATCTGTTTCTGTGGTACTGCTGTGAAACCAGTGGTTTTCTGTATCCAGGATATCCCAGGCATAGATGTTTTTGTGAAGTCCGATGATACGCTGGGCCTGGTCTGTAAGTTCGGAATTTACCAGAAAATGTTCCAGTGTGTTTTCGGGAACTGTGGGGTTTTCTTTTAAAACATCGGCGATATTGCTGTTGATGGAAAGGGTGATGGCATAGTTTGATATATGATCGATCTTTTCTCCAAGGTTGCTGGTGATCAGGGATAGCTGCTGCTGGCTGGAAAGTGCGGCACGCTTGATCAGTACTTTTTTGGATGCAGTATAAAAAAACACGGAAGTAAGCATAAGTATCAGAGAACTGAGCAGCAGATATGTAATAAAAAGCCTGCGTTTCAGACTGATTCCTAAAAATAATTGAAACGCCTTTTTTTTCAGATTTTCTATCATGGAATCCCCCTCCTGATTTTATTGGCTACATTATATAATAAGGGAAAAATTCTCACAAGTGTTGGGAAATTATTGGAGAAAATATTCCAGGTACAGCGAAGATTTTCCATGTATTTTTCCGGACGGATTTAATATAATGGTCTCATCGATAAGGAAAGCGGAACAAAATATTCAATCCGGATGAATAGAAATGTACCAAAAGGAGGACGAAAATGAAATTAAAAAAAGTGATGGCTGCTACACTTGCCACAATGATGTGTCTCTCTTCATTCAGCATGATGAATGTGTGGGCAGATAAAAAAGAGGATTCCGAACCACTTGTGATCAATTATATCAGTGCCAGAGGCGAAACAGATGCAGCGTTAAAAACATTGAAGAAGCTTGCAGAAGATTACAAAAAAGATCACCCGGATTTTGAATTCAATGTAGAGTCTATTGCAGACAGAGAAACATATCTTCAGAAGATCAAGATCCTTGCATCCAGCAATGAGTTGCCGGACTGGTTTGATGCAGATCCGGAGGCATTTTTTGAAGGCCTTTGCAAAAAAGATCTGATCTACAGTGTGGATGACCTTTATGATGAACTGGGTATCAAAGACAAGTTCTTTGGTATTGCACTGGATTATCCGAAACTCAGTGACGGAAGCAATTACCTTATGACCTGGCAGGGAAATGTAGAGTATTTCTGGTATCACAAAGACATGTTTGAAAAAGCCGGAATTACTGAAACACCCCAGACACTGGAAGATCTCCTGGATGTGTGCAAGAAGCTGAAAGATGCGGGAATGACCCCGATATCCGCAGGAAATTACGACATGATCATGCGTTATCCGGCATTTAAGGCTTTCAGACTGGAAGGAAATGACTTCATTGACAATGCAAGAATGGGAAAAGAAAAATTTAATTCTGAGACAGGTATCGCAACAGCCCAGTATACACAGGATATAGCCCAGTATTTCAGTGAAGGATGGACAAGTTCAGATACTACCGCGCAGATGGATCTGTTTCTGAACAGTGGTGCGGCAATGTTATACACCGGAACATGGGATACACCGGATCTTACAGATGATGAGGGAAATCTTAAAGATGATATTTCCATGTTCAAACTTCCTGTAGACAGCGAGGGAACCGCTACGGGAGAAAATGATTACTATGCGAATTGTGGAATCGGAACTGCCATTCTCAAGGATTCCATGAGTGATGAGATGAAAGATTTCATCAGTTATGTATGGGATAATTTTGCTGATACGGCAATGTATGAGTTCAATATGCTTCCATCCATGATGCCAAGTGATTCGGAGAAGCTGCCGGAGCTTACACAGCAGATTTTAAGTGATCTTGAGAACTGTGGCACTTTTGCCCAGTGCTGGGATGTTCGTCTGGATCCTTCTACAAACGAGGTTTACAGAAAAGAGCTGGCAAGCCTTGGAATGGGAGAATCAACTCCTGAAGAGTTCTGTGAAAACATGGACAAAGCTGTAGAACAGTATGCATCTGATTATTTTGACACTGAAGAATAACTGATAGAATGCGCAGATGCGGAATTTTATCTGCATCTGCGTATGAAAGGGGAGAGGATATGAAGCCCAGAAATAAAATCCAGCCTTTACCGTTTGTTCTTCCTGCACTGTTCATATATATTCTTACTGTTATCATCCCAATTCTGTGGTCAATGGGTTACAGCCTTTTTTCCTGGAATGGAATCGGTGATATGAAGTTTATCGGACTGGAAAATTATGTGAGGATGTTTCAGGATGAGACATTTCGTGAGGCTGTTGTAAATAATCTTAAATTTGTTGTACTGGGAAGTCTGTTCCAGTTATGTGCAGGACTGATCCTGGCGATTTTGCTTACACATATTTCCAAGGGTGGAAATATTCTGCGGGTTATTTATTTTATTCCATGTATCATTTCATCTATGGCGATCTGCCAGATTTTTTCCAAAATGCTTTCTGTCCAGCCCCAGGGTCTGGTTTGCTATGTGATGGAAAAACTGGGAATGGAACCTATCGCTTTGCTGGCAAATTCCCATACAGCGCTGATAACCATAACCCTGATCGATGGATATAAATACTGTGGTCTGTACATGATCATTTTTTATTCCGCATTTGTATCCATATCAAAGGATGTGATCGAGGCATCTACAATGGATGGCTGCAATGTTTTTCAACAGTATCGTTACATAAAGCTTCCACTGGTGAAAAATATATTCAGCATTGTCATTGTAATGCTTGTAAATGGTTGTCTGAAAACCTTTGATGTATTCTATATTCTTGACAATAAATCCAGATCAACAGAGATGGTGGCAACTTATATGTATAAAACCGCTTTTAATTCGGCTGACTTTGGCTATGGAAGTACATTGTCCGTTTTTCTGGTCATTGAATGTCTGGTAGCAGTAGGGATTATACAGAAATGCCTGGGATCGGCGAAAGGAGATGGGTCAGAATGATAAAATCAAGAAAAAATATACCTATTCGTGCTGTGTTCTATGTAGTGATCCTTATTTTTGTCATGATACAGGTCTACCCTATTTTCTGGGTTATCTGCTCCAGTCTGAAAACACCGGATGAAATGACATATACTGCACAGTATGCCCTGCCATCAGGATTTTATCTTGGAAACTATATCAGCGCACTGACGATCTCATCCATTCCAAGATATTTTCTTAACAGTACGGTTGTGGCAGTTCTCACACTTCTTGGCATCGTAGTCCTGGGATGCCCGGTTGCATTTGTGATCAGTAAGGTAAAGGTAAAATATGCCAATGCACTGATGGCATTTTTCCTGTTTGGAATGATGGTGCCTATTTTTTCCTGCCTTGTACCCATGTTCCAGATTTATAACAGGATCGGACTGAGAAATACATACTGGGCACTGGTGCTTCCGCAGATCGGGTTCGGACTTCCAATGTGTATCTATCTTTACACCGGATTTTTTAAATTTATGCCGGATTCTCTTCTGGAAGCGGCAGTTATTGACGGTGCCACAATGGGAACCACATTCCGCAAGATCGTGGTACCTATGGCTAAAAATACTACAATGACAGTTCTTACATACAATTTTGTTTTTGTATGGAATGAATTTACCTATGCCAATACGTTTATCTCATCTTCTGATATGAAAACTCTTCCAATTGGCCTGAATGACTTTGTGGGGCAGTTCGGAAGAGTGGACTGGGGAAGTACATTTGCGGCGATCGTAATATCGATCCTGCCTACACTGATCGTGTATTTTATTCTTAACAGGAACATAATCGAAGGTATGGCTGCAGGTGCGGTCAAGAGTTAGGAGGCTGAAATGGAAACAAGGATTGAATTGAAACAAGGATGGAAAATTTTGCAGGATGTTCATGATACAGGGGAAAAGATCGGGCTTTATGCTGCCAGGGAAGCAGATACTTCCGTAGGTTCCCAGGTGTCTGAATGGGAGGAACTGGAGGAACTGAAACATCTGCAGCTTATCTATGCCAGACAGCCATATTTCGGGCGTGAACTGAGATATTTCAATCAGGCACCCTGGTGGTACAAAACAGAGTTTGAAGTTCCGGATCAGAAAGTTACGGATGCTGTCCTTAAATTTACCAATGTGGATTATTATGGAAAAGTATGGCTTAACGGAGAATTTCTTGGAGAGCATGAAGGATATTCCGCTCCATTTTCCTTTAATGTAAAAGATAAGCTTGTTTTTGGAAAGAAAAATTATCTCATTGTAAAGGTAAGTTCTCCATGGGATGATGAGGTGGAGCTGGATGCACAGGATTCCAGAACCACCCTGGTAAAAAGAAATATGGTAAAAGGTACCTACGAACATTCTGATACATTTATCCAGAGAGATGTAAATCCTGTAGGAATCTACGGAAAAGTGGAGCTGATCCTGACAGAAGAAGGTGTTCTGGAAGATCAGACAGATCTGAAGTATGAACTGGATCCAGATGGAAAGAAAGCAGACGTATATGTGGAAACTGAAGCGCGAGGTCTGAAATCCGGGGAGACATATGATTTTAATGTAAAGATCCGGGAAAAAGAGTCCGGTCTTATAAAGGCAGAAAAAACTGTTCAGATAATGGCAGAGAAAGCAGAGACAGGCTTTAAATGTGAGCTTAAAGTGGAAGATGTCAGACTGTGGTCCACATGGGATCATGGTTATCCCTGGATGTATCAGGCAGAACTTACGTTAAGCAGGGGAAAAGACATACTGAGCAGCAGAACAACGAATTTTGCTTTCCGGGACATTCAGATTGAGCGTAATGAAAAAATAACAAGATTCTGGCTTAATAACAGGAAGCTGTATATAAGAGGAACCTCTTATTTTCCGGATTGTTATATTTCCGCAATGACAAGGGAACGGTACCTGAGAGATCTTCTTAATGTAAAGGCGGCAGGTTTTAACCTGGTACGAGTACATGTCCACACAGAGCAGGAAGTTTTTTATGATCTGTGTGACGAGCTGGGAATTGCAGTTCTTCAGGATTCGGAGTACAACTGGACGCATCCTTCAACAGATGAATGGGCGCAGAGATTTGCAGATGTTTACAGAGAAAATGTGAAACTTCTGAAGCATCATCCGTCTCTGATCTGCTGGATCATTATGAATGAACCGGGATGTGTTGATCCGGATGGAAATGTGAGAAGGAGATTTATGGAGGAAAATCCGGGACCTGCTCTGTATAGGGAGGTACAGAAGATGGATCCGGGCAGACCGATCATCAAGGGTTCTTTCTGCGAAGATGATCCGCTTAGCGGGGACAGCCACAATTATCTGGGTTCTTTAAGCGGTGGAGAATATGCAGATATTTATGAGCAGACAGAAAAGCTGAATACAGAGTACGGATTTGATGCACCGGGCAGCAGTGAAAATCTGAAAACTGTTCCGGCGGTATATTATCGTCTGGAAAAACTGGTGGATGATATCCCGAAGATCCAGGAATATCAGTATAAGCTTCTGAAATATTATACAGAGCATTACAGGATCCAGAAATATGAACCTTGCTCAGGATATGTACAGTTTATGTTTATCGACCTGTGTCCTCAGAGCTTCTACGGTTTATATGACTGGTGGGGAATTCCCAAAAAGGGTCTTCAGGCTATACTGGAAAGCAACGCACCAGTGGGTGTTTTTGCAAAGCACAAAGATCATCTGGACAGTCTGTATATTGTAAATGATACAGATGGAGCTCTGGGAGAGTGTGAACTTACATGGATCATTACAGAAACATTGAACGGAGAACTGGTGGAAAAGGGAAGTGTTAAAGCAGAAGTTCCGGCAGACAGCCGTGTCATGGTAAAAACCTTTGAGAAAGAATACGGAAAAGGCGAGAAGTGGAACCTTACACTAATTCTTTCTGATAATAGCGGTAAATGTATGGCAAAGAATACCTATCAGGATATCTGTACTTTGCTTTCAAGAGTTGATGGGCATCCGGACCGTATGAGCCATGAGTTTGGAATGAGACTCTACTGGGCCTGAGATATCCGTAGCTCACAGGCACTTTCATCCTTTCCTTGTGTCGAAAATCACAACATGCTATACTTGATATAAAGAAAGATTTTCGGCGTGGAAGGAGCGAGAGTATATGCGTTTACAGAAAGTGCAGGAAGCACTGAATACCAAGAAGATCCCATTTGAGTATACGGAAGAGGATGGCTGCGGAAGCATTGATTTTATGTTCCGCGGGCTGAAGTTCCACGTATGGGAGTATGAGGACAGTGTATGGGGTGCTGAGACCAATGTGTTTGCAGCCGGAAGAAGTGAGGATGTGGAAGGTGATTACGAAGAGATCATCTCTAGGGAAATCCTGTCCTGGCCGGATATGATCACACCTAATTAAAAAGAGCAGCAGATACTATTACAGATAAAAGTTTCACAGATCAGTCGACCTGTGAAACTTTTATTTTTTTCTGGAAATCTTTTGTATAGTGAAGCTCATAGTCTTTGGTGATGAAGACAGCCTGGACACCTTTTTTTTCTGCGAAGGCAAGACCTTTTTTCAGGCCCAGTGCAAAGCAGGTGGTGCTTAAGGCATCGCCGTCCACGGAACGGTCAGAAATGATAGTGACGGAGATCAGACCGTTATCATAAGGATATCCGGTGTGTGGATCCAGGATGTGATGATAGAGTTTTCCGTCCTGCTTAAAGCAGCGTTCGTAGATTCCCGAAGAAACAACTGAACGTCCGTTGATATCCACTACAGCAGCCGTTTCATTGCGGTCAGCAAAAGGCTTCTGAACGCCAACCTTAAATGGCTCTCCGTCAGGCCGTCCTCCAATACAGAGAACATTGCCGCCCAGATTGATGATGGCACTTTTTACGCCGCTTTTTTTCAGGTATTCACTGATGCGGTCGGCAATATAGCCTTTGGCAATAGCCCCTACGTCAAAGGCAGTGTCGGGAGAAGGAAGAGTAAGCTTCTGCCCGTTAAGCTCTACGCCATCAGAGCTGCACAGTGGCAGTGCTGTCTGGATATCATTGTCTGCCGGTACCTGGGGATCTTCTGCGGTAAAATCCCACAGAGAGGTAAGAGGCGCAATGGCAATATCAAAAGCACCTCCGGATTCCCTGGTAAAGGCAAGTCCTTCATCCAGAAGATCTGCAAGCTGGGGGGAAATCATCCAGGTTTCCTTCTGTGAATCAGGATCTGTACTTATCTTATAAGGAAAACTGCCGGATTCCTGGCCCTGGTCTTCTCTGTGGTTCAGTCTGTACAGTTCACTGTCTTCATTGGTACGGCTGAAAACAAGCTCATATCTGTCGCAGAGAGAGAGACAGTCATCAAGGAGAGATCTGTCCCTGGAATCATAGATCTTGATATCAACAACTGTGTTCAGTTTAAAATCAGAAACACTGACAGGTTCCTGCTCATCAGTGTTGGTTTGGGTTTGTTCGCATCCGGCAAAAAGAAAACAGAAACTGATCAGCAGCGTGACAGATAAAAGCCGGGTGAAGGTCCGGTATATATATGATTTTTTTAGCATGATTCCTCCATCAGAATGAAATAATATAATAAGAAAATATATGCAAAGAATTATATCACAGGACATGGTGGCAGCAAAGGGGAATATAAATGCCCGCTTTATCTGTCCCATCTTGTAATTCCGGTTCCTGTAAGCTATAATTTCTCACAGAAGATTAAAATGCTCAAAGGAGAAGGAACTTATGATAAAAGTGATCGCCAGTGATATGGACGGAACCCTTCTTGGGGATGACCATAAGATCGCACCGGAAACTCAGGTTGCCATTAAACGTGCCTGTGATGCGGGAATCCGTTTTATGGTGGCTACAGGACGTAATTTCCGTGGAGCCATGGACGCACTGAAGGATACAGATATTACCTGTGATTACATCTTAAGCAGTGGAGCAGAGGTGAGAAACCCACAGAGAGAAGTAGTGAAACGTACGCCGATCCCCATTGATCTCTGCGAGGAGGTCTATGAGGAACTTAAAGAATATCCTGTATCTGTTATATTTTTTACAGACAGGTATGATTACCGGCTTGGAACTAAGAAGGAGATCGAGGATGGTATTATCCGCCAGATAAGACTTTTCCATATGGACAAAAATGACAGCGATGAAAAGATCCGTAACTCTGCTCAGTTCCTGCAGATTGCCGGAAATACCAGAGGAATCTCAGATATCCGTTCTCTGGAAGAATGTGAGACGCCTGTGTACAAGATCTTTATTTTTGCAGGAGATGTGGATATGCTTCAGGAGATCGGGGAGAAGCTTGGACAGAATCCTGAGCTTGCGGTGGCATCTTCCTTTATCCTGAACCAGGAGGTGACGGAAGTCAGAGCCCAGAAAGGTCCTGTGTTGAAGGAATATATAGAATCTCTTGGATATACAATGGATGAGGTAATGGTGCTTGGGGACAGCTTTAATGATTATTCCATGCTGTCCATGGATTTCGGCGCCACGGTAGCCATGGGAAATTCCGTTCCCGGGATCAAAGAGGTGGCAAAATATATAACAAAGACCAACCAGGAATTTGGAGTTGCCTGGGCGATCGATCAGGCTATTGCTGCCGGAGACGGAGAATTAAAACTTCAAAAGTAAAACTCCCCCTTTTGGAAAAACACTATATATATTATAATGTAATAAGATAAAAAATCACAGATGTGGCAGGCGTATCGGCTGCGTCGGAACAAGAGAGGAAATCACAATGGAAAATGTTTATATTATGGATCATCCGCTGATCAAACACAAAATTTCAATGCTCCGTGACAAGAACACAGGAACAAATGAGTTCCGTAAACTGGTGGAGGAGATCGGCATCCTTATGGGATACGAGGCACTTCGTGATCTTCCTACAGAGGAAGTGGAAGTGGAGACACCGATCGAGACATGCAGGACACCTATGATCGCCGGTAAGAAGCTGGCTGTTATCCCGGTACTCCGTGCAGGTCTTGGAATGGTAAACAGTATCCTGACACTGGTGCCATCTGCCAAAGTGGGACATGTAGGTCTTTACAGAGATCCTGAGACACATGAGCCGCATGAGTACTACTGTAAACTTCCGGAGTCTATTGATGAGCGTATCGCGGTTATCGTTGATCCGATGCTTGCAACCGGCGGTTCCGGTGAGGCTGCCATTGATTTTGTTAAGAAACAGGGTGGAAAGAACATCAAGTTCATGTGCATCATCGCAGCTCCGGAGGGACTGAAACGTCTTCACGAGGCACATCCGGATGTACAGATCTACTGTGGTTCCCTTGACAGAGAGCTCAATGAGAACGCTTACATCTGCCCGGGACTTGGAGATGCCGGAGACCGTATTTTTGGTACTAAATAATTTTGAAAAAATCTTAAAAAATACTTGACACACCCGGCACTGTTATGGTATTGTACCTAAGAACGCTGCCGAAGACAGTAGGTGCCGTAAGGCATAAGGATCAAAACGCCTACCGAGGTCCAAGTATTCTGAGTTAAGATTACACAAGGCCTTATTGCGAAGCAGTAAGGTCTTTTTTTAAACAGATTGACTTATTGCGACGGCGGTATACAAAATCTATAAGGAGGTGTACCATTTCATGGCAAAAGTAGAACTGAAACAACCAATCGTAGAAGAGATCTCTAACAGCATTAAAGACGCACAGTCTGTTGTACTTGTAAACTACAGCGGTCTTACAGTTGAGCAGGATACAATTCTTCGTAAAGAGTTAAGAGAAGCTGGTGTTCAGTACAAGGTATACAAGAATACCATGATGCGTCGTGCATTCGAGGGTACAGCATTTGAGAGCCTCAGTGATCATTTACATGGCACAAATGCGATCGCTATCTCCGAGACAGACGCAACTGCTCCGGCAAGAATCCTTGCTAAATATGCAAAACAGTTCCCGGCACTGGAGCTGATCGCAGGTGTAGTTGAAGGTAACTACAATGATCAGGCCGGAATTCAGGCACTGTCCACAATTCCTTCAAGAGAGGAACTTCTTGGAAAACTGCTTGGAAGTATGCAGTCTCCGATCGCAAACTTCGCTCGTGTGCTTAATCAGATCGCAGAGCAGAATGGCGGAGCTGACGCAGCAGCTGCTGAGTAATCCCAGCAACGTGCAATTGGCGGCATAACGACCGCATGATTATTAATTAAAATTTATAAATGGAGGGAAATTAAAATGGCA
Organism: Blautia sp. BCRC 81119; assembly: GCF_003184505.1. Classification (NCBI taxonomy): domain Bacteria; kingdom Bacillati; phylum Bacillota; class Clostridia; order Lachnospirales; family Lachnospiraceae; genus Blautia; species Blautia sp. BCRC 81119. Next base: position 52,892 of record NZ_QJHD01000022.1, on the reverse strand, counting down.
AAATTAACAACAGAAGAATTTATTGCAGCAATCAAAGAATTATCTGTATTAGAGTTAAATGACCTTGTAAAAGCTTGTGAGGAAGAGTTCGGCGTTTCCGCAGCAGCAGGTGTTGTTGTAGCAGCAGCAGGTGCAGCAGGCGAGGCAGCTGAGGAGAAAGATGAGTTTGACGTAGAGCTTACAGAGGTTGGCGCTAACAAAGTTAAAGTTATCAAAGTTGTTCGTGAGGTTACAGGTCTTGGACTTAAAGAGGCTAAAGCTATCGTTGATGGTGCTCCGAAGGTTGTTAAAGAGGGCGCATCCAAAGCTGAGGCTGAGGACATCAAAACTAAACTTGAGGCTGAGGGAGCTAAGGTTACACTTAAATAATCCGATCAGATCAAAAGTTTTAAAGGCTGTTGTGACTGCCGGTTTACCGGCGGCACAGCAGCCTTTTTTAGTGAAAAAATCCAGGGTAAATCTTGATTTTTGAAGAAAAAGAAAGGATAATAAAGGAGACAGGAAAGGGTGGATGGAATATGAAACGAAAAATAATGGCCTGTATCCTTGCTGCTGCGTTGGGAATCACAGGAGTTTCTTTTCCGACGGCAGCCAAGACAGTGTCTGTCGGAAAAAATATAACTGTAAACGTGAAAAATCCTCTGGATGAACTTCGGGCTCAGGAAACTGCAATGCAGCAGCAGGAGGAGCTTGAAGAAGAGGAAAATATGCCGGAACAGGATCTGGATCCGCTTGTGCTGGATAACGATGGCAGTGTGGTTCCTGCATCACAGGCATCCTGGACAAAAATAGAGTCAGGTGCTGTAGAAGCAGTGGATGTATCAGAGGCACCGGGTGATGAGGAAATATCGGAAAATTCAACTGAAGACACATTTTCAGATGGAAGCACAGATGGAGATTTTGACACAAATAAGAATATTTCTGACAATGCAGCAACGGAAGCTGGCAGTGAGGATATTCAGACAACAGATGGCAGTATCAGCGGAGAATTGCCGGCAGATTTTTCCGAAGGAACGGAGAACGGCGATAACGGTTCCGAAGAACTTCAGCTTCAGCAGGAAAACGGTAATGTAGAAAACGTCGCAGAGCCGGATAATAATAAAGCTGATGAAGGCGCAGGTCAGGCACCGGCTGATTTTACAGATGATGCCAATGCTGCTGGGGATTTTTCCGCAGGAGATGCTTCAGATGGAGAACTTGGAACTTATCAGACTGTGACTCTGGAAGTTGAGGAAGGACAGGATATCACAGCGCCTTTGAACACACTGTTTCTTGAACTGAAAGATCAGGCCACAGATGAAAATCCCTGCAAGATCATAATTCCACCGGGAAATTATGAACTGACAGGTACACTTTGCATGTACAGTAATATGTACTTATATGCAAGAGACGCTAATATTACAAAAACGTCTACCACCAAACATTTGATCCTCCGTCTTGGAAATACCAAAGATTCAGAAGGCGGATATGATGGATATCGCAACATTGTGATCGATGGAGGAACCTGGGACTACAATTATCAGTGTGTGGAAAATAAGGATGCTCCAGGCGGATTTGTGGGATTTTGCATTGGACATGCTACGAATGTTACGATTAAAAATGCTACATTTCTTAATAATCTGAAATCTCATTTTCTGGAATTTGGCGGAGTGAAAAATGCCAAGATCACAGGCTGTACATTCAGTGGCTATTATAAGAATTATGTGGAAGGCGGACAGGAATGTATTCAGATCGACTGCTGTACAGATGAGAGCAATGTTTTTCCGCAGTACAGACCTTATGATGGAACGACCTGTGAAGATTTTGTGATCGATGGAAATGTGTTCGAAGATGTCTTTACAGGGCTGGGAACGCACAGTATGATGTCCGGAAAAACATATAAAAGGATCACAGTTACGAATAATACTTTCCATAATGTAAAAAAACGCTGTATAAGGTTTATGAATTATGAAGATTCTACAGCAGAAAATAATACCATGGTAAATGTGGGAAATGGAGTGGACATTTCTTCTGTGAGCAGCAATACACACCAGACGCCAGGCTATGATGATGGGCCGGACATGCTGAAAAACAGGAATCTTCGTGTGGCAGGAAACTACATCAGTCTTGCCAGAACTACCAGCATTGGTGGAATTGCATGGATCTGCAGTGGTATAAAAGTTTCAGGCTATAATATGAAAAAAGATGGAGCTGTGCTCCCTAAAAAGATATATCCGGTGAAAGGTGTGACTGTAGAAGATAATCAGATCAGCGGATATGGAAACGGAATCAGCATGTCTCTTACTGACACAGATACCGTAACAGATAATCAGGTAACAATGAAAAAAACTTCTTCATATTCCAATTTTGGGATTTATGCCCAGGATTCCCGAGGAAGCGTTATCAGCAGGAATACAGTGTCCGGAACTGCAAATACGGGAATTTATCTCTCCGGTTCTGTCTATGCAGCAGGATCAGAACAGAGAAATCTTGTAGAGCAGAATACTGTTTCCGGAGCAGGCGGAGATGGAATTTATCTGCAATCTGTAAATACTTCATCCACTGCACAGAAGAATACTGTTAAATCAACGGCCGGCTCGGGAATACGTGTAAATGCAGGAAAGAACAATAATGTTCTTGGTAATACCTGTTTATCCAACAAAAATCATGGCGTGAAAATTGAGTATGTGGTCGGCGGAGTCAGGGTAAAAAGCAATCGTGTGACATCAAATGCAAAAAGTGGTATTTTGCTCTGGAAATCAAAAGTATCCGAAGTATCAGGAAACCGTGCGGAGAAAAATACGGGGAATGGTGTTTATGCATATGCATCTGTAATACCGGTCATGAAAAAGAATACATTTTGCGAAAACGGAAAGGTTCAGGCGATATATGTAAAAAGCTGCAAAGGATGGACCGGCATCAACCGTCCTTCATGCAGAACTGTTACATCAAGAAGTACAGCTATAAGCGGAACTGCATCAGGCAGCCAGACAGTTATTGCATATGTGCAGCGTTCCGGAAAACAGACAAAGCTGGGTGTATCATCCGTAAACAAAAAGAAACAGTACGTTATTAAAATAAAGAAGCAAAAAAAGAATACTGCTCTGAAACTTGTCTCAAAAGATAGATACGGAAATACAGTAACAGTAAATACTGTTGTGAAGTAAGTATGTGTGATAAAAAAAGATTCTGTTCCGGATATCCATACATCGTATGTATAGAAGGAACAGAATCTTTTTTTTGAAAAATGTAAAAAAATCAAAAAAAGTGCTTGACACACTTTTTTTCTTATGTTAAAGTGGAGGATGCTATATTATGGCTAGATATGCCTGCCTAAAGGTCAGGCGGGATCATGTTGTAATAAATAATAAAAAAACAGGGGTGAAACGTCAATGGAAAAAAACAGAATTCGTTCTGTAAAAACTGGAAAAAGCATGCGTATGAGCTACCAGAGACAAAAAGAAGTCCTGGAAATGCCAAACCTGATCGAAGTTCAGAAAGATTCCTACCAGTGGTTTCTTGACGAAGGTTTAAAAGAAGTATTTGATGATATTTCTCCGATCGCAGATTACGGCGGAAAGCTCAGTCTGGAATTCATCGATTTCACATACGATGAAAAAGATGCAAAATATTCCATCGAGCAGTGTAAAGAACGTGACGTGACTTATGCCGCACCTTTGAAGGTTCGAGTAAGGCTGATCAATAAGGAAACAGAAGAGATCAACGAACACGAGATTTTCATGGGAGATTTACCGCTGATGACAGCTACGGGTACCTTTGTTATCAATGGTGCTGAGCGTGTTATTGTCAGCCAGTTAGTACGTTCCCCTGGAATCTACTACGCGATCGCTCATGATAAGCTTGGTAAGAGACTGTTTTCCAGTACTGTAATTCCGAACAGAGGTGCATGGCTGGAGTACGAGACAGATTCAAATGATGTATTTTATGTACGTGTAGACAGAACAAGAAAGGTTCCGATCACTGTTCTGATCCGTGCACTGGGCATTGGAACCAATGCTGAGATCATTGATCTGTTTGGTGAAGAGCCAAAGATCCTTGCCAGCTTTACAAAGGATACCTCCACAAACTATCAGGAAGGTCTCCTTGAGCTGTATAAGAAGATCCGTCCGGGCGAGCCGCTTGCAGTAGAGAGCGCAGAGAGCCTGATCATGGCAATGTTCTTCGATCCGAGAAGATATGACCTTGCCAAAGTCGGACGTTATAAATTTAATAAGAAGCTTCATTTCAATAAACGTATCGTAGGCCACAAGCTTTCTCAGGATGTTGTAGATACAACAACAGGTGAGATCCTTGCTGAGGCTGAGACACTTGTTACAAAAGAGCTTGCTGATACATTACAGAATTCCGCAGTTCCGTACGTATGGATCCAGGGTGAGGAGAGAGAAATCAAAGTCCTTTCCAGCCTTATGGTTGATATCCGTCACTATCTGCCGGAGCTTGAGAATCCGAAGTCCCTGGGTGTTACAGAATTAGTATACTACCCAGTGCTCGAAAAAATTCTGGAAGAAAATGACACATTTGAGGACAGATGTGATGCGATCAAACGTGATATCCACGACCTGATCCCGAAACACATCACCAAGGAAGATATCCTTGCGTCCATTAACTACAATATGCATCTGGAGTATGGCCTTGGTAACGATGATGATATCGACCACCTGGGCAACCGTCGTATCCGTGCTGTCGGTGAGCTGCTTCAGAATCAGTACCGCATCGGTCTTTCCAGACTTGAGCGTGTGGTACGTGAGAGAATGACAACACAGGACACAGAGAGTATTTCTCCGCAGTCCCTGATCAATATCAAACCTGTAACTGCAGCAGTAAAAGAGTTCTTCGGATCATCCCAGCTGTCACAGTTCATGGATCAGAACAACCCGCTTGGAGAGCTGACTCACAAGAGAAGACTTTCCGCACTGGGACCTGGCGGTCTGTCACGAGACAGAGCCGGATTCGAGGTTCGAGACGTACATTATTCCCACTATGGAAGAATGTGCCCGATCGAGACTCCTGAGGGACCGAACATCGGTCTTATCAACTCCCTTGCATCCTATGCAAGGATCAATCAGTACGGCTTCGTAGAGGCTCCGTACAGAAAGATCGACAAAACAGATCCTTCCAACCCGCGTGTAACCGATGAGGTTGTATACATGACAGCGGATGAGGAAGATAATTACCATGTAGCACAGGCGAATGAGCCACTGGATGAAGAGGGACACTTCATTCATAAGAACGTTTCCGGTCGTTACCGCGAGGAGACACAGGAGTACGAGCAGCACATGTTCGATTACATGGATGTATCTCCGCGAATGGTATTCTCCGTTGCTACAGCCCTGATCCCGTTCCTGCAGAACGATGATGCGAACCGTGCGCTGATGGGATCCAACATGCAGCGTCAGGCCGTTCCGCTTCTTACAACAGAGGCTCCGGTTGTTGGTACAGGTATGGAAACCAAGACAGCTGTTGACTCCGGTGTATGCGTTGTTGCAAGAAAAGCAGGTACAGTACTTCGTTCCACATCTACAGATATCTCTATCAAGAATGATGACGGAACAAAAGATGATTATCATCTGACTAAATTCATGCGAAGCAACCAGAGCAACTGCTACAACCAGAGACCGATCGTGTTCCAGGGTGAGCATGTTGAGGCAGGACAGGTTATCGCGGATGGCCCGTCTACATCCAATGGTGAGCTTGCACTTGGTAAGAACCCGCTGATCGGATTTATGACCTGGGAGGGTTATAACTACGAGGATGCTGTTCTTCTTAGTGAGAAACTGGTACAGAATGATGTTTATACATCTGTCCATATTGAGGAATATGAGGCAGAATCCCGTGATACCAAGCTGGGACCGGAAGAGATCACACGTGACGTTCCGGGTGTCGGCGATGACGCTCTGAAGGATCTGGATGAGCGCGGTATCATCCGTATCGGTGCTGAGGTACGTGCCGGTGATATCCTTGTCGGTAAGGTTACTCCTAAGGGAGAAACTGAGCTTACTGCTGAGGAGCGTCTCCTTCGTGCTATCTTCGGTGAGAAGGCAAGAGAGGTACGTGATACTTCCCTTAAGGTACCGCACGGTGAGTATGGTATTATCGTAGATGCCAAGGTATTTACAAGAGAGAACGGCGATGAGCTGAGCCCTGGAGTAAATCAGGCAGTACGTATTTATATTGCACAGAAGAGAAAGATCTCCGTTGGTGATAAGATGGCTGGTCGTCATGGTAACAAGGGTGTCGTTTCCCGTGTACTTCCGGTTGAGGATATGCCATTCCTTCCAAACGGACGTCCTCTTGATATCGTGCTGAATCCTCTGGGTGTACCTTCCCGAATGAACATCGGACAGGTCCTGGAGATCCACTTGAGCCTTGCTGCCAAAGCACTTGGCTTCAATATTGCAACACCTGTATTCGATGGCGCAAACGAGGTTGATATCCAGGATACTCTGGAGCTTGCCAACGATTACGTTAATACGGAAGACTTTGAGGAATTCCGTGAGAAATATAAAGACATCCTTGCACCGGATGTTATGCAGTATCTCGATGAGAATAAAGCTCACAGAGCACTCTGGAAGGGCGTTCCGATCTCCAGAGACGGTAAGGTAAGACTTCGTGACGGACGTACAGGCGAGTACTTCGACAGCCCTGTAACTATCGGTCACATGCACTACCTGAAGCTGCATCATCTGGTAGATGATAAGATCCATGCACGTTCCACAGGTCCATACTCCCTGGTAACACAGCAGCCTCTGGGTGGTAAAGCTCAGTTCGGTGGACAGCGTTTCGGAGAGATGGAGGTTTGGGCACTGGAGGCATATGGTGCTTCCTACACACTGCAGGAGATCCTGACAGTGAAGTCTGATGATGTGATCGGACGTGTTAAGACCTATGAAGCGATCATCAAAGGTGACAACATTCCTGAGCCAGGTATTCCTGAGTCCTTTAAGGTACTTCTTAAAGAGCTTCAGTCTCTTGGTCTGGATGTACGTGTGCTCAGCGAGGACGGATCAGAGGTACACATTATGGAAACCTCTGATTACGGAGATACTGATCTTCGTCATGTCATCGAGGGTGATTCCAGAGGACGCAGAGATGAGGAGTCCTTCGGTAAACACGGCTACACCAAGCAGGAGTTCAGCGGAGAAGAGCTTGTCAATGTAGAAGAAGATGAGGACATGGAAGACGAAGATGATATGATCGAGTTTGAAGAGTCCTTTGATGATGAGGAATAAGAAAGGGGAAAGAATACATGGCAGAAACAACCAACGCCAATGAAACATATCAGCCAATGACTTTCGATGCCATCAAGATCGGACTGGCGTCCCCTGAGAAGATCAGAGAGTGGTCACACGGTGAGGTTTTAAAACCTGAAACGATCAACTACAGAACCTTGAAGCCTGAGAAGGATGGTCTTTTCTGTGAAAGGATTTTCGGACCGAGCAAGGACTGGGAGTGCCACTGTGGAAAGTACAAAAAAATTCGCTATAAAGGCGTTGTCTGCGACAGATGCGGTGTTGAAGTAACCAAATCTGCCGTTCGTAGAGAGCGTATGGGACACATCGAGCTTGCAGCTCCGGTGTCTCATATCTGGTACTTTAAAGGAATTCCGTCCCGTATGGGTCTGATTCTTGATATTTCTCCGAGAACACTGGAGAAAGTGCTTTACTTTGCTAACTATATCGTTCTGGATCCTGCAGATTCCGGACTTATGTACAAACAGGTACTCACCGAGCGTGAGTACCAGGAAGCACGTGAGTCTTACGGAGAGGGATTCCGTGTAGGTATGGGTGCCGAGTCCATCATGGAGCTCCTTCAGGCTATCGATCTTGAAAAGGATTCCGAAGAACTGAAGGCAGAGCTTGTGGACGCAACAGGCCAGAAGCGTGCAAGGATCATCAAACGTCTTGAGGTTGTGGAGTCCTTCCGTGAGTCCGGCAACCGTCCTGAGTGGATGATCATGACCGTTATCCCGGTTATCCCGCCGGATCTTCGTCCTATGGTACAGCTGGACGGAGGACGTTTTGCAACATCTGACCTGAATGATCTTTACAGAAGGATCATCAACAGAAACAACCGTCTGAAAAGACTTCTGGAGCTTGGTGCTCCGGATATCATTGTCCGCAACGAGAAGCGTATGCTGCAGGAGGCTGTAGATGCCCTGATCGATAACGGACGCCGTGGACGTCCTGTAACAGGCCCTGGAAACAGAGCTCTGAAATCCCTTTCCGATATGCTGAAGGGTAAATCCGGACGTTTCCGTCAGAACCTTCTCGGTAAACGAGTTGACTATTCCGGACGTTCTGTAATCGTCGTAGGACCTGAACTGAAGATCTATCAGTGTGGTCTTCCGAAGGAGATGGCTATCGAGCTGTTCAAACCTTTCGTTATGAAAGAGCTTGTTGCCAACGGAACTTCCCACAACATCAAAAATGCCAAGAAAATGGTAGAGAAGCTTGAGCCGGCAGTATGGGATGTCCTTGAGGACGTCATTAAGGAGCATCCGGTTATGCTGAATCGTGCACCTACACTGCATCGTCTGGGTATCCAGGCATTCGAGCCGATCCTTGTAGAAGGTAAGGCGATCAAGCTTCATCCGCTTGTTTGTACCGCGTTCAACGCTGACTTCGATGGTGACCAGATGGCTGTACATCTTCCGCTTTCCCAGGAAGCACAGGCAGAGTGCCGTTTCCTTCTGTTATCACCGAACAACCTTCTGAAACCGTCAGATGGTGGTCCTGTAGCCGTTCCTTCACAGGATATGGTCCTTGGTATCTACTACCTGACTCAGGAGAGACCTGGAAATAAGGGTGAAGGCAAGTTCTTCAAGAGTGTCAACGAGGCAATTCTTGCATATGAGAACAAGGTCATCACACTCCAGACAAAGATCATTGTCCATTGTCATAAGACAATGCCGGACGGAACTGTTTTAAGCGGCAATGTTCAGTCCACACTGGGACGTTTCCTGTTCAACGAGATCCTTCCGCAGGACCTTGGATTTGTGGACAGAAGCGTACCTGGAAACGAACTGCTTCTTGAGGTTGATTTCCTTGTAGGTAAGAAACAGCTGAAGCAGATCCTTGAAAAGGTTATCAATACTCACGGTGCAACAAAGACAGCCGAGGTACTTGACTCCGTTAAGTCTATGGGTTACAAATACTCCACACGGGCAGCCATGACCGTATCTATTTCCGATATGACCGTGCCGCCGCAGAAGCCGGAGATGATCAAGCAGGCTCAGGATACTGTTGACCGTATCACAAAGAACTACAAACGTGGTCTTATCACAGAGGAAGAGCGTTACAAAGAGGTTGTTGATACCTGGAAGAAGACCGATGATGAGCTTACAAAGGCACTTCTTACAGGTCTTGATAAGTACAACAACATCTTCATGATGGCTGACTCTGGAGCCCGTGGTTCCGATAAGCAGATCAAACAGCTTGCCGGAATGCGAGGACTGATGGCTGATACAACCGGTCATACCATCGAGCTCCCGATCAAGTCAAACTTCCGTGAAGGTCTTGACGTACTGGAGTACTTCATGTCCGCTCATGGAGCCCGTAAAGGTCTTTCTGATACCGCTCTTCGTACAGCCGATTCCGGATACCTGACAAGACGACTTGTTGACGTATCCCAGGATCTGATCGTTCGTGAGGCGGACTGCTGTGAGAACAGAGCAGAGATCTCCGGTATGGTCGTTCGTGGATTCATGGACGGAAAAGAAGAGATCGAGAGCCTTCAGGAGCGTATCACAGGACGTTTCTCCTGTGAGACAGTTAAGAATAAAGACGGAGAAATCCTTGTTAAAGCAAACCACATGATCACACCGAAGCGTGCAGCCCGTATCATGAAAGAGGGCGTAAGCAACCAGACAGGCGGACCGATCGACAAACTGAAGATCCGTACCATCCTTTCCTGTAAGTGCAAGGTTGGTGTCTGCGCAAAATGTTATGGTGCGAACATGGCTACCGGTGAGCCGGTACAGGTTGGTGAGTCTGTTGGTATCATCGCAGCACAGTCTATCGGTGAGCCAGGTACACAGCTGACCATGCGTACTTTCCATACCGGTGGTGTTGCCGGTGGAGATATCACACAGGGTCTTCCTCGTGTCGAGGAGCTTTTCGAGGCAAGAAAGCCGAAGGGTCTTGCGATCATCACAGAGATCCCAGGTGTTGCCACGATCAACGACACTAAGAAGAAACGTGAGATCATCGTAAACGATCCGGAGACAGGCGATTCCAAGACTTACCTGATCCCATACGGTTCCCGTATCAAAGTCCTTGACGGACAGGTCCTTGAGGCCGGCGATGAGCTGACAGAAGGTAGTGTAAATCCGCATGATATCCTGAGAATCAAGGGTGTGCGTGCAGTTCAGGATTACATGATCCGTGAGGTTCAGCGTGTATATCGTCTGCAGGGTGTTGAGATCAACGATAAGCATATCGAGGTTATCGTTCATCAGATGCTGAAGAAGATCCGTATCGAGGATAATGGAGATACAGAGTTCCTGCCAGGAACACTTGTTGATGTCCTTGATGTTGAGGAAGTTAATGAGAAACTTGAGGCAGAGGGCAAACAGCCGGCAGAGGGAAAACAGGTTATGCTTGGTATTACCAAAGCATCCCTTGCTACAAACTCCTTCCTGTCAGCAGCATCCTTCCAGGAAACAACAAAAGTCCTGACAGAGGCTGCTATCAAAGGTAAGATCGATCCGCTGATCGGTCTGAAAGAGAACGTTATCATCGGTAAGCTGATTCCTGCAGGTACAGGTATGAAGCGTTACAGTGAGATCAGTCTTGACACAGGAATGCCGGAGGTAAAAACAGCTTCCGAGGAGCCTGAGGATACAGAGGAAATTTCCGTAGAGGAAGAGAAGACTGAGACTGCTCCGGAGGAAGAGACCATTGCTGTTGAAGAGACAGCAGAGGAAACTGCACCGGTAGAAGAATAAGTCGATATACCTTGCTAATATAAATAAATCTCCCCCCGGAAATCCGGAGGGAGATTTCTGTTTATAAGCAGGGATTTTCTGAGAGAGGAGGGATTGCGATGGACAAGGAACTGCCAATTTCCCCGTGGCCGGAATGGAAGATCGTAAGCAAGATCGGGGAAGGCTCTTTTGGAAGAGTGTATAAAGCTCAGAGAACTGAGAAGGGACGTTCTTTTTACTCGGCAATTAAGATAATCACAATCCCCGCCAGTAAAGGGGAGCTGGACAGTGTGCGCTCAGAATCCGGTGATGAAAAATCTGTCCGCGGTTATTTTGAAAATCTGGTGGAGGAGTGCATTCAGGAAGTAAGCACCATGGAGTATTTCCGGGGAAATTCCCATATTGTATCTGTAGAAGATTACAAGGTGATGGAATATCTGGACGAGATCGGATGGGATATTTTTATCCGCATGGAATATCTCACAAGCTTCATGGAATATTATGCGGGAAAAAATCTCACAGAAAAAGAAGTGATGAAGCTGGGTATCGATCTTTGCAGATCACTGGAATACTGTGGGCAGCTTCACATCATCCACAGGGACATCAAACCTGAGAATATTTTTGTATCCAGGTTCGGGGATTTCAAGCTGGGGGACTTTGGAATCGCCAGAGAACTGGAAAAAACCATGAGTACCCTTTCCAAAAAGGGAACTTATTCCTATATGGCGCCGGAGATGTACAGGGGAGAACAGTACGACAGCAGAGTGGACATTTATGCACTTGGCCTGGTGTTATATAAACTGATGAATCATAACAGGCTTCCGTTTCTGAATCTTGAAAAACAGCTGATCACATACAGAGATAAGGAAAACGCACTCACGAGGAGGATGTCAGGCGAAACACCGCCACCACCTGTGGATGCAGGAGAGGCTTTCGGCTCCGTTATCTTAAAAGCCTGTGCTTATGATGCAAAAGAACGATATCAGACTCCTGAGAAATTTCGGGAAGCACTGGAAGAAATCCGGTATGGAGCGGCAAATAGAGAACAGGGAGTTCATGAGAAACCGAAACCAGTGGAGGAAAGACCTGTTCCGAAGTCCATGCCGAAGTTTCTCCAGGAGGGTGCAGCCAGACAGCTGGCAAGAACGAGTCAGCTGAATACGGATGCGATCCGTCAGGCACGTAAAAATCCTGTGCCGGTATCCATACAGCCGGAGAAACCGACAGCCGGAGAAATAGCAAAAAATGCAGCCCGGAATACGCCAAAGGCTCAGAGCACAATACAGAAGCCTCAGAAATCTGCATCCGGAAAAACAGCATCCGAAAAGGATAGCCTGTCCGGTTATCCGTCAGGACGTTCCCGTCAGTCAGATCCCGGTATAAGAAAAACCGGAGCTGTAAAGCCCAGAGTTACATCTATCACAGATCTGGAAGACGACCGTGACCAGAATCTCCAGGAGTGGGAAGGATCCGTACCAGAGAATGACGGAAATGACGATGACAGAAGGAAACGGAAAGGTATTTTCAGAATGCTTATAACAGCTGGGATCCTTGTTGTGCTGATCGGCGGGATCCTTGCGGTACGAACGATACGGAAACCTGCGGATAACGGGGAACCTTCGTATACAGATTCCGATGATTCTGATGCTCTGAACAAAGGAAATTTCGGTACTGCAGACAATTCGGATAAAAGTTTCGCACAGGCAATGGAAACGATACGTGACCATGCGACAACCATAGAAAATGCTCTGGACAGCTATAGACGTGAAGGTACAGAGGGGGATCGCCTGCGCTTTTATAACGGATCAGGAGAGATCGCCAAAGTACTTGTATATCCCGGCAGTTCCGCAGATGGCGTTTATGAGGAATATTTTTACTGGGGCGAGCAGATGTTTTATACTTATGTATGGGACGGAGATGAGAAGCAGTATTTTTATTATCAGGACGGCCTTCTGATCCGATGGATCGATGCAGATGGTAAGGTTCATGATAAAGAGAGCGATAACGACAAATATGTAGAACTGGGAGACAAATACTGGAGTAATTCTGTAGTGGAGCTTCAGCAGTAATGTCGAAGGGTTTTTACGAAAGGAAAAAGAATGGCCTATCAGATTGATTATGCGTATACATGCCACACCGGAAAGGTGAGGACAAATAATGAGGATAATTTCTGGTGCTGCGGAGTGCGCCTGCCGGTGCACAACCAGGGGGTTGACGGAATCCTGGCAGGTCATACACAGCACTGGCAGCTTCCAATGCTGGCTGTTTTTGACGGCATGGGCGGAGAAAGCTACGGTGAAATGGCAGCTTCTGCAGCTGTGGAAGCGCTGGGAGGCTTCTATGAAGAAAACAAAAAGACCCTGAAAAAAGAGCCTGTGGTTTTTCTGACAGGAGCCTGCGAAAATATGAATGAGGCAGTATGTCGCTACAGCAATGAAAACTGTATCAGAAGCATGGGAACAACCATGGCACTTTTGTCTTTCAGCGAAAAGGCAATCTATGCCTGCAACCTTGGGGATAGCCGTATCTACCGTCATTTTCAGGGGAAGTTCCAGCAGATTTCCACGGACCATGTGATCGGCGGAAAAATGCTGGGAAAAGCTCCGCTGACGCAGTATCTGGGCTTTCAGGAAGAAAACATGGCACTGGAGCCTTCTATCGTGGAGATCGGTTATCAGCCGGGAAGCTCGTATCTGATCTGTTCAGATGGAGTGACAGACATGCTTTCTGATCAGGAGCTTCAGAAGATCCTTGACGGGACAGAAACCGCAGAAGAAAAAGTAGGTAAGATCCTGGAACAGGCATTGGAAAGAGGCGGCAGAGATAATGTGACACTGGTCCTTGCACAGATCAGCGGCTATGAAGAAAAAAATATTCTCAAACGCTGGGCAGAGCGCCACAGTACCGGACGGTAATAAACCCGGGGAGTAAGAAAAGAGATAAGGAGAAAATTTGCGATGAGAAATCGAATGCAGGATCTTGATTTTGAACAGACAGTTGCCTTCGATTCAGTGAAGGACTTTGAATTTACAAGAAAGGCGGCACAGAAGTTCCGCCAGGTTGTCAGTCTGGATTCTTTTGAGGATGAGGATGCAGATGTTATTTTTCATTATCTTTACAAGGAGATGGAACTGGTTTCCTTTGGTGACTATCTGAAACGATATGTGTATGAGCGTGCAGAGCTTGAGGAGCCTTTTTCCCAGGTACCTCAGGAAGTCTACAGGGAGATCGTTGTGGAATCCTTCAAGGAAACCTACACACCGAAATCCATGTCACCTACGTCAGCCAAACTGAGTTCTCTGGTGAATAACTGGCTGACTCAGGCATCTGTGAAGCGTGAAACAGTTTTTCTGCTGGGGTTCGGACTTCGGATGAGTACAGAGGATGTTTCAGATTTTCTGACCCGGGTGCTTCGTGAGCAGGATTTTGATTTCCATAATCCGGAAGAAGTGATCTACTGGTATTGTTACCGGAATCATCTTGGCTATTATAAAGCGGAGGAATATAAAGAAACCTACAAACAGATGACTCCGGTGGAAAAAAAGACCGGAGAGATCGTGTATGGCACAGGGCTTTGTCTGGACAGTGAAGAAAAGCTTCTGGAATATCTGGCTTTTCTGAAAGGAAGACATGATGATCCGAAATCAGAGAAGAGCCAGGCTTTTCAGGAATTTATGATCCTTCTGGAGCGGGCAAGGAAGATCATTGCAGCCATGTATCAGGAAGATGAGGAAGAAAACGGTGGCAAAAAGATCTGGAAGCCTGAGAATATCAGTGCTTCGGATCTGGAAAAGGTTATCTGCAGCGGGATCCCCATTAATAAAATGGGAAATCTCAAAAAGATGTCCGCATCCATTCTGGCAAAGCATTTCAGCCAGAAGCGCTTCAGCCGCCAGAGGATCAACAATATCCTGAACCATAAATTTCCGGTGGAGCGGTTTGATCTGATCACGCTGGAGTTTTTTGTGATCTCTCAGGAGATGGCAGAGGATGATCCGTATACGAGATACCGCCATTTCCTGGAGGAGATCCAGGAGATCCTGGCCCGCTGCGAAATGAGTGAGATCTACATAGTGAATCCATATGAGTGCTTTCTTCTGATGTGCCTGCTGACAGACTGTCCGCTGGCAGTATTTTCCGAGATCTGGGAAAAATCCTATGAAGAGGGAGAAGAAAAGAACTGAAAAAAGGATGATGCGTTTCGGTGACGCATCATCCTTTTTTTTGTCCGATCCGGTAAGTCTGTTATTTTGCTTTTCCGGTTTTTACCGCACTTGCAGGTCCGGTCTTTACCTTCTTATTTACTGTGCGGTATGGAACCAGTCTGTAGCTATATGTAACATTTTTTGCTGTCTTAAATGTATAGCTGGTATTTTTGGAAGAAATAGTTTTTACTTTTTTGAAGGAACCATTTCCTTTTTTCTGATAGATGACATAGCCGGTTGCTCCGGAAATCTTTTTCCAGGAAAGGGTCTGTTTTCCTTTGAGGGTTTTAAGCTTTATGGACGGACGGAGCAGATTCGGTTTCACAGTCACTGCTTTGGAAACTGGACTGTAAATATAACCGGAGGATGTTTTTTTGCTTGCACGGATCACGTAAGAATATTTATTTCCGATAGTGATCTTTGTGTCTTTGTATGAAGTAGTATTTGCGTTTAAAGTTTTGATCTTTGTGTATTTTCCGGAATTTGTTTTTCTGTAGAGAATATAGTTCCGGGCATTGTTTATACGGTTCCAGCGGAGCGTACAGCTGTTCCAGGAGGCAGAGGCCTTAATTGACGGTGCAGTTAATTTCGTGATCACAGGAGCCGGAGTGCCAGATGGTATTGGAGCCGGGGTAGTGGATGGCTTCGGAACTGGAGTAGCAGTAGGCTTCGGCGTTGGAGTGGCAGTAGGCTTCGGAGTCGGGGTAGCAGTAGGCTTCGGAGTTGGGGTAGCAGTAGGCTTCGGCGTTGGAGTGGCAGTAGGCTTCGGAGTTGGGGTAGCAGTGGGTTTCGGAGTTGGAGTGCTCGTTGGTGCCGGAGCAGATATTTTAAAGGTCAGGGACTGACTTGAAAAATAATTGTTGATTCCTGTAACCGTTACGGAGCCAGTGCCGGTTTTGGCGTTATCTTTCCAGGTAAGGATATAATCCGTGCCTTCCTGAAGCGTGTCCGAGCCGTATTTTACAGTAGGCTTCGGAGTTACTGCATTGCCGTTGAAGATCTGTTCCGGAATATCCGAAAGATCGCAAAGCTTTACAGATGTCATATGCCTTGAACCGGAATAATTCTGCTTATAGGAAAGTGAAAAATCCAGGATCTCATTGCTGGAGGAATAGTATACAGAAGTAATGCGAAAATCATCAGAGGTCAGTTGTGTGCCATTATAGGTGATGACCAGGTTATTTCGCAGATAAGAGGTTACACTTTCACTTTTGCAGTTTGAATCTGCCAGTTGGATGGTCTCACCGGAGAGCTTCAGTGGATTGATGGTGAAGTATTTGGAAAAACCGCTTCTGTAAATGCCGATACCGGTTATATGGACACGAGGTCTGTTGGTTCTGGAACTTGCCATGGTGTTATCATAATAAGAAAGGGTATAATCAACATCTTTCTTTAAAGTAACACCATTTAATGTGACCGTTGGCTCCGGCTTGAATTCTTTGCCAGGAGCATATTCATAATCCGGGATATCACCAATCTCAGCTTCCGTGATCGGGGTAAGGTCGATGTAGAAATATTTATTACTTTCACCGGTGAAATTTCCCTTACCGGAAACAGTAACATAAGCGTTTCCCTGCTGGGCATTGTTATGCCAGGAGAGTGTATAATCTACATTTTCTGTCAGGGTTATACCATTCCAGGTGACAGTGGGCTTCGGAGTTAGTGGAGTTCCGGTATACAGATAGGAGGACTGGGAAAAATCAATCTCTGCCTGAGAGAGATTGATCTGCCAGATACCGAAATTATTCGTCAGAGTTCCGGAATAAAGGCCAAGACCTGTGATCGTGAAAGTTCCCACACCGCTGTTCTGATTGTTGGAGAAAGAAATCGTATAATCTTTTCCCTCAGTCAGCGTACGACCATGGAATTTTAGTTCAGGAGAAAAAGTAATGGGACTTCCGGTATAGTTCCAGGAACTTGTATAGCGCAGAGAAGTCTCTCTGGAATTTTCCAGATCATAGTATGCATTGAGATCTGCAGACAGTGTTTTGTCCGGGCAGGATTTCAGTGTGGCAGAAACCGTAGTGGTTCCTCTGCTTTTCAGTCGGATAACACCGCTCTGATCCACAGTGGCAATGGAAGGATCTCCGGTTGACCATGTGAAAGAAGCTGGGTCAAGGCTGGAACTCATATAGCTGAATCCATTACAGGTTATATAGATAGCCAGTGTTTTCTGTTCTTCTGTGAATGTGATCGGAGAAGCTTCGTTGAAATGGATATTTATCAGCTTTGGAAGCACGGAAATAACAGGTGACACAGTCTGATTGGCAGGCTGTGTGCAGGCTTCTGTTGCGTGAGAAGAAAAGCACTGGATCCAGTAGAGATGACCGTTCTGTGAGTAGCAGCCGATTCCGGCAGAAACATTTTTGGAATTCATGATGTTCGTGTAATGTCCGGAAGATTCGATCCATGATTCCATAACTTCTTCAGGAGTTCCCTGGTTGATCGCAAGATTTTCACTTGGATTCTCAAAATAAGGAAAGGCTGAAAAACAGATGGAACCATTGGGACGGGTATGACTGGCGCAAACGGTCAGTTCTTCTGCTCTGGTCATGGCGCATTCCAGAAGGTTCTTATCCATAGTGACAGGATTCCGGTTCTTTTTGGCACGTTCCTGATTTACCAGATCAAGGACCTGGTAAGCATAATCATAGCGGCGGATACCCTGACTGAGTTTCAGCTGGACAGCAGTCTGGTCAGAGGCAGCCTGCACACGGACAATGTTGCCCGGCGCCAGCAGAAGAAGCAGAAGCAGTAGCGCAGGCCATAATAAGTATCTTGTTTTTTTCTCTTTTGTCTGGTTCATGATGTTTTCCTTACCAATATAATATAAAGATATTTTCTTTTGTTATTCGTTATAGTATCCATAGATCGCACGGCTGTCCTGTGCGATGGTGTTCTGTGCAGCAGAGGTATCGTTAAGATCCTGTGACATAAAGCAGACTACCAGGTCGATCCCCTTTGCAGTGTCATAGATGATGCCGACATCGTTTTCTACGTGATCCAGTTCACCGGTTTTGTTGGCAACCTTTACCTCGGAAGGCATCTGAGCCGGGATCTTGTTTTTCCTGGTCTGCATTTTCAGAAGACGATACATATATTCGGCTCCTGCCAGAGTATCGTTGTTATCGGTAGCAGTACCCTTGTCGATCTGATAGATGGTCTTCAGAAATTTTCCACAATCCTTTGCGGAAGTGTAGTTATCCCCATTGGAATTATCTGCAAGAAGAAGACGTCCCATGGAAGTGCTGGTGTATCCGTGATCCTGACAGAATTTATTCACACGGGCCATTCCGGCTGCGTCATCCCCGCCGCCAAGATAATTGACAAGTGTATTGGCAGCATCATTGTCGCTGACTGTGATCATGGAGTTCAGTGCATTGTCCAGCTGATCCTTGCTGTATTTGGAGGAAAGACTGTCATAATCCTCATATACAGCACCCATGATATAGAGCTTGATCAGGCTGGCAGCCTGCATCTGCTGATCATTGATGGTACCTTCGGTATTTTTTGCAAGATTGCATACATATACGGACCAGGTTCCGTTATCGGTGGGAAGAAGTGACTGTACCTGGTTCAGAAGGTTGTCCATGCTGGAATCCGAATTGTCTGTGAAAGTGCTTCCGCTGGATGGAGAAAGAGTTCCTTCTTCCTGAGTGGAAGAAGAACTGTCCTTGCTGCCAGAAGCTTCGGAAGAATCGGAGGCTGCAGATGTATCTGTGGATTCTTCCTGTGCGGAAGGACCCTGGACCTCAGTTGAAGATGCTGCGGCAGCAGCGCTGGAAACGGTAGGATCATCAGGATAAAGAGCATCCAGCTGATCGGCTTTGCTGCTGAGCTCAGCGGCAGAATCAGAAACCTCCTGCACACTTTTCTGCAGCTTGTTAACTTTTGTCTGGAGAGATGCAAGCTTGTCCAGGGAGCGGACATTCAGTGCCCCAAGTCCTGCCAGTGCGATGACAAGCACTGCGATCACAATATATAGAAATGTATTTTTTTTCATATATAAACAAACTCCTTTTTATTATTGGAAATAAGCATCGATTCCATTGGCGATCCCTTCTGCCATAGTCTGCTGGAAGGAGGAATCCGCCATTTTCAGATCATCGCTCTGGTTGGTCATAAATCCCATTTCCACAATCGTCACCGGGATCGTGCTCCAGTTAATACCTGTCATGGAATCTGTGTAGATGATCCCGCGGTTCTGGAAGCCGGTAGCTGCGCAGTAGGAATCCACAATGCATTTGGATAGTTTGTTGGAACTGTCATAGAGATTGGAAACATAAGGATTCTGCTGGGATGGACACATGGTCAGAGCACCGGAGACATCTGCAGAATCATCTCCGTTTGCATGGATACGGACACAGATCTCCGCACCCTGGGAAGCGACCAGTTCTGCACGCTCCTTGTTGCTGATAGCGGTATCATTGTCTGTCCTTGTCATTACTACCTGGTATCCACGCTGTTCCAGGATATCCTTAAGCAGAAGAGAAACGTCCAGGTTCAGCTGATACTCCGGGAGACCGCTGAAGGAGCCTCTGGTTCCGGTGGAAGCCTTGGTCTTCATGGTGGAGGAACCGGGGCCGTTCGGCTCTGTGGCGCTCATATCAACATTTTCACTCTGATGTCCGGGATCGATCCCGACGATATGGCCGTTGTTGGAAGCAGAAGAGGTATCATTACCGCCATCGGTGAATCCTTCACCACCGGCTTCACTGAAAACAGAGGGTTTGGTCGTTTTCTGACTGTTTTCGGCTTCCGGTGCCCGTTCATGTTCACCGGTGTTGTTTTTGACAGCTTTTTCTGTCTGTGCCCGCTGCTGCAGGTATTTGTTGGCTGCCTGTTTCTTTTCGATCTTAGCTGTATAAAGTTCGATATCCTCTTTCATGGATTTCTGCTTTTTCTGGACCGGTTTGATCACGGAGGCCATTTTCTGGTCAACGGCATCGATCTTCCGGTAGGTTTTATAGCTGAGGCCAAAAAGCAGTCCAATACAGATAAGACCCGTCAGAAACAGGACGATTGCCATCAGATGAGGCTTTTTTTCCATAGAATTACGTCCTTTCTTGGTAGGTGTTTACATTTGTAAATATTATAAAGAAGGAGTCTGGAAAAAGCAATTGCGAAATTGTGCTTGACAACAGGAAAAAGTGTGGTACTATATATGTAAAATAATTATATATAAAAATTTTATATATAAAATAATTATATAAAGAGGTGTGCCTATGTATTATTATCCAGTGTCTGCAGTGCTGACGGAATGCCTGATCCTTTCTGTTGTAGAGCAGCAGGATTCTTACGGATATGAGATCAGCCAGACAGTGAAGATGGTAGCTTCTATCAAGGAATCCACATTGTATCCGATCCTTCGCAGACTGGAGACGGATGGTTATCTGACAACTTATTCAGAGGAATTTCAGGGACGGAAACGTAAATATTATTCCATCACAGAAGACGGACGGAAGCAGCTGGAATATCTGAGGAAAGAGTGGAGAGAATACCGCGATACTATAGACGATATTGTGGAAGGGAGACTTCGAAAATGACAAGAAAAGAGTATATGGAGCAGCTGAAGAAATATCTGAAGCGGCTTCCAAAAGAAGATTATGACAATGCCATTGAGTATTTTTCGGAATACTTCGATGAGGCTGGACCTGAGAATGAACAGCAGGTTATGGAAGAACTGGGACAGCCTAAAGAGGCGGCAAGGGAACTGCTTCTGAACCTTTTACAGGAGAGTGTTGGTGACAGTAAAGACATCACCGAGGAAAAAACAGCAGCTTTGCCGGCAGCAGGTTCATATTACGGAGAGAGCTCCCATGCACATAGCCGGACAGATTCAAGAAACCTGAGTACAACAGGGTACAGTACATCCGCAGGAAAGAAGCGTTCCCCCGGAAAGATCATTCTTCTCGCATTTCTGGTGATCTGTGCATCGCCGGTGAGCATTGCGCTGCTGTTTGCAGGTCTTGCAGTACTGGCAGCAGTGGTGATTGTCATCGCAGCAGTGATCTTTTCCATGGCAGTTACAGGTGTATCAGCAATTGCCGGAGGTATCGTGCTCACAGGTTTCGGCGTGACATTGATCGCAAGATCTCTGGCAGCAGCCTGCATGATGGTCGGCAGTGGATTTCTGATGGCAGGTGCGGGAATCCTCGTTGGAGTACTTACCATATATATATGTAAATGGTGTGCAATGGGAATCGGCCGTCTGGTTAACAGACTTGTAAGAAAGAAGGTGCATAAAAATGAATAAGATTGCAAAAACAGTGCTGATGACAGGTACAGCACTCTGTGCAGCGGGAGTTGTTCTTTCCACAGCAGGATATTTTGCAGGGGGAAAAGATTTCACATATACTTCAGATCATATGTATGTATCCGGAGGAAATTCTTCCAGTCGTAAAAATCTTACAGTAATGAAAAAAGAACAGATTGATGATTTTACGAAGCTGAATGTGGATTTTGAGGATTTTGATCTGGATATCCGTACCTCAGATGATGACCATTATTATATGGAATATAAGCTTGAGAAAAACGGGAGGAAAAATCCTCTGACCTGGAAGGATAAGGATGGAGAGCTCACGCTTGAGGAGCCTGCAGGCGGCAGTGGAAGTTATTATATAACCTATGATCTGGGGATATTCTCTACACATGCGGATCTGACAGAAAAGAAAGATGCATTGAATACGGTGGTTCTTTATATTCCGGAGAAGGCACAGCTTTCCGAAGCGGAGCTTCAGCTTTCCGACGGGGATCTTGCTGCCGATCAGCTTTTGTGTAAAGAAATGACCTTGGAACTTCTCAGTGGAGATCTGATGCTGGATAAGGGCGAGTTCGAAAAGTTTGATGCAAAGCTTTCCGACGGGGATCTGAATGTAAAAGAACTTCAATGTACAGATAACATGCAGCTGAAATCCGGAAACGGAGATGTGACCATAAAAAAGGCAGAGCTTGCAGATGGGCAGATAGCTCTCAGCGACGGAGATATTCAGATAGACAACAGCAGCTTTAACGGAGATATGAAGATCAATAGCTCTTGCGGTGATGTTTCTGTAGAAATGAAGAACGGCAGTGCAGAGAAAACCAATATTTATCTGAAAACTGCAGACGGAGATGTGGACACGGAGGGGCTTTCCAGGGGAAAAACCGACAATGAGGAAGACACCTCTGTTTATGAGAACAAGGCCGGTGCTTCAGCACCGACTTTAAATGTGGAATGCAGCGATGGGGATATTACATTAACAGAATCTGAAAAATAAAGAATATGAATATCTGTCTGACTATGCATCTGCTTGTAAAAATCCTAAAAAAGAATAAATGAAATTATATGAAGCGCAGGGGTTTTTCCGGAGAAAAATTCCTGCGTTTTTTGGCTGAAATGTATTGACAAATCCCTGTACTATGATATAATTCAATCAAATCACAGAAAACATATATAGTTACTAGGAAATAAGGAAATGGACATAAAGGAAATAAGGAGGATATCATCATGGGTAAAATTTACGGAAGCGCACTGGAACTGATCGGAAACACACCGCTTGTAGAGGTTAAGAACGTAGAGAAGTCTGAGGGACTTGAGGCTACAGTACTTGCCAAGCTTGAGTATTTTAACCCGGCAGGAAGTGTTAAGGACAGAATCGGTAAGGCAATGATCGAGGATGCAGAGCAGAAAGGTGTCCTGAAACCAGGCGCAACCATTATCGAGCCAACATCCGGTAACACAGGAATCGGACTTGCAGCCATCGCAGCTGCCAAGGGCTATAAGACGATCCTCACCATGCCGGAGACCATGAGTGTTGAGAGAAGAAACATCTTGAAGGCATATGGTGCAGAGGTAGTTCTCACAGACGGAGCCAAGGGAATGAAGGGTGCCATTGCCAAGGCAGAAGAGCTTGCCAAGGAGATTCCGGGAAGCTTCATCCCGGGACAGTTTGAGAACCCGGCTAACCCGAAGGCACATGCAGCAACAACAGGTCCTGAGATCTGGAATGACACAGACGGAAAGGTAGACATTTTCGTAGCAGGTGTCGGCACAGGCGGAACGATCACCGGTACAGGTGAGTACCTGAAGAGCCAGAACCCGAATGTGAAGGTAGTTGCTGTTGAGCCTGCAACTTCTCCTGTACTTTCTGAGGGAAAAGCAGGCCCGCATAAGATCCAGGGTATCGGCGCAGGTTTTGTTCCGGACACACTTGACACCAAGGTTTATGACGAGATCATTCCGGTAGAGAACGAGGATGCATTTGAAACATCCAAACTCCTTACCAAGAAAGAGGGAATCCTTACAGGAATTTCCTCCGGTGCAGCTCTCTATGCTGCGATCCAGCTTGCAAAACGCCCGGAGAACAAGGGGAAAGTGATCGTAGCACTTCTTCCGGACAGTGGAGACCGTTACTACTCCACACCACTGTTTACAAAATAATCGATCCGAAGACCGCTTCTTTTGCCCCGAAGCGTGATTCTGCGGGATTATTTACGGCGCTCCTGAATGCCTGTCCAAGCAGGCTGCCGGAGCGCCGGTTTTATTCTTGATTTCATCGAATTAAGTAAGCCCTCTGTGGGGCTGTGGTTACTGTTCACTGGTAAGGTCCCGCGAAAAGCAATAAGCAGTGTGTGTGGACTTGCTTGTATCTTGTAGCTTTTTCAGGTATAATAGAGAAAACAAACAAAACCTATTAACAATATAAAGAATAAAGTCTGCAAAGCAGATTCTGCTTTCTATGAAAGAAGATACAGGAAGCTGCCTGTGTATCACAGAGAAGGGTGCCGGTTATGGAATACAGAGGAATATTTCCGGCTGAACAGCTACACAATAACAGAAAGAGCAAAAGGCTATAAATCAGAAGAATACTGAAATATTGGAGGTAAATATTACATGAGGATTTCTACAAGAGGAAGATATGCGCTGAGACTGATGTTGGATCTTGCTACAAATTATACAGGAAAACCGATCCGCCTGAAGGATGTGGCGAAGCGCCAGGAGATCTCCGATAAATATCTGGAGCAGATCATCTCCATTCTGAACAAAGCAGGCTTTGTCCGCAGTGTCCGTGGCCCTCAGGGTGGCTATGCACTGCAGCAGACTCCGGATAAATACACCATCGGAATGATCCTCCGCCTCACAGAAGGAAGCCTTTCCCCTGTGGAATGTCTGGACGACAACGGAGCCATCTGTGACCGTGAGGAGAACTGCGTCACCCAGATCCTCTGGAAAAAGCTGGACGACGCCATCAAAGGTGTGGTAGATCATATAACACTGGAAGACCTGATGAACTGGCAAGCCGTGAAGGCGGACGAATATATCATATAAAAAAAGCTGCGCAAGCAGCTTTTTTTATATCACATTTTTTTACTAACATTTTACAAAACCGCGATTTTATATTTTACCTTCCATTCCTATAATAACACCTGTATTTAAGCAGTAAGCAAGTAAAAATGATCATAGAAATGAGGAGAAAAAAATCATGAAAAAAAGAATCGCAGGTATCTTAACAGCAGCACTTATCGGAACTACAGTAATGGGAACCGTTGTAATGGCAGCACCATCCGGAGCGATCGACGTAATTTCCCGTGAGGACGGATCCGGAACACGTGGAGCATTCGTAGAGCTGTTTGGGATCGAAGAAGAAAAAGACGGCGAGAAAGTAGATATGACAACACAGGAAGCAAGCATCACAAACAACACAGATGTAATGCTTACCACAGTAGCAGGCGATGAGAACTCTATCGGATACGTATCCCTTGGTTCCCTCAACGATACAGTAAAAGCAGTAAAGATCGATGGAGCAGAGGCAACAGCAGAGAACGTTGCAGATGATACATACAAGGTAGCACGTCCGTTCAACATCGTAACAGGCGACAAGCTCAGTGATGCAGCACAGGATTTCATCAACTACATCATGAGCTCTGACGGACAGGACATCATCGAAAAAGAAGGCTACATCAAAGTAGATGAAAAAGCAGAGGCATACAAAGCCGGAGATGCAAAAGGCAAAGTCGTAGTTATGGGATCTTCTTCCGTAGGACCTGTAATGGAGAAGCTTGCAGAGGCATATCAGAAAACAAACAAAAACATCACAGTAGAAGTTCAGGTCAGCGATTCCACAACAGGAATCAATAGCGCAACAGAGGGTGTATGTGATATCGGAATGGCATCCCGTGAGCTGAAGGACGAGGAAACAGAGAAAGGTGTTAAAGCTACAGAGATCGCAAAAGATGGTATCGCAGTCATTGTAAATAACGACAATGACCTTGAGGAGCTTTCAAGTGACCAGGTAAAATCCATCTTCACAGGTGATATCACAGACTGGGAAGACGTGACCAAATAAATTCCCAGGTAAAAAACGATTGAAGTATCTTACAAAGAGCGGCGATCATGACAAGGTCAGGAAAGCCGCTCCGTTATATATCAGCACAGTGGATATCCACTGGAACAGAGAGAAAGGTGTCTTATGAATCATTTAGGAGAAAAGGCCATGAAGGTCGTTTTTCTCATTGCGGCCTGTGCATCGGTTCTCGCAGTATTTCTTATTTGTGTGTTCCTTTTTGCAAACGGCCTTCCTGCAATGGGAAAGATCGGTCCCTTAAAATTCCTCTTCGGAACAGAATGGAGACCAACAAACGATAAATTCGGAATCCTGCCAATGATCGTGGCAAGTATTTATGTAACTGCAGGAGCAATCCTTATCGGAGTTCCGATCGCACTTTTTACATCCGTATTTATGGCAAGATATTGCCCGAAAAAAATCTATAAACCACTGAAATCCGGTATTGAGCTTATGGCAGGCGTTCCATCCATCGTATATGGCTATTTTGGTCTGGTTCTCCTGGTGCCGCTGATCCGCCAGCTGTTCGGAGGAACCGGAAGCAGTATGCTGGCAGCATGTATCCTTCTGGGAATCATGATCCTTCCGACGATCATCGGAGTTACGGAATCGGCAGTACGAAGCGTTCCGGAAAGCTATTATGAAGGCTCACTTGCACTTGGCGCAACAAAAGAGAGAAGCATTTTCTTTGTTATGCTTCCGGCAGCAAAGTCAGGAATCCTGGCAGGCGTTGTCCTTGGGATCGGACGTGCCATCGGTGAGACCATGGCCGTGATCATGGTAGCCGGAAACCAGCCACGTATGCCGAAGGGACTTCTTCAGGGTGTCCGTACCATGACTGCAAACATCGTAACAGAGATGGGATATGCATCAGGACTTCACAGAGAAGCACTGATCGCAACAGGAGTTGTACTCTTTGTATTTATCCTGATCATCAACTTAAGTCTTTCACTGCTGAACAGGAGGGCGGAGTATGCAAACTAACGTATCAGTAACTGCAGATCCTGCGGCAGAAACAACCATGAAAAAAAGAAATACACTTACCATAGGAGACCAGCTGAAGTCTTATGCAAGACATCCTGGTGCAGGAATCCTGGCATTTCTCACACTGCTGGGAGCAGTGATCACGTTTGCACTGCTGTTCTTCCTGATCGGCTATGTGCTTGTAAAAGGTATTCCCTATCTGAATGCAAGTCTGTTCAGCCTTACCTATACCTCAGAGAACGTTTCCCTTCTCCCGTCACTGATCAATACCCTGATCATGACACTGGTATCTCTGGCGATTGCCGCTCCGGTAGGAATCTTTGCAGCGATCTTCCTTGTGGAATATGCAAAAAAAGGCAGCCGTTTTGTAAAGCTGATCCGTATTACCGCAGAGACACTTTCCGGTATTCCATCTATCGTATATGGTTTGTTCGGTATGCTGTTCTTTGTAACTGCACTGCACTGGGGCATGTCTCTTCTTTCCGGTGCACTGACTATGGTGATCATGGTACTTCCCCTGATCATGCGTACCGCTGAGGAAGCACTGAAATCTGTTCCGGATTCTTACCGTGAGGCAAGCTTCGGACTTGGAGCAGGCAAGCTCCGTACTATTTTTACGATTGTACTTCCCTCCGCAGTTCCTGGAATCCTGGCAGGTGTGATCCTGGCCATCGGACGTGTGGTAGGTGAGACTGCAGCACTTCTTTATACCTCCGGTACTGTTGCGGCAGTTCCAAACAGCCTGATGGGTTCCGGACGTACCCTGGCACTTCACATGTATGTGCTTTCCAGTGAGGGACTTCATGTAAACCAGGCATCTGCAACAGCAGTAGTCATTCTGGCATTTGTACTTGTTATCAACGGACTGTCCGGTCTGGTAGCCAGAAAAATTGCGAAAGGATAATGATCGATCATGAGTGAAAATACAAAAATTTCAATTGACAATATGAATCTCCATTACGGAAACTTTCATGCCCTGAAGGGAATCAATATGGAGATCCCGGAAAAAGAGATCACAGCATTTATCGGACCAAGCGGCTGTGGTAAATCCACACTTCTGAAATCCTTAAACCGTATGAACGACCTTGTGGAAGGCTGTTCCATCACAGGAAAGGTAGAGCTTGACGGGGAAGATATTTACGGAGATATGGACGTGAATCTTCTGCGTAAACGTGTGGGAATGGTATTCCAGAAGCCCAATCCGTTCCCGATGAGCATTTATGATAATATTGCATACGGTCCGAGAACACACGGTATCCGTTCCAAGGCAAAGCTGGATGAGATCGTGGAAAAATCTCTCCGTGATGCGGCAATCTGGGATGAGGTCAAGGACCGCCTGAAAAAAAGTGCTCTTGGAATGTCAGGCGGACAGCAGCAGCGTCTCTGTATTGCCCGTGCCCTGGCAGTACAGCCGGAGGTACTTCTTATGGATGAGCCCACATCTGCCCTGGACCCAATCTCCACTTCCAAGATCGAGGATCTGGCAGTAGAGCTTAAAAAGGATTACACCATTGTCATGGTCACACATAACATGCAGCAGGCGACCCGTATCTCCGACAAGACAGCATTTTTCCTTCTTGGTGAGGTTGTGGAATTTGCGGATACAGACAAGCTGTTCTCCATGCCGGCGGATAAGCGTACAGAGGATTATATTACAGGAAGGTTTGGTTGATATTATGTCAGAACGTTTTGTAAGACAGCTGGAAGAGC
This sequence comes from Blautia sp. BCRC 81119, assembly GCF_003184505.1. Taxonomy (NCBI): domain Bacteria; kingdom Bacillati; phylum Bacillota; class Clostridia; order Lachnospirales; family Lachnospiraceae; genus Blautia; species Blautia sp. BCRC 81119. Next base: position 24,744 of record NZ_QJHD01000022.1, on the reverse strand, counting down.
TTCACGTGGAACTGATCACCATGGGAAGTCTCTGCGAAAAAGCAATTTCACTTTCTGCCAAAGCTATTCAGGGTGAAGGCGGGATGACTCTCATTGGCAAGATCTTTGAGACGGAAAAAGAGATCGATGCACAGGAAAAAGAGATTGAAAATCTCTGCATGAAGCTTCTTCTTCATGAGCATCCGGTAGCCGGAGATCTGCGATCCATTTCCGCAGCGCTGAAGATGATCTCCGATATGGAACGCATCGGTGATCAGGCAGCAGATATTGCGGATCTGTCCAAGCATATCGAGGACAAAGCAGTTACCGGAGATATCATTAATATCCGGAAGATGGCAGAGGATACTGTCCGGATGGTTACAGAAAGCATCGATGCCTTTGTAAAGGGTGATCTTGAGCTTTGCAGAAAGGTTATTGACGATGATGATAAGGTGGACGATGCCTTCAATGATATTAAGGAAAAGCTGGCCGAGGTCCTGAATAACGGAAAGCCGGATGCAAACATCGGTCTGGATATCCTTATGGCTGCAAAATATTTCGAGCGTATCGGTGATCACGCTGTGAACATTGCAGAGTGGGTGGAATATTCCATCACAGGAAACCACAGAAGCGGTTCCAGTCATACAGATAACTATTTTGTTGAGGAATAGAAATAAGTAAGAGCAGATTGCAAAGAGTTGCATTATTGCAAAAAAAAGTGCTGTGGTATTGAAAGGATATCACAGCACTTTTTATAATGTGATAAAATTTACAAGGATTTAACTTTTTCCGGATAATTATTTTTACATTGCTTTTGTAAAATGCTATATAGATTTCGGAGAAAGGAAAGGGCTGAGCTTTGAGTAAAAAAATATTTAAGTATATCATGCTGGTTTCATCACTGATCACAGCACTGGGACTGGCATTTGTCGTGGGAATCCTTTATCACTATTTTCAGGGACAGCTGATGGGTGAGCTGAAGAAAGAAGCCGTGTATATTTCCAGAGGCGTGGAAAGTACCGGGACAGATTATCTGAAGAAGCTGAATGATGAGGATTCCAGGATTACTTATGTGGATGAAAGTGGAAAAGTTATCTACGACAATGAGGCAAATGTGGAAAGCATGGATAATCACGGACATCGCAAGGAGATCCGTGAAGCAGAGATCAACGGAGAAGGTGCGGATGAAAGAATGTCATCCACGCTTTCCGAAAAAACAATGTATTATGCAGTACGCCTTGAAAATGGCAATGTGCTGAGAGTTTCCAGTAACCAGGCTTCTGTATGGATGCTGCTCCTGCAGCTGCTTCCGCCTTTTGCTGCAGTTCTGATACTTATGCTGCTCCTGTCCGGCGTATTTGCATCCAGGCTTTCCGGGAAGGTTGTGGAACCTCTTAATGGGCTTGATCTGGAGCATCCGGATGAGAATGATGCCTATGATGAGGTACAGCCGCTTCTTAGCAAGATCGGCAGACAGAGCCGGCAGATCCGTCTGCAGCTTGAGGCAGCCAGAAGACAGCAGAAAGAATTTTCTATTATCACGGAGAACATGCAGGAGGGACTTCTTGTGATCGACCGTTATACCATGGTACTTTCTGTCAACTCCAGTGTGGGAAAGCTTCTTAAAGTAAAGGAGGTCAAAACAGGAGAAAGTGTATATCTTCTGAACCGCTCGGAGGAGTTTCGAGGTGTCGTTGGGCAGGTCCTTGAAGGAAAGCATGAGAACAAGATCCTTCGTCTGGATGGCAGTGAGATTCAGGTGATCGCCAATCCTGTCACAAGAGAAAATAAGACAGAGGGTGCGGTGATCCTTCTGGTGGATGTGACCGAAAAAGTAGAAAGGGAACAGCTGCGAAGAGAATTTTCCGCCAATGTTTCCCATGAACTGAAAACGCCGCTGACTTCCATTTCCGGATTTGCTGAGATCATGCAGGACGGATTTGTGAAGGATGAGGATGTGAAGGTTTTTGCAGGACGCATCTATAAGGAAGCGCAGAGACTGATCCGTCTGGTTGGGGATGTGATCCGGATCTCCCGTCTGGATGAGGGTGGATTGCCGTATCAGTGGGAAAAACTGGATCTTTACAGTCTGACTCATGATATTTTTTCTACTTTACATGAAGCTGCCGAAAAGCAGGAAGTGCATATGTATATGGAAGGCGGAAGTACAGTGCTGGATACAGTGCCGACGATCATGGAAGAGGTTCTCTATAATGTCTGCGATAATGCTGTCAAATATAACCGCCGGGGTGGAGAGGTCTTTGTGAGACTGAAGGATGGCGAGGATGCAGTTCGCGTGAATGTGCGGGATACAGGGATCGGTATTCCGAAGGAAGATCAGGAACGCATTTTTGAACGCTTTTATCGGGTGGACAAAAGCCATTCCAAGGAAATCGGCGGAACCGGTCTTGGCCTTTCTATTGTGAAGCACGGGGTAAAAACTCTGAACGGCAGGCTGTGGCTTAACAGTGAACCGGGACAGGGAACCGAGATCCTTATGGAATTTCCGAAACATCATATGGAAAAGGAAGCAGCAGAGTGAACATAGGTCGTGCAGCGATGATGTTCATAGGCATGCAGCAGAGTGGAAGATGAAAGGCCGTTCTGTTGTATGTATCTGCTGCTTTTTATATCATAGTATATTGCTGGTTGGAGGTTGATGGTTTGACAGACCGGAAGGGTTATGCTATCTTATGTAATAATAATCAGAATAAGCAACAGGAAAGCGGATGATAACGGTCCGCTTTCTGTATTATAATTGGTTCGGAATAATTCCGGACGATACTGAGGGGAATAAAAATATGATACAGGCAATTGTTTTACTGGTGTTCCTGATCCTTCTGAATTCTGTTTTCGCAGGTGCGGAAATGGCGATTTTGTCCATGAATGAAGCAAAGATGAGGGTGCTGGCGGAAGAGGGAGATCACCGGGCGCAGATTTTGATAAAGTTTACAGAACAGCCGGCACATTTTATGACAGCGATCCGTGTAACGGTAACTACGGCAGGATTTCTGCAGAGCGCTTTTGCGGCAGAATATTTTGCACAGCCGATGACAGAGGCACTGATAAAGACAGGGATAGATGTACCGCAGAATATTCTGAAGATCGTATGCATGATCATTGTGACCATACTGCTTTCCTATGTAAGTCTTCTGTTCGGAGAACTGGTGCCAAGACGTCTGGGAATGAAAAATCCGGATGAGCTGTCTCTGCGTCTGGCAGGACTTCTTAAGATCGCGATGATCGCAGTCTGGCCGGCTACTGCACTTCTGACAGTAACTGCCAATGGTGTGCTGTATCTGATGGGGATCAAACCGGAAGAAAAAGAGGAGCAGGCCACAGAGGAAGAGATCCGTATGCTGCTTACAGAGGGAAATGAACAGGGCAGCATCCAGCAGGAAGAAAGCGAGATGATCCAGAATGTTTTTGACCTGGATGATACTGCGGCAGATGAGATTTGTACACACAGAAGAGATGTGGTTGTCCTCTATATGGAAGACTCCGATGAGGAATGGGAACGGATCATCAGAGAGAACCGTCACACCTTTTATCCGGTATGCGGGGAAGACCAGGATGATATTATCCATATTCTGGACACCAGAGATTATTTCCGCCTGGATGACAGATCCAGAGAAGCTGTTCTGCATCATGCCTGTTATTCACCGTTTTTTGTACCGGAATCCATGCGTGCCAACCTGATCTTCCGGGAAATGAGGGAAAAACGGGATTATTTTGCAGTAGTGCTGGATGAATACGGCTGCTTTGTGGGAATTGTCACTCTGCATGATCTTGTGGAGACGCTGGTGGGAGATATTGACGACAGGACAGATCTGCCGAAGCCGGATGATATTGAGAAGACAGGAGAACATATCTGGAAAATACAGGGAGGAGCGATCCTGGATGATGTGGCAGAGGTCATAAATGTGGAGCTTCCTGTAGAAAAATATGATACTTTCAGCGGCTTTGTCTGCGGAGTTCTGGAACGTGTACCGGAGGACGGAGAACAATTCCGATGCAGCTGGAAAAATCTGGATATTGTGGTAAATCAGGTCAGAAACCATACCGTTGTGGAGGGAATCGTTCATGTTCAGCCAGAGAAAAAAGTGCAGGAACAGAAAGAAGAGATCTGACAAAACCTTGTTCAGCCAGGTCATGGGACAGTTATCGGGAGAAAGATCTCCGGGGATTTATGGACATTTTCGAACATGTTGTTGCTTGAAAGTATGTTATTTTTATGACATAATAAGGAAATAACCCGAGGAAAGCTTGTGATGGGGGAGAGAAAATGCCAGGTTTTACAAGACAGATCATACTGCATACACTGACGGAACTTATGAACGAAAAACCATTGTCCAAGATCACGGTAAAGGACATCGTGGAACGCTGTGGAGTAAACAGGAATACATTTTACTACCATTTCAGAGATATTCCGGATGCAGTGGAAGCAATGGTAAAGGAAGAGCTGAATGACATTCTGAAGGATCAGAAAGTACCGGAATCAGTCAGCGACTGTATGGAAATCCTTGTCAACGCAGTTCAGAAGAACAAAAAAGCCATGATACATCTGTACCGCTCGATCCAGAGGGATGTATTTGCCGATTATCTGGATCATGCCGCAGAGCGTGTGGTGGAGGAGCTGATCAACAGGGCGGTCGGAGACTTTGAAATGGATCAGGAAGATAGGCATCTTATAAGCCGGTATTATAAATGCGTATTTGTGGGAGTGATCCTGGACTGGCTACGGCATGATATGGATTATGATATCCTGTCAGATATGCATAAGCTGGAGTATATTTACGAGAAGAGCCTTGAGAGTCAGTACAAAAATCTGAAATAAAAGCTATGATCTCAACTAAATGAAGATTAAAAATATCCATTTAGTGTAGAACAGGAATGTCCTCGAATATTATTAAGGTATAGAAACGGTTAATTTTGAGCTGGTGTCTGAAATTTAGGCACTGGCTCTTTTTTGTCTGTTTTTTTAAACGACACAGGGATGTATAATTCAGTACAATAAATGAGAAAAAATTATCAAGGAGGGAACATATGGATGACCTGAAACAGCTGAAGCTTATAAAAAACATCTACATCGTCATGTCATTACTGTTCTGTGTGCTGGGTATTTTTCTGATGGCAAGGCCCAAAAGCTCTGTAAAAATGCTGTGCGTGCTTATGGGAATCATGCTGATCCTGTACGGAGCTATTAAAATCAGCGGATATTTCACGAGAGATGCTTTCTGTCTGGCATTTCAGTTTGATCTGGCTTTCGGGATCCTGCTGATGGCAGTGGGAGTGATCCTGATAGCCAGAAAAAATTTCGCAGTGGATCTTATTTTTTCCGTGTTCGGAATCCTGATCCTGGCAGATGCCCTGTTTAAGATCCAGATGTCTGTAGATGCGAAGAGATTCGGTCTGGCGTTGTGGTGGCAGATCCTGCTGATCGCACTGGTCACCGGAGTGATCGGAGTTCTGGTTTTTATCAGACCATTTGAAGCAGCAGCTATGATGATGGTGTTGGTAGGATTTTCCATTTTACTGGAAGGGATTCTCAATCTATGGGTCGGGATCCTGACGATCAAGATCATCAAGAGTCGGCTTTAAACATAAACATAAAAATAACCAATCACTTTAGATAATAACATAGGAGGAAATAGAGTATGGGAATCGTAGACAAAGCAAAACAGGCAGCGATCGCAGCTACCGTAACAAAAGCACTGGATTATCTTGAGAAGGATCCGGAGACAAATATACCGAAGATCATGGAAATGGTTGATAAAGTAACACCGGATGGCTGGTATGCAGGACAGAGAAATGCGATCCGTCACTCCATCGAGGCAAAGGACAACTGGTATCAGCTGATCCTTCGTATGTATCAGCTGGATGCAGGCGTACGCCAGACATTTTTCCGCAACTTTATTGTAAATGCCAGTCTTAAGGGAAGTGCAACGCAGGAAAAGGTATCAGAAGAGAATGACTGCAATGTACCGTGGGCAATTCTTCTTGATCCTACCAGCGCATGTAACCTTCATTGCACAGGATGCTGGGCAGCAGAGTATGGCCACAAGCTGAACCTGGATCTTGAGACCATCGATTCTATCGTAAAACAGGGTAAAGAACTGGGAACCTATATGTACATCTACACAGGCGGTGAGCCACTGGTCCGCAAAAAGGATCTCATTAAGATCTGTGAGATGAATCCGGACTGCGAGTTCCTTTCCTTCACAAACGGAACTCTTATTGACGAAGAATTTTGTCAGGAAATGCTCCGTGTGAAAAACTTCGTTCCGGCTATCAGCCTTGAGGGAACAGAGGCAACTACAGACGGACGTCGTGGTGATGGTGTATATCAGAAGGTTATGCACGCCATGGAGCTTCTGAAGAGCCACGGCCTTCCGTTCGGTGTTTCCACATGCTACACATCCGCAAACGTAGATGCAGTAAGCAGTGAGGAGTATTTTGATCATCTGATCGAGTGCGGAGCTTATTTTGCATGGTTCTTCCACTATATGCCGGTTGGAAATGATGCAGCAGCAGATCTCCTCCCCACACCGGAGCAGAGAATCAAAATGTATGACAGCGTCCGCAGATTCCGTGCCACAAAATCTCTCTTCACTATGGACTTCCAGAACGATGCAGAGTATGTAGGCGGATGTATCGCAGGTGGCCGTCGTTACCTCCATATCAATGCAAACGGGGATGTGGATCCTTGTGTATTCATTCATTTCTCCAATGCGAACATTAAAGAATGTACACTCCTTGAGGCGCTGAAGAGCCCGATCTTTATGGAGTATCACAAGGGTCAGCCGTTCAACAAAAATATGCTTCGTCCATGTCCGATGCTTGAAAATCCTGAGCTTCTCCGCAAGATGGTTGAGCGTGCAGGAGCGAAATCTACAGATCTTCAGTCTCCGGAGACAGCGGAGCATCTCTGTGCAAAGTGTGATCATTATGCAGAGGTATGGAAGAAACAGGCAGATGAGCTCTGGAGTGAGAGCCAGGCGAAAAAAGCTGCAAAAAAATCAACAACTTGTTAATTAACACTTGATATAGATGTTGGGATACTGTATAATGAACCCGTTTTTCAGGAGTCTGAAATAACAGTTCAGATAAGAGTGTCGAAACAGAAGAGACACGATACGTGTACTGACAGATAACAGGGCGGTTATATTCAGCAGTGGGTATAACTGCCTTCTTTTTTATGTTATCGTCAGGACATAGGGAAAGAAAGGATGGATTCATTATGGAAAAACAGGAGAAAAACACAGCCAGCCCTTATGAGCTGGACGGACGCCCACCTCTTAAGGTGGCAATTCCCCTTGGACTGCAGCACGTGCTTGCCATGTTTGTGGGTAATCTTACCCCGCTTCTGATCATCACAGCTGCCTGCGGGATCGAAGCAGGAGGGGATCTTCAGGTTGCATTACTTCAGAATGCAATGCTGATCGCAGGAATTGTTACACTTGTACAGGTCTTTACGATCGGACCGGTCGGTGGCAAGCTTCCTATCGTTATGGGAACAAGTTCAGGCTTCATCGGCGTATGTCAGAGTGTTGCCGGAGTCATGGGAAATGGTGTCGTTGCCTATGGTTCGATCATGGCAGCCTGCTTTATCGGCGGTCTTTTTGAGACTGTTCTGGGAAGCTTTCTGAAACCCTTAAGAAAATTTTTCCCATCTGTTGTAACAGGTACAGTTGTACTTTCAATCGGTCTTTCACTGATCGGTGTGGGAATCAGCTCTTTCGGTGGCGGAAGCTCCGCAAAGGATTACGGTTCTCTTGAAAACCTTTTCGTAGGCTTTGTAGTTCTGATCGTGATCATTGTACTGAAACATGGAACAAAAGGCTTCACAAGCTTTTCTTCAATCCTCATCGGTATTATCGTGGGATACGTTCTGGTAAGTATCATGGCTATGGTACTTCCTACAACATTTACATATGTAGATGACACAGGTGCTACTGTGGAGGCTACAAAGGCCTGGGTTCTCAACTGGGACAAGGTTGCTCAGGCAAAATGGTTTGCGGTACCGGCACTGATGCCTGTAAAATGGGTGTTTGACGCACGTGCGATCGTGCCGATCCTGATCATGTTTATTGTAACTGCAGTTGAAACAGTTGGTGATATTTCCGGAATCACAGAGGGTGGTCTTGGAAGAGAGGCTACAGACAAAGAGCTTTCCGGTGGTGTTATGTGTGACGGACTTGGATCTTCCTTCGCAGCACTGTTCGGTGTGCTTCCGAACACATCCTTCAGTCAGAACGTTGGTCTGGTTGCAATGAATAAGGTTGTAAACCGTTTTTGTATCGCTACAGGAGGAATCTTCCTGATCGCATGCGGACTGTTCCCGAAGCTTGCAGCACTGATTTCCATCATGCCGCAGAGTGTTCTTGGCGGCGCTGCAGTTATGATGTTCTCATCTATTGTTGTCAGCGGTATCCAGTTAATCACCAAGTGGCCGATCGGACCGAGAAATGTTACGATCGTTTCCGTAGCACTTGGTCTTGGTTATGGACTTGGCTCCAATACAGCGATCCTGGTGCATCTGCCACAGGCGATCAGCCTGATCTTCGGCGGTTCCGGTATTGTTCCGGCAGCGGTATTTGCGATTATTCTTAATATTGTTCTTCCGAAGGATGAGAAGAGTGAGATTGAGAGAGCTGAGGAGATGCTGGAGAAGGTTAAGAATAAATAAAAAAGTGTAAGAATAAAAAGAGTTTTTTTCTTTTTTGAGACTGTTGGACTTTATTGGTCTGACGGTCTCTTTTTTTATATGTTTTTATTTTTTTTATTTTTAGGATAAAGGTTCGGCCTTTTGGAAGGCGGTAATTTGCGAGAAGGGGAAGCACTCGGAGTTGCGAAGGCCGTCTCCCCTTCTCGCGCTCTTCCCCTCCTGGCCACGCCGCTGTTCGGCGTTGTGGTGGGCGTGAATGTTCTGACAGGGTGCGGGATTCGGGGGTGTCGAGAAGGGGAGGCTGTGCCGATCTGTTGGGTGGTGGATAATAATAAAAAGGATCTGTAAAAGGCTAGATTTTACAAATAGTTCTGCCTTTTTCAGATCCTTTTTTTGTTAGTAATTGTAGGCTCCCTCATAAGCATTGCATCGTTCCTTCCGATGTCCCTGCTCTACACAGGAGCTGCACCGGTCACAAAATTCCTGTTCATAGCAGGTAGAACAGACACATCCCTTACAGGCATCCCGGTTATAAGCCGGCGTGCAGGTAAAAGGAAGAGTATCCTTCGTAGTTTCCGTACTCATAAAGATCACGCTCCTTTTTTTTATATTATAGACCTATCAAAAAAGCGTTTCAATACAAATAATCAGAAAATACAAAAAGATACCTGATAAAAAGTTACTGTTCACTCCGTTTTCAGTAATACGCTTTGTGATGCACAGAATTTATACTGATCGTATAAATTCGCGTGGTATGTCTCGGGCTTTCTGTGACCTTCGCTCACAAAAAACGCCTCGCGGAGTATTACCATTGAATAGTAAGGATAAAAATCGGCACAACGCTTCACATCCAACATAGTAGAATCCATCATCCCGCCAATACAGAATCACATTCCACAACGCAGAACAGCGGCGTGGCCAGGAGGGGAAGAGCGCGAGAAGGGGAGACGGCCTTCGCTAACTCCGAGTGCTTCCCCTTCTCGCAACCCTGCCCACGCCAAAGTGTCCCCTCGAAAGGAAAAAAACCAACTCACAGCAGTTCACAACAGCAGAAAAAAAGTGCCAGCTAATAAGGATGCCACAACATCCTTATCCTACCGGGAGGAGCTCCACCGTCCGGAAGCTCCGCAAGGAAGAACCAGACCACTTTCTGTTACAGGAAGTCCGATCTCCTGTGACTCCACATTACCCTTCCAGGGCTTCAGCTCCGTAGCAAGCATATAAGTCAGAACAGCCGGTGCAAGACCTGTAGTATAGGAATTTACCAGGAAAAACAGCGGATCATCACTGAGGATCTTCGTACAAAGCTTGATCAGCGGATGGATCGCATCCTCGATCTTCCAGATCTCGCCCTTAGGTCCGCGGCCGTAAGAAGGCGGGTCCATAATGATCGCATCGTAATGATTTCCTCTGCGGATCTCACGCTCTACGAACTTCACGCAGTCATCCACAAGCCAGCGGATCGGCGCACCGGAAAGTCCGGAAGCAGCAGCATTCTCTTTTGCCCAGTTCACCATACCCTTGGAAGCGTCCACGTGAGTAACGGAAGCGCCGGCTGCAGCTGCAGCCAGAGTAGCGCCGCCGGTATAGGCAAAAAGATTTAAGACCTTGATCGGGCGTCCTGCATTGCGGATCTTTTCACCGAACCAGTCCCAGTTCACAGCCTGCTCCGGGAAAAGTCCTGTATGCTTGAAGCTGAAAGGCTTCAGATTAAAAGTAAGGTCCTTGTAATGAAGCTCCCACTGATGAGGCAGATCAAAGAACTCCCACTCACCGCCGCCACGGCTGCTTCTGTGATAATGTCCGTTCATATGCTTCCAGCCACGGTTTTTGCGGGGAGTATCCCAGATTACCTGCGGGTCCGGACGAACCAGAAGATAATCCCCCCAGCGCTCCAGCTTTTCTCCTTTTGATGTATCAATAACTTCATATTCTTTCCATCCATCTGCAATCCACATGATGATCAATACCTCTTTCATAATAGTAAATTTATAAGATATATATAGCATTTTTATATAGCATTTCCGGAGATTACTGTACCAGATCCGGCTGATCGGGACATGAATCCATAAAAACGCCATAATAATGTTTTTTCCAGTATAGAGGAAAAATGGATGCTGTGCAAGAGAAGTACAGGATTTTCCACGAAAGATTTGACAACAGCGCTTTTACATACTAAAATGTACGCAGAGATTTTCTGCCGGGCAGAGGCTTCCCGCTTCCGTGAAACTGTGGCTGTTTTTTGCGGAAGAGATTTTGCAGAGAATTCCTGACAGACAGAAATCGTTAACAGAAGAAACACAGCAACCGCAGATATGAAACTGTGCACAAAAAGAGGAGAAGCAAACTTATGAAAAAATATTGTGAGATGAGCAGGGAAGAGCTACTCGATTTAAAGAAAGAACTTGACCGTGAGTTCGACGAGATCAAAGCCGAAGGTCTGGCACTGGATATGTCCCGTGGTAAACCTGCACCGGATCAGCTTGATCTTTCCATGAAAATGATGGAAGTACTTGCAGGGGATGCAGATCTGAAATGTGAGACCGGTGTGGACTGCCGTAACTATGGAGTCATCGACGGAATCCCGGAAGCCAAGAGACTTCTCGGTGAGATGTCAGAGGTAGAGCCAGAGAATATCATCATCTATGGTAACTCCAGTCTGAACGTAATGTTCGATACCATTGCACGTTCCTATTCCCACGGAGTAATGGGAAATACACCATGGTGCAAGCTTGACAAGGTGAAATTCCTCTGTCCTGTACCAGGATACGACCGTCATTTTCGTATCACAGAATTTTTCGGCATTGAGATGATCAACATTCCGATGTCTCCGGAAGGTCCGGATATGGACATGGTTGAGAAATATGTCAATGAAGATCCGGCAGTAAAAGGAATCTGGTGTGTTCCGAAATATTCCAATCCGCAGGGCTACACCTATTCCGAAGAAACAGTTAAGCGTTTTGCGCATCTGAAGCCGGCTGCACCGGACTTCCGTATTTACTGGGATAACGCTTACAGCATCCATCATCTCTATGATGACAATCAGGATTTCCTTCTTGAGATTCTTGATGAGTGTGCGAAAGCAGGAAATCCGGACATTGTTTATAAATTTACTTCTACCTCCAAGGTAAGCTTCCCTGGTTCCGGTATCGCAGCAGTTGCTGCATCCAAGGCGAACCTGGATGACTTCCGCAAATACATGACTGTACAGACCATCGGACACGACAAACTGAACCAGCTTCGTCACGTTCGTTTCTTCAAAGATATCAACGGACTGCATGAGCATATGAAGAAACACGCAGACATCCTTCGTCCGAAATTCGAGCTTGTTCTCGCAACACTGGATAAAGAGCTTAACGGACTTGGAATCGGTGAGTGGACCAAACCTCACGGCGGATATTTCATTTCCTTTGATTCTATGGAAGGCTGTGCGAAAGCCATCGTTGCCAAAGCAAAAGAAGCAGGCGTTGTTATGACTGGAGCGGGCGCAACCTATCCATATGGAAAGGACCCGAAAGACAGTAATATCCGTATTGCACCAAGCTACCCAAGCGTTGAGGAGCTTGGCAAGGCAGCAGAGGTATTTGTTCTCTGTGTGAAGCTTGTAAGTGTGGAAAAACTTCTGGAGAAATAAATCGATCACATCAGACTGCCCGGTATTTCAGCATGCGTAATACCGGGCAGTCATAACTATTGGAGAGAGCTCATGGATGAGGAAAAAGAAAAAATGAAAACAGGCAAAAAGTTGGTCATTGCACTGATCATGATCCTGCTGATCCTTACAGCAGGGGCTTATGGATATGGTGTACACTATTTTACAGATCATTTTTTGCCGGGATCTCAGGTGAATGGTTTTAACTGCTCCTATAAAACTGCAGATGAAACAGAAAAGCTTCTTGCAAAGGAAGTGCAGGCATATGTTCTTACCGTTGATACAAGAAACAACGGAAAAGAGAGTATTACCGCAAAAGAAGCCGGACTGGTCTACAAGCCGGATGACGGAGCCAAAAAGCTGATCAAGAAACAGGACCGGTACAAATGGTTCCTTGCTTTTAATCAGAAGAAAAAATATACACTGGCAACGGATACTGCTTATGAAGATCAGAACAAACTGACAGAGGCTGTGAAGAATCTGAAATGCATGCAGAAGGACAATATGGAAAAGCCTGCAGACGCATGCATTAAGGATAATGGCGAAACCTACGAGATCCAGCCGGAAAAAGAAGGAACGACCCTGGATACAAAAAAGGTTCAGAAGGTGATCCGTGCAGCTGTTTCCGCAGGAGACAAAACAGTTAGTCTGGAAAAGAAAAACTGCTACAAAAAACCATCGATATATAAAGACGATGAAGCTCTGAAAAAAGATTGTGACCAGATGAACAAGCTTACCAGCTGCGTGATCACCTATGATTTTTCGGACCGGTCGGAACAACTTGACCGAAATACCATCAAAGACTGGCTGGTCAGGGACGCAAACGGAGATTATATAGTAAATAAAGATCAGGTTGCAGCTTATGTGAACAGCCTGGGATATAAATATGATACCTTTGGTTGCACGAGGACATTTACCACTTACGATGGCCGCCAGAAAACCATCAAGGGCGGTGATTACGGATGGGCTATCGATCAGACCACAGAGACTGAATGGCTTTATAATGCCATTCTTGCAGGAACTACAGAAGTGAGACAGCCGGCGTATGCTTACAGTGGACTTTGCAGAGATACCAATGATATCGGAAATACATATGTAGAGATTGACCTGACCAACCAGAGAATGGTATTCTATAAAGACGGACAGCTTCTGGTAGATACACCGGTAGTTACCGGCTGTGTCCGAAAGGGCCATTCCACACCGACCGGATGCTTTGCACTGGATGCCATGCGTTCACCGGCAGTTTTGAAGGGACCTGGATATGCATCACCGGTTACATACTGGATGCCGTTTTCCGGAGGAGTCGGAATCCATGACGCAAGCTGGCGTTCACAGTATGGCGGGCAGATCTATATCACAAATGGTTCTCATGGCTGTGTAAACACCCCGAAGGATAAGGCGGCAATCATTTATAATAATATTAGTGTAGGAGTACCAATCGTAGTTTATGAATAAGAGATTAAAAGAAATATTAAAAGAATACGAAAAAAGAAAACACAAGATCATCAAGGGAGATGAAAGTATGAATATCGTTGTATTGGCAGGCGGAACCAGTACAGAAAGAGAGATCTCCATCGTAACAGGAACCGGTGTCTGCAAGGCACTTCGTAAGAAAGGCCATAATGCCATTCTTGTAGATATTTTCTGCGGACTGGAGCCGGTGGACTGGGATGAGCCCTTTGGAGATAAAGATTATGAGGTAGATTCTGCGGCAGAGTATATGAGAAGCTTCGATGATGATATCGAAGAGATCAAACGCACAAGAAGAAGCTTTTTCGGACCGAATGTACTGGAATTGTGTCAGGCAGCAGACATTGTATTTATGGGACTTCACGGTTCCAACGGAGAGGATGGAAAGGTTCAGGCAACCTTCGATCTTCTGGGGATCCGTTACACAGGAACCGGATATTTAAGCAGTGCCCTTGCTATGGATAAGGGCCTCACCAAGAAGATCTTTCTCATGGATCAGGTACCGACACCGAAGGGCGTTTCCATGCTGAAAGAAAACTGTACAAGAAACATCCATGATCTTGGTATGGAATTTCCTGTTGTTGTAAAAACATGCTGCGGTGGTTCCAGCGTAGGTGTTTATATTGTAAACAACCAGAAAGAATATGAGGATGCCATTGATGGTGCTTATTCTTATGAAGATGAGGTAGTTGTTGAAGAGTATATCAGGGGGCGTGAGTTTTCCGTTGCAGTTGTAGACGGAAAGGCTTATCCGATCATCGAGATCGCACCGAAGCAGGGCTTTTATGATTACAAGAACAAATATCAGGCAGGCTCCACAGTAGAAACCTGTCCGGCTGAGATCTCACCGGAACTGACCGAGAAAATGCAGCATTATGCGGAAGCTGGCGCAAAGGCTCTCTGCATTGAGGGCTATGCACGTTTTGACTTCATGATGAAAGAAAACGGTGATATGTACTGCCTGGAGGCAAACACACTTCCGGGAATGACACCCACCAGTCTGATCCCGCAGGAAGCAAAGGTCCTGGGAATCGACTATCCGGACCTCTGTGAAGAACTGATCCGCATTTCTTTTAAGAAATACAGCAAATAAAATATCTGACCGTAACTCCTCCTGTTGACAGGAGGAGTTTCTGGCAAAAGAAAGGATTTTATTCATGAAAAATCTTACATTGGAAAATATCACAAAAGTCTGCAATGGTATTTACCACGGCCCGCAGGAAAAACTTCAGGAGGAAGTGACTGCGATCACAACGGACAGCCGTAAGGTGGAAAAAGGAGGTCTTTTTGTACCGGTAGTAGGAGAGCGTGTGGATGCTCACCGTTTTATCCCGCAGGTAATGGAAGCAGGTGCACTCGCGACCTTATCCGAGAGAACTCTTGAAGGGGCGGATCATCCGTATATCCAGGTAGGCTCCTCCCTTCAGGCAGTAAAGGACATTGCGGAGTTTTATCTGGAGCAGCTTGATATTCCTGTTGTGGGAATCACAGGAAGCGTTGGAAAGACCAGCACAAAAGAGGTGATCGCCTCTGTGCTGAAGGAAAAATACTGTACACTGAAAACCCAGGGGAATTTCAACAATGAGCTGGGACTTCCACTGACAGTATTCCGCCTTCGTGATGAAGATGAGATCGCAGTTCTGGAAATGGGAATCAGTGATTTCGGTGAGATGACCCGTCTTGCAAAGATCGCAAAACCGGACACCTGCGTGATCACAAACATCGGAACCTGCCATTTGGAAAACCTTGGAGACAGAGACGGCGTCCTGAAGGCAAAAACAGAGATTTTTCAGTATGTGAAGAGAAATATCGTACTTAACGGTGATGATGATAAGCTTTCCACAGTAAAGGAATACAACGGCATGCAGCCGGTATTTTTCGGAAACGGAGAAAATGCTTCTGTTACCTGTGAAAATGTGGAAAGCCGTGGCCTGAAGGGAATGAGCTGTGACATCTGTCTGAAGGGAAAAATGGCAGAGAACGGAGAACTCCAGACATTTCATGTAGATATTCCAATGCCGGGACGTCATATGGTATCCAATGCACTGGCAGCAGCAGCTGTGGGCAGACTTTACGGACTGAATGCAGAGCAGATCAAAAATGGCATCGAAAGCCTGGAACCGGTCAGCGGAAGATTCAATATGATCGAGACCGATAAATTCATGATCGTAGATGACTGCTACAACGCAAATCCCATGTCCATGAAGGCTTCCCTGGATGTTCTTCAGGACGGACTTGGAAGAAAGGTTGCCATTCTTGGCGATATGGGTGAGCTTGGAACGGATGAAGCTGCACTTCATGAAGGTGTAGGCATTCATGCAGGTCAGTGCAGGATCGATGCATGCATCTGCGTAGGACCACTTGCAGCCCATATCGCGGAAAAGGCATCTCAGACCAATCCGGATCTGACAGTCATCCGGGAAAAAGATCTGGAAAGCCTTCTTAAGAACCTGAACACATATGTGAAACCTGGAGATACCATCCTCGTAAAGGCTTCTCACTTCATGAAATTTGAAAATGTAGTCAAAGCACTGCAGGAAATGTAAAAAGACCGAAAACAGGGGCAGCATTTGACGAACGAAAATTCTTTCCAGTTAAGTTATATAGAAGTATAATATTCCTAAGGCGATGAGCAGTGCGGCTATAGAACAAAAGCACGCTCAGGCACTGTGCGGCAGTGAAAAAGGGAGGGCTTATGCTGGAGATGATCATGAAGCTGAACATCCCGCTTTACGTCATGACATCCATGGGATGTATCGGCGGTCTGGGGATGCTGGCAACAAACCTTACCTACCGAAGAATGATCCGAAATACGCAGCGATTACAGAATCTCAAAGAAAAATGGCTGAACCTGTGGAAGTCAAGGGACAGGCTCTGGCATCGGATGAACCGATTTGTATGGTATCCGTCACTGTTTTGTACATTTCTTCTGGGACTGTCTGTTTTTCTCAACAGCAGACTGGGATACAGGGAAGGATTGTCTATGCTTTATCTTTATATAGGGGCGGCAGTGCCGGTAGTACTGCTTCTTCTTCGTCAGGCATTGGACTTTTCTTATAAGGAAGAGCTTGTGATGGCTTCTCTTGCAGATTATGTGGAACAGGTCCGTACCTGGGTGGAGGAAGTACCGGTCGCAGAAAAGCCGGATTCTGTTCTGCAGGAAGAGATCGTAGATAAGATCACCAGAAGTATCCGTCAGACGGCTGCTACCGGAAGCCACTTCAGCAAGATGCTTTCTCCGGAGGAGGAAGAGATCATGCGGGAGATCATACGGGAATTTATGAATGCAGAGTAAAAACATATCCCGGTATATTTGAGAAAATACAGAAATGTACACAAAGATATTCCGGAATAAGGAAACCGGATGCAAAAAAAACTCTCCGGCAGATACGATTCTCTGTATCCGCCGGAGAGCTTTTTTATGTATGCAGTTGTGTAAGATAAGGAATTTATCAGCTATACCTTATCAACCCATGGAGATCGGGCCGCCGCGGAGCTTTCCGGCTGTGGTGATCCTCTTGATCGCAACCATGTAAGCTGCCATACGGAGCGTTACGTTTTTCTCCTGGCTGAGAGCATAAACTTCATTAAAAGCAGTAAGCATGATCTTCTGAAATATACCTCCCAGATTGGGGATTTCTGAAAAAAGAGGACGCAGGATAAGCATTCGTGGCTTTCCTGCGTCCTTTTATATGTTACTCAGTCTTCCTCGATCACCTGGATCTCCAGGTAGTCGAATTCAATATGTTCAATGAAATTATCCTGATAAAAGCGGGCCTTATCATGCTTTTTGAAATCCCGCACTGTGGCATCCAGCCAGATAGGATTTCCCAGATCCATCTGATAACAGATTTCCTCAAGTCCGTGAAAGATCTTGTGGGTTCTGGTATCATCGCTGTCATCACAGACAACGGTGTCCTGAAGCATGCGATTGTCTTTCCATATTTTTCCCCATAAACGAAACATAAACAGTACCTCCGTATTGAAACTGCCACAGCCGGCAGAATATGAATATCCGTCCGATATGGTCTTCAGTATAGCGGATTTTGCAGGGAAAGTAAAGCACAGGACAATAACGCTTGTACGCAAAACAATGCACCAGTCGTGATCACTTTTATTGACTAATGTGTAAAAATCCTCTATAATAAACGAAATTATGAAAAAAAGAATCATTACAGATTGGAGGAACCGAAATGAAACTTTACGATACCGGCGTTTATCTTCAGAACGGACAGGAAATCATTCCCGAGAACCAGGCTGATCTGCCTGTAGCGAAAGAAGAGGCTGCTAAGAATACCATCGCATATTCTATTCTCAAGGCTCATAATAAATCCGATAACATGGAGAAACTTCAGATCAAATTCGATAAACTGACTTCCCATGATATCACATTTGTGGGAATCATCCAGACTGCAAGAGCTTCAGGACTTGAGAAGTTCCCGGTACCATATGTACTGACCAACTGCCATAACTCCCTCTGTGCAGTAGGCGGAACCATCAATGAAGATGACCACATGTTTGGTCTCACCTGTGCCAAAAAGTACGGCGGAGTTTATGTACCGCCTCATCAGGCAGTTATCCATCAGTTTGCAAGAGAAATGCTTGCAGGCGGCGGAAAGATGATCCTCGGTTCCGACAGTCATACAAGATACGGAGCACTTGGAACCATGGCTATGGGAGAGGGCGGACCGGAGCTTGTAAAACAGCTTCTCTGCCAGACATACGATATTAATATGCCAGGAGTAGTTGCTATTTATCTGAAAGGTGCTCCACGTCCGGGTGTAGGACCGCAGGATGTTGCGCTTGCCATCATCGGCGAGGTTTTTGCCAACGGCTATGTGAAGAATAAGGTTATGGAGTTCGTTGGACCAGGCGTTGCCAGCTTAAGCGCAGATTTCCGTATCGGTGTTGATGTTATGACAACAGAAACCACATGTCTTTCCTCCATCTGGCAGACAGATGCGAAGATCGAGGAATTCTATGCGATCCACGGAAGACCGGAGGATTATAAAGAACTGAAACCGGGCAACGTTGCATACTATGACGGCTGTGTAGAGATCGACCTCAGTGAGATCAAACCAATGATCGCAATGCCGTTCCACCCAAGTAACACCTACACCATCGATGAGCTGAAGGCAAACCTTGACGATATCCTTGCAGATGTGGAGAAGAGAGCACAGGTAAGTCTTGACGGAAAGATTCCGTTCACATTGAGAGACAAGGTAGTTGATGGCAAGCTTTATGTTGAGCAGGGAATCATCGCCGGCTGTGCAGGCGGTGGATTCGAGAATATCTGCGCTGCAGCAGATATCCTCAAGGGCAAAAATATCGGCCATGATGCCTTCACCTTAAGTGTATACCCGGCAAGTACTCCAATCTACATGGAACTGGCTAAGAATGGTGTTCTTGCAGAACTGATCGGAACAGGCGCAGTTGTGAAAACTGCATTCTGCGGACCATGCTTCGGCGCCGGAGATACACCTGCAAACAATGCATTCAGTATCCGTCATACAACCAGAAACTTCCCGAACCGTGAAGGCTCCAAGATCCAGAACGGTCAGATTTCTTCAGTTGCACTTATGGATGCACGTTCCATTGCAGCTACAGCAGCAAACAAGGGATTCCTTACCTCAGCAGAGGAGTTTGACGGAAGCTATTCCGAGCATAAATACTACTTCGATAAGTCTATCTACGAGAACCGTGTATTTGACAGCAAGGGCGTGGCAGATCCAAGCGTAGAGATCCAGTTTGGACCGAATATCAAAGACTGGCCGGAGATGGCTGCACTTGCAGACAACCTGATCCTGAAGGTTGTTTCCGAGATCCACGATCCGGTTACTACCACTGACGAGTTGATTCCGTCCGGTGAGACATCCTCCTACCGTTCCAATCCGCTTGGACTTGCAGAGTTCACACTGTCCAGAAAGGATCCGGCTTATGTTGGCCGTGCAAAAGAGATCCAGGCAGCACAGAAGGCGATCCAGGCAGGTAACTGCCCGGCAGAGGCTGTTCCGGAACTGAAACCGGTTATTAAAACCATCAACAAGACTTATCCGGATGTAGATAAGACCAACCTTGGCGTAGGAAGTACCATCTTTGCAGTGAAACCGGGCGATGGCTCTGCCAGAGAGCAGGCTGCATCCTGCCAGAAGGTACTTGGCGGCTGGGCAAACATTGCCAATGAGTATGCAACCAAGAGGTATCGTTCCAATCTGATCAACTGGGGTATGCTTCCATTCCTGATCCCGTCCGGAGATCTTCCGTTCAAGAATGGTGATTATCTGTTCTTCCCGGGAATCCGCAAGGCGGTTGAGGAAAAAGCAGACGTGATCAAGGGATATACTGTTGAAGGTGATGCTCTGAAGGAGTTCGATGTAACTCTGGGTGAGCTGACAGATGATGAGAGAGAGATCATCCTTAAGGGTTGTCTGATCAATTATAATCGTAGATAGATGCAGGGATTGAACACATATAGAGCGTGAAGGTGATGGAAGTGTGTTCATGAATATGCTGCAGAGCGGAATATAGTAATTTAAGAATTTCCGTGTTGTTTTGCAGACTGGTGACCGTTTTAATCGAGGTTGCCGGTCTGCTTTTTTGTTTTTGGAGTGTGGTTGTGGGACATTTTTAAGGTTATGGATATTTGGTTATGGGATGTGGACGATGCGGACGCGTGAGGTGTCCTGTGGGGAGCAGAGGCTGTCGTTTCGCCTGGTCATACTAAGCGTCTGAGGCAACCTGTGAAAAGGCCGGCCCATAACTCGCCATGTACGCTGATGCGTACCTGGCTCAGACAGATGGGCCTTATTCTGCGGCCTGTATCCGCAGAATACCTTTCCACAGGTCACCTCAGCCGCCAAGTATGACCAAAGGCTCACTCCGAAGCCCCTGCTCCCCACAGGACACCTCACGCTGACATTCCCAGAGACAAATCCCAGCCCCGGTAAAAATATCAAGAAAAGCTCAACAAATGATGACCGTCTCAACACTCTTCGTTATTCAATTTTTCTTCTTCTTCGTTCTTTCGAATAAAGTTTATCTCAATCCCCTGCAAACATTGCAAAGTACAAACATTGCAATGTTTGCAGTGCCAATACAGTCACACAGAAACTTTTCTAACTAACTTTCCATGTTCGAAAGTCAGGGCGGGAAGGACGGGAGGGGCGGGTGACTCTGCAGGAGTCGTAGTACTTCTTAGGCCGCGGGGAGGCTGCGTTGCTGGAAAAATCCCAGCTGTTTGAGCGTTAGCGAGTTCTGGGATTTTTTCAGCGGTTTTAGCAGAATCCCCGCAGCCTTAGAAGCACTAGACCTCCGAAGCCTCACCCGCCCCGCCCGTCCTTCCCGTCCGTCCGTTCGCGACATATACCCTACCTTCACAACTTCACAATAGTATAAATTAACAGAAAATAATAAAAAATACAAACAAATTATAAAATATAAACACATAACAAAACAAATAAATAAAAATAATAGCATAAAAACACAAAAATGTATTGACAAATACACGCAACGATGTTATTATAAGACCATCAAAAACAACAAGAGAAAAACAAAAAACAAAAAAGAAAATCATTCAATTCATAGCATAGATGCACATGAAGGATGAAGAAAGGAAAAGGTGATTCCAGTGGGAACATAAACAAACACCATCATCAATATGAGAGTGACAGGAACCGGATTTCCTGCAAGAAAGACCTGATACAGATCACATATGATACACCTTAAGAAAACAGAAGTTTCTTTTATGAAATATAAATAAGATCCTCTTAAATCTTACTTATATTTTAAGAAATCAGAAACAAAAGGAAATCAGTATTTCAGGTAATATAGAATCGGTAACTCATATTGAACAACTGTCACACACCTGATACAAAGATTTCAGGAAATATGTAAAGAAATATTTCCCGAAAGAGTAAAACCCTCAACTCACCGGTTCGTTGGAAAGAAGAGATTCCAAGAACAAACGTGAAGATGAGAACGATACTTTGAAATGCATATCAGAACCATTAGGATATGGATTGAAGCTTTGCATCAGAAGAATATCTGAGAGGATATTAAAAATAGAAGAATCGGGCAGGAACTTTTTTCCAGGATACTTTAAAGAACTGCAGAGGAGAAAATCCCAATAGGTCGATTTGAATCAGCAGATTGCAAAGTACAGAGATGACAAATGGTTTTGAATTTAAGAAGTTAAGTCCAGAATTGTTTAGTGAACAGGAAAAAGTATAACCACCGAAATTCTTCAGATAAACAGGAAATCAAACATCGTAAAAAATGATTTCTGATCTATAAAACTTTCTAAATAATCGAAAAGATATACTTACATATATCAGTCGTTTATGAGCAGGAAATAAAAAAGAAGAGAGAATCTGAAAAAGAAAAATTTCAAAATTGAATAAGGAGAATCGAAATTATTTTATAAAGTATATAAAATCAAAGATTTCGATTGATAAGTATAATAAGTATAACAAGAAAACTTTATTCGAAAGAACGAAGAGGAAGAAAAATTGAATAACGAAGAGTGTTGAGACGGTCATCATTTTTGGAAACTGTAAAAGTAAAAAAAGTGATGACCGTCTCGTTGTGTATATAAGATTGCATATATTAAGTATATAACCGTTCCGAAAAGCCCTGGATAAAATAATATGATCCGAGCAGAGAGCAAAATTTTCGATCAGAGATTTTCCGAACAGTTATATTTATCAGTTGCCATCAAAAACATCATCAGTTATACTTCTGTGAGAAAGGAAGTAAGATGAGAAAATATGTGGAATTATCAGATTGAAGAAAATATTTTATATGAAGACAAAGAGATCCTTGTGTGCAGAAAAACAGCAGGAATGCCGGTGCAGGCAGCAAAAATAGGAACAATGGATATGGAAAGTGCTCTGAAAAATTATCTGGCACAAAAAACACCGGGAAAGATCCCATATCTGGGAGTAGTACATCGCCTTGATCAGCCGGTAGAAGGCATTCTTGTATTTGCGAAAACATCCGAAGCAGCAGGAAATTTGAGTAAACAGATGATGGCAGGAGGCGCCGGAAAATATTACCTGGCAGTAACAGAGGGAAAAGCAAAGAGCTCAGAAGGGACTCTTACAGACTATCTGAAAAAAAATGGAAAAGCCAACATGTCTCAGGTGGTGTCTGCCAATACACCGGGAGCAAAAAAAGCGATCCTTCACTATAAAGTTCTGGATCAGCAGGAGATAAACGGAAAATCCCGGACACTTCTTAAGATCAGGCTGGAAACAGGTCGGCATCATCAGATCCGTGTGCAGCTCTCTCATGAGGGACTGCCCCTTCTTGGAGACCGGAAATATAATCCTTCGGGAGAAAAAGGTACATCACTGGGACTTTGTTCCAGTTGTCTGGAATTCAAACACCCCAGAACAGGAAAAATGATGAAGTTTGAAACAGAGCCACAGGGAAGCGCGTTTCTGGATTTTGTGAAAAAAGTGTAAAAACTCTGGACGGAAATACGAAAAAGTGTATAATGTAAAAAGCAAGTAACCAAATGTAAGATTTTTGTAAAGTATAAGTTACTGTGGACGGACAAGGCAGACGATAAAGAACAGTAACCAGCGAGGAAGAGGAGATTACAATGAAAAGAGCTGCAGTAGCGTCAGCAGCCTTGTTGGCTGTGGCAACCCTGCTGACAGGCTGTCAGAAAGAAGAAGTAGAAAAGCTTGTTGCACCGATTGTAGCAGATGTCCAGGAAACCCCTGAAGCAACCGAAGTGGAAGAAGAAAAAAGCCCGCTGATCCCTGAGATCGATGACACTCTTTCTATTGAAGAAGGTGCCAGAATAGCTGTTGTCAGCAAAAGCAAAAAAGGCGAGTTCTGGAATAAAGTAAAAGAAGGAATGGAAGCTGCTGTCAAGGACGTAAATGAGGCGTATGGTTTCAAAAAAGACAAGCAGATCACGATGACCTTTGAGGGTCCGGATGATGAAGAGGACGTAGAAAGTCAGATCAATACTCTTGATGCAGTGATCGCTGAGAATCCATCTGTAGTGTGTCTTTCTGCCGGAGATATGGATTCCTGTCAGGCACAGCTGGAAGCAGCGAAAGAGAACGGAATTCCGGTGGTCGCATTTGATTCCAATGTCAGTGATACAAAGCTGGTCAGAGCTTTCCGTGGAACAGACAATACACAGATCGGCAAATATGCAGCATATAAGCTTGGCAGCGCCATTGGAAAAATGGGAAATGTGGCTGTTTTTTCCGCACAGGAGAAAACACAGAGCGCGCAGGAGCGTGTAAAAGGATTTCTGGATAATATTGCAAATTATACGGATATTAAAGTGGTGGAAACCGTATATTCTGACCAGGTTGATGATATGAAGGAAGCCATGAAGGAAGTTCTGGATAAATATCCGGCATTGGATGGTGTTTTCTGCACCAATGCCGAGGTTTCTGAAATGTTTCTGGAGGTAAATAAGGACACAGGAGAAAATAAAGTTGCTATAGTAGGCGTAGATGCAACCAGCAAACAGCAGGAAGCGATCCAGAAAGGGGAAGAACTGGGAGTGCTTTCACAGAATCCTTATGCGATGGGATATCAGACCATGTGGGCGGCTATTCAGTCTACTGCACCGAAGAAGGAAACAAAGATTGATAAGAAGGTTTTACTTGATCCGGTATGGATCGATGCTGAGAATATCAAAAGCGAAGACATTGCAAATTACCTGTACAATTAACAAATAGAACAGATAGCCACTGTAGGTCGGGTGAATAGGTTAGTCCGCATTCACCGTCTGTTCATAATTGAAAGCCATCAGCCCGATGAAGATGTAAAAAACATTTTCATCGGGCTGATGGCTTTTTTGAATAAAAATAAAAAATATGAATAGAATACTATAAATGAGCAAATTTGAAAAATTGCACAAAACTACACTGCGAATTTCATAAATGAATCAAAATCATTGCTTTCCTTTGCGCATTGAAAAAGATAACGATACTTTTCCAGCTGA